>JABURR010000069.1 GCA_014762635.1 Paracoccaceae bacterium
AATGCAACATCCGCGTGCGCCGCTACGGCGGGCGTAACGTGCCCTACGGCGAGGCGGTCGAGTAGCGCCGATGACGCCCGCCGAGCTCAAATCCCTGATTACTCCCTACCGTCGCGCCATGGCGCGCTTCGAAAAGGATGCTGTCGAAGCGATCATGGCCGAGCTGTTCGCGCCCGATGCGGTGTTGCACCTGTGCCACCCCTTCGGTGAGCTTGCGGGGTGGGACGCATTCATGGGCCAGTGCCTGGAGCCGCTTGAGCGCGCCATGCCGGACCTAGAACGGCGCGACATGATCCTGCTGGCCGGAACCACGCCGGAGGGGCAGGACTGGATCGGCGCCATGGGAAATTACATGGGCACCTTCTTGGCCCCGTTCCTCGGGATCCCTCCGACGGGGCACCTGGCGCATATGCGCTATCACGAGTTCTTTCGCGTCGATGGCGGCAGGGTCGTCGAGATGCAGGCCATCTGGGATATCCCGGAACTGATGTTGCTCGCAGGGGCCTGGCCGATGGCGCCGCAGCTTGGTGCCTTCCTGTGTACCCCAGCCCCGATGTCGGGGGACGGGCTGTCGGTCCAAGGCGATGGCAGCGCCGCGATGACGCATGTGATCGCCATGCTGACCGACCTCTGCCGTCACCCGACAGAAGGCGGGCCGGAAGTGATGAACCTGCAACGGTATTGGGATCAGCGAATGAACTGGTACGGACCCGCCGGTATCGGTACGGCGCGCGGGCTCGCGGGCTTCCGGAACTGGCACCAGATTCCCTTCCTGCGCGCGATGCCGGATCGCAAGCTCGATGCGATGGGTAACCTCCTGTCCCATTGGATGGCCGAAGGGAACTACGTCTGTGAAACCGGCTGGCCCAACATGCGCCTGACCCTGACGGGCGATGGCTGGATGGGCATCCCGCCGGTCGACAAGGAAGTCATGCTCCGCAGCCTCGATTTCTGGCGCATGGAAGATGGTCTGATCCGCGAAAACTGGGTGCTTGTCGATTTGCTCGACCTCTATCGGCAGATCGGGGTGGATGTGCTCGGGCGGCTCGCGGAATTCAACAAGGCCCGGAACCTGGATGCGATCGAGCTGCCTGACGGGGTGAGCGCATGACACTTCCGAAGACCCCGTCCTTCCGCCTCGACGGCAAGCGCGCTCTGGTGGCCGGGGCGTCGTCGGGCATCGGCATGGCCTGTGCCGTGGCCCTCGCGGAGAGCGGGGCGGCGGTCACGCTTGTGGCGCGTCGGGCCGAGAAGCTCCGGCATGTTGCCGACGAGATGGCGGCGCGCGGGTGGCATGCGGACGTTCTGGCACTCGACATCGCCGACGTGGAGACTACCGCCGAGGCGGTCATACGTGAGGGTCCCTTCGATATCCTGCTGAATTCCGCGGGGCTCGCCCGTCATTCGGCGGCCGTCGATACGGTTCCACAGGATTTCGACGCCGTGATGGAGGTCAATCTCCGTGGCGCCTATTTCCTGACCCAGGCCGTGGCGAAAGGGCTGATCGCGGCGGGAAAACCCGGCAGCCTGATCAACATCTCCAGCCAGATGGGCCATGTGGGCGGGCGTGAACGGGCGGTCTACTGCGCTTCGAAATTCGCCGTCGAAGGGTTCACCAAGGCTTTGGCGCTGGAGTTCGGCGCGGCCCGGATCAGGGTCAACACGATCTGTCCGACCTTCATACTGACCGACCTGACACGTCCCACCTTCGAGGACCCGGACAAGCGCGCGTGGGTGCTGGACAAGATCAAGCTTGGCCGCGCGGGCGAGGTCGAGGATATCATGGGGGCGGTGGTCTATCTGGCATCGGAGGCTTCCGCGCTGGTGACCGGCACATCCCTGATTGTTGACGGAGGTTGGACGGCAGACTGATGAGCGTTGCAAAGATAACATCGGCCGACGTCGCGCGCCGGGCAGGGGTGAGCCAGTCGGCGGTCAGCCGGGTGTTCACGCCGGGGGCCTCGGCCTCGAGGAAGACGGTCGAGAAGGTTCGCCGGGCGGCTGATGAACTGGGTTACCGTCCCAACATCCTGGCCCGCGCCATGGTGTCCGGCAAGAGCCGGATCATCGGGCTGGTGGTCGCCTACCTCGAGAACTACTTCTACCCCGAGGCGCTCGAGAAACTCTCGAACGCGCTGCAGAAACAGGGGTACCACGTTCTGGTGTTCATGGCCTCGCAGACCTCGGGGGACGTGAACGAGGTAGTCGAGGAAATCCTCGACTACCAGGTTGACGGGATCATTGCGGCCTCGGTCGCGCTCAGCTCCGACCTGGCACAGCGCTGCAAGGAGGCCGGTGTTCCCATCGTCTTCTTCAACCGCCGCCAGCAAGGGCACGACTCCTCGGCCGTGATGTCCGACAATCGCAGCGGCGGCCGCAGCGTGGCGAACTTCCTCGTGGCGGGCGGACACCAGCGCATCGGCTACATCGCCGGCTGGGAGGGCGCCTCGACCCAGGTCGAACGCGAAGCGGGGTTCCTCGAAGGGTTGGCCGCGCACGGGATCGAACTCCATGCGCGCGAGGTGGGGAATTACGTGCTCGAGCAGGCGCGGCAGGCAGCTCGCGACATGTTCGACCGGCCCGACAGGCCCGACGCGGTGTTCGTGGCGAACGATCACATGGCTTTCGGCGTCATCGACGTGCTGCGGTACGAGCTTGGCCTTTCCGTGCCGGGCGATGTCTCGGTCGTCGGGTATGACGACGTGCCGCCCGCGGCCTGGCGCGCCTATGACCTGACCACGGTGCGTCAGCGCGCCAACCAGATGGTCGATGCCACGGTCGAGATCCTGATGCGGCAGATCAATCAGGGCGACACCTCGCCCGAAGAAATCCTGGTGGAGGCCCCGCTCGTGGTGCGGAGCACTGCCCGTATCCCGGAAGGATGGACCCAATGAAGGGCTTCGACCCGAAATTCACGGACTTTCCCGATTACATCATCGGGATCACCAAGGAGATCTGGGAAGACCGCGGAATCGCGACCCTGCATGACTACTACGCGCCCGATATCGTGGTGCGCTCGCCCGGTTCGGTGGTGGTCGGCAACCAGGGTGTCATCGCGGCGACCATGGCGACGCTGGCGGAATTTCCGGACCGTACTCTCTACGGCGAAGACGTGATCTGGTCTGGCACCCCCGAGGACGGGATGCTGTCGTCGCACCGCCTGCACTCCACCGCGACGCATGCCTATCCGGGGGTCTACGGCGAGCCCACGGGCAAGACGCTGCACTACCGTATCCTCGCGGACTGCCACGCCATTGCCAACCAGATCAACGACGAATGGCTGATCCGCGACCAGGGCGCCATCGTGCGCCAGCTGGGGTGGGACCCGAAGGACTATGCGCGCGATCTGATCGCCCGTGAAGGTGGGCCGCAGGCCTGCGCGCAGCCCTATACGCCCGCCAACGACGTGGAAGGCCCCTACACGGGCCGGGGCAATGGCAACGAATGGGGGCAGCGCCACGCGGAGATCCTTACGCGGATCATGAACGCGGATTTCACCGTGATCCCCGAAGCCTATGACCGCGCGGCGAACCTGGCCTACCCCGGGGGGCTGGAGACCCTCAGCCATGACGGCGCGGACCGGTTCTGGATGGGTCTGCGTGCAGCGTTTCCCAACGCCGCCTTCACGATCCACCATGTCATTGGCCGGGACGATCCGATGATGCCGCCACGCTCTGCCATCCGTTGGAGCCTGCATGGCAAGCACGAGGGCTGGGGCGCATTCGGCACGCCCACCGGGGCGGAGGTCTTCATCCTGGGCATCAGCCACGCCGAGTTTGGCGCGCTCGTCGGAAACCGCCCGACCCTGCGCCGCGAATGGACGCTTTTCGACGAAACCGCGATCTGGAAGCAGATCCTGCTCAAGACGGGAGAGCTCTGAATGCGGATGCCGAGCCCGGCGCTGAGCCGTCATCACGTCTATCTCGCCAGCCTGAGGGCCAGGCGGCTGAACCTACGGCCGCCGGGGTAGGGCGTTGCCGACCCACCTACCCCAAACGCAATCAAGGACCAGACAGATGACACCACAAGACATGGAAGCCCGGATCGTTCGTTACGGCGAGCTTCGGCCCTGCAAGACCGCCTTCATCGATGCTCATACCCCGGGCAGCGACCAGAAGGAGAACTTCACGATCATCGGTGGCGGCGTATCGGAAAGCCCCGATCAGCATGTGCATATCTCGATCCCGCACGGCTTCAACATCGGTGCCGCGGGCCAGCCGCCGAAATGCCGCAACTCGCTGCACGATCACAACACCGCCGAGGCGTTCTTCGTCCTGTCGGGCCGCTGGCGGTTTTTCTGGGGCCGCTGGGGCACGGCCGGTGAGGTCGTCCTGGAAGAAGGCGACATCTTCAACATCCCCACCGGCGTCTTTCGCGGGTTCGAGAATATCGGCACGGACTACGGGATGATCATGGCCATCCTGGGAGGTGACGATGCCGGTGGCGGCGTGCTCTGGGCGCCGCAGGTAATCGAGGACGCAGCAGATCACGGGCTCGTGCTGGGCGAGAACGGCACGCTCTATGACAGCAAGAAACAGCAGCATCTGCCGGAAGGTGTGAAGCCGATGCCGCTGATGTCGGAAGAAGAGCTGGCCAAGCGTGCCGAACCCTCCACGGCCGAGGTCCTTCCCAACCACGTCGCCAGATACTGGGACCTCTACGCCCTTGCTGACAAGAACCCGGTCAAGGTCATCGGCGAAAACGGCGTGCTGCGCGACAAACCGGGGCTCGAGGTCGATTTCATGACCCGCGCATCGGCCAGCGAGAAGATGCATGCCCATGATCGCCCGTCGGTTCTGATGCCGGTACGCGGTCACTGGCGCGTAACCTGGGATGGTGGTTCGGTAGTGATCAATCCGGGCGACACAATGAGTGTTCCCGAAAACCTGCCCCACAACGCCGTCCCCGCGATGACCGGTGAGGCGAGCCTGTATCACATCGTCGCCACCGACGATCCGGCAGGGCCGACATGGACACGATAGGTGCCCGCCCCGAGGACACTCGGGACATCTACGAACGCAAGGCCGCGCTCTATGACGCGCAGCGCTCGCGGGCCTTGTTCGAGGCACGTTGGCTGGCACGCTTCGCGGCGTGCCTGCCGGCTGGTGGGCGTGTTCTCGATCTGGGGTGCGGGGCCGGGGAGCCGATCGCGAGCTGGTTCATCGCCGAGGGGTTCGATCTGACCGGGGTCGACTTCTCTTCGGCGATGCTCGACATCGCGCGGACCCGTTGGCCGCAAGGTGACTGGCGCCAGGCGGACATGCGCGATCTCGATCTTGGCGAGTCCTTCGACGGGATCATCGCCTGGAACAGCTTCTTCCACCTGACCAGGGAGGAACAGACCGATGCCATCGCAAGGATGGCCCGACATCTGAAAGCAGGCGGCAGCCTGCTGCTGACAGTCGGGCCGCGTGCGGGCGAGGCGCAGGGCGAGGTAGCAGGCGAGCCCGTCTACCATGCCTCGCTGTCGCCTGCGGACTACGCGACCTGCCTCGAGCAGAACGGCATGATCCTGACGGGGTTCCTGTCCGAGGATGCCGAAACCGACCGCCATACCGTCCTGATGGCGCGCAAGACATAGGAGCAGCACATGCCCGTAACCACGACCCACGTCGGCTCGCTTCCCCGCACCCAGGAGGTAGTCGATTTCATCTTCGCCCGGGAACGCAACGAAGCCTACGATCCTGCCGCCTTCGATCGCGCCATGACCGCGGCCGTCTCGGAGACGGTGCGCAAGCAGCGCGAGGCCGGGGTCGATATCGTCAGCGACGGCGAAACCTCCAAGATCTCCTATGCGACCTATGTGAAGGACCGTTATACCGGTTTTGGAGGCGACAGCCCGCGGAATGCACCCGCCGACCTGAAGCTCTTCCCGTCCTTCCTGAAACGCATCTCCGACAGCGGCGGCACACCGCAATATGCGCGGCCGATGTGCGTGGGCGAGGTGAAGTCCAAAGGGCAGGGAGAGCTTCAGAAAGACATCGCGAACCTCAAGGCCGCCATGGCCGAACATGGGCTCGAACGTGGCTTCATGAATGCCGCGTCGCCCGGTGTGATCTCGCTCTTCCTTCAGAACGATTTCTACCCCACCCGCGACGCATACCTCGCGGCGCTCGCCGATGCGATGAAGGCCGAGTACGAGACCATCGTGGCCGCCGGGCTGGATCTGCAGCTGGACTGTCCCGACCTGGCGTTGTCGCGGCACATGCTCTTCAACGATCTGAGTGACGAGGAGTTCCTTAAGGTGGCAGCCTCCCATGTGGAGGCTCTCAACCATGCGCTTGCGGATGTGCCCGCGGAAAAGGTGCGGGTGCATATCTGCTGGGGCAACTACGAAGGTCCTCATGTCTGCGACATCCCGATGGACAAGATGTTCACCACGCTCATGTCCACGAAATCGCGCTACGTGCTGTTCGAGACCTCGAACCCGCGCCACGGCCATGAATGGTCGGTCTTCCGGGACCGAAAGTCCGAGATCCCCGAAGACAAGGTCCTGGTTCCCGGCGTGGTCGACACGACGACCAATTTCGTCGAACACCCCGAGCTTGTCGCCCAGCGCATCCAGCGCTTCGTGGAAATCGTCGGCGCCGACCGGGTGATCGCCGGATCCGACTGCGGTTTCGGAACCTTCGCCGGGTTCGGTGCGGTCGATCCCGACATTGCCTATGCAAAGCTCTCCGCGCTGGCCCAGGGCGCGGCCATGGTCCGATGACGCCGCTCGTTCTGCTGCCGGGCATGATGTGCGACGCCCGGCTGTTCGGCCCACAGATAGCGGCACTGGGTCAAAGGCGGGCCCTCCACCTTGCGGCGCTGACGGAGCACGCGACGACCGCGGACCTCGCGCGGGCGGTGCTTGCTGCCGCGCCACCCCGGTTTGCCCTGGCAGGGCTCTCGATGGGCGGGATCATCGCGATAGAGATCGTTCACCAGGCGCCCGAGCGTGTCGAGCGCCTGGCGCTGCTTGACACGAACCCCCGTGCCGAACTCCCTGAAGTTCAGGCCCGGCGTGCCCCGCAGATGGAAAAGGCACGCACCGGGCATCTGCGCGCGGTCATGCGCGACGAGATGAAGCCAAATTACCTGGTCGAAAGCCCGGACAAGCAGCGCATCCTCGATCTGTGCATGGAGATGGCGATGGGCCTCGGACCAGAGGTCTTCGTCCGCCAGTCGCTTGCGCTCCGGGACCGGCCAGACCGGCAGGAGACGCTGCGCGGCGTGACCGTGCCGACCCTGGTACTGTGCGGCCAGGAAGATCAACTCTGCCCGGTGGAGAGGCACCGCCTGATGCATGACCTCGTCCCGGGATCCCGGCTAGAGATCCTGCCCGGCGCGGCGCATCTGCCCACGCTGGAGCAGCCCTTAGCCACGAATGCGGCGCTCGCGCGCTGGTTGGAGGAATAGATGAACCAGACCCTGCTCGACCTTCTGAAATCGGTCGATACGCCCACCGTATGCAATGCGATCGAGACGGCCCAGGGCCGACGCGGCTTCGCGAACTTCACCCGCGGGACCATGATCGCGTCGGACCCGGGTGCACCGTCCATCGTCGGCTATGCACGCACCGCCAAGATCGCCGCGCTAGAGCCACCGACGGAGGCACCGGACGTCATCAAGGCCCGGCGAATGGACTATTACCGCCACATGGCCGAAGGTCCGCGCCCTGCTCTGGCCGTGGTCGAGGATCTCGATTTCCCGGATTGCATCGGCGCCTACTGGGGCGAGATCAACACCACCGTGCACAAAGGCTTCGGGCTTTCCGGCGCGTTGACCAATGGTGTGATGCGCGACTTGGGGGATCTTCCCCAGGGCTTCCCCGTGGTCGCGGGCTCCGTCGGGCCGAGCCACGGGTTCGTCCATGTACGAGAGATCGGCACACCTGTCTCGATCTTCGGAATGATTGTCGAGGATGGCGACCTTGTGCATGCCGACCGTCACGGTGCATTGGTCGTCCCGCTGGATGTGGTCGGCGACCTGCAGCACGCGATCAGGAAGCTTCTGGAGACCGAGAAACTGATCCTGGAGCCCGCACGCGGACCCAATTTCGACTTCGACGCCTTTGCAGAGGCCTGGGCGAATTTCGAAAAGGCGCGCACGTAGCCAGACAGCCGCCGCCGTCCACAAATGACACCACCGCCACCTGACGGTCATGTCGGCAGAACCTGGCTTGCGACAGGACGGGGGGGCTGAGTAGCGTCTGCGGATGACGAAACGTGACCCTTTCAAGTACTTCAAGACGAGCGATGAGATCATCCGCTTGGCGGTGATGATGTACATTCGCTTTCCCTTGTCTCTCAGGAACGTCGTGGTTCTGTTGCACGAGCGCGGCGTCGATGTCAGCCACGAGACGGTCCGCTACTGGTGGCATCGGTTCGGGCCTATGTTTGCCGCTGAGATCCGGAAACGGCGGGTCGCAGGTATGCGGTCGAGCCGTTGGCGTTGGCATCTCGACGAAGTGTTTGTGAAGATCAACGGCGAGCGGCATTACCTCTGGCGGGCTGTCGACCATGAAGGCGAGGTTCTCGAGAGCTTCGTGACCGATTGCCTGGGCTCCTACGGCGCCGCGATGAAGAAAAACGGAGTGGCAGATCGCCATGAAACCGGCCGTTGGCTGAACACCCGGGTGGAGAATTCGCATCTACCGTTTCGACGACGAGAACGGGCGATGCAGCGCTTCCGGCGAATGCGAAGTTTGCAGATGTTCGCCTCCGTCCACGCCTCGGTCTTCAACCATTTCAATTCGGAGCGCACCCTCTCTTCCAGAGCCAACTTCAAGAAGCACCGAGCCGCCGCTCTCGCTGAGTGGCGTCAACTCGGTGTGGCATAAGGGGCAGGCTCGCTGTCCATTCGGAGACCGGTTCGAATTGGTCTGACACCACCGGAGACACCGGTCAGCGCGGCCGCGAGATCCATCAGTTGATCTCCGGTTCGGACACAGGCGCGCCGAAATCGGTGCGTAGGAAGTCGAAATCGCAACCCGTGTCGGCCTGTTCCACGTGCTGGCTGAACATCTTGCCGTAGCCGCGTTCGTAGCGCGGTTCGGGCGCGGTCCAGGCGGCGCGGCGGGCGGCCAGCTCTTCGTCGGAGACCCGCATGTTGAGTGTGCGGTTCGGTACGTCGATCTCGACGATATCGCCGGTCTTCAGAAGGGCCAGCGGACCACCAACATAGGATTCCGGCGCCACATGCAGGATGCAGGCCCCGAAGCTGGTGCCCGACATGCGCGCATCTGACATGCGCAGCATATCTCGGTGCCCGTGTTTCAACAGCGCCTTTGGCATCGGGATCATGCCCCATTCCGGCATCCCCGGCCCGCCCAGAGGCCCGGCGTTGCGCAGGACCAGCACGTGATCCGGCGTTATCGGGTAATCCTCGTCATTTATGATCTCCTTCAGCTCTGGATAGCTGTCGGCAACGATGGCGGGGCCGGAATGCTGCTGAAATTTGGCGTCCATCGCGGCGGGTTTGATCACCGCGCCATCGGGGGCGACATTGCCGCGCAGCACGGCGAGAGATCCTTCGTGATAAACCGGGTTAGACAGCGGGCGGATTACATCTTCGTTGTAGTTCACCGCATCGGCGATGTTCTCGCCCATTGTGCGGCCATTGGCAGTCATGACCGACAGGTCCAGCTTGTCGCCCAACTCTCTCATCAGCGCGGGAAGGCCGCCGGCGTAAAAGAAATCCTCCATCAGGTATTCACTGCCAGAGGGGCGTATATTGGCGATCACCGGCGTTTTGCGTCCGATCTCGTCGAGGTGATCGAGCGTAAGGTCGATGCCCGCGCGCCGCGCCATGGCGATTAGGTGGATGATCGCATTGGTCGAACAGCCGGTGGCCATGGCCACCGTCACGGCGTTGCGGGTGCTTTCCCAGGTCATGATCTTGTCCGGGGTCAGGTCTTCCCAGACCATCTCGACCGCGCGGCGGCCACAGGCAGCGGCCATGCGTTTATGGCCCGCGTCGGGCGCGGGGATTGAGGACGCCCCGGGCAGCGTGAGCCCCCAGCCATCGGCGATGGACATCATGGTCGAGGCCGTGCCCATGGTCATGCAGGTGCCATAACTGCGCGCGATGCCGCCCTGTACGCCGTCCCACTGTTCCTTGGAGATGGTGCCGGCGCGGCGTTCGTCCCAGTATTTCCAGACATCTGTGCCGGAGCCGAGCGGCTGCCCGGCATAGTTGCCGCGCAGCATAGCGCCCGCGGGCATGTAGATAAACGGCAACCCCATTGAGACCGCACCCATGACCAGTGCCGGAGTGGATTTGTCACAGCCACCCATCAGCACTACGCCGTCAATGGGATGGCTGCGCAGCGTTTCCTCCACCTCCAGCGCGCCCATATTGCGATAGAGCATGGAGGTGGGTTTGAGGAACTGCTCGGAGAAGGAATGCACTGGCATTTCGACCGGCATGCCGCCCGCCTGATAGACGCCCTTTTTCACGTATTCCGCGCGATCGCGCAGGTGATGGTGGCAAGGCGACAGATCCGACCATGTGTTGATGATGGCAATTACCGGCTTGCCCTCCCAATCCGCGCCGTCCAGCCCCATCTGCATGGCGCGGGATCGGTGCCCCATGGAACGCAAGTCGTCCGGCGCGAACCAGCGGGCAGAGCGCAGGTCTTCTGGCTTTTTGCTCATGATGACCTCCTCAGGAAATCGGTTGGGCGTAGGCGAAAATCAGGTAGACGATTACCGCCGCGAGAACGAGGCCGAAGTTCCAGGGCCAAACCTCATAGCGATTGATGTCGTCATGAGAGTCGCGTCCGATCATGGGGTTTCTCCTCAGTTCGGAAGTTCAGGCAGGAATAGGGCGATCTGCAGGAAGGATCAACGCACCGAACTTCCGCCCACTCCGGTTATTCACAACCGTACGTCGTCTTCACCTGACCCACAACACCCGCCCAGCCTGCCCCAGAGCGATATGCACAGCGCTCAGGACTGGCTCTCCGGGTTCTGTCAGACGGATTGGTCTTGAGAATGGGAGGTCGGGTTCGTAGCGTCCGAGGATGAGCAGACCCAACCCGTTCAAGGGCTTTCGCAGCAGCCCCGAAATTATCCGTCTGGCCGTCATGATGTATGTTCGCTTTCCGCTTTCGCTGAGGAACGTAGAGGATCTACTTCATGAACGGGGTGTCGATGTCAGCCACGAGACGGTTCGCTACTGGTGGCGCCGGTTCGGCCCGATGTTCGCCTCGGAGATCCGAAAACGGCGGATCGAAGGGATGAAATCCAGCCGCTGGCAGTGGCACCTCGACGAGATTTTCGTGAGGATCAACGGTGAGCGGTACTACCTTTGGCGGGCCGTCGATCACGAAGGCGAGGTCCTGGAAAGCTACGTCACGAAGACTCGTGACAAGAAAGCTGCATTGAAATTCTTGCGAAAATCGATGAAGCGGCATGGTCAGCCTGAGGTCATCGTCACGGATCGACTTCGTTCCTACGGCGCCGCCTTGAAGGAAGTTGATGCGGCGGGCCGACAGGAAACTGGTCGCTGGCTCAACAATCGCGCGGAGAACTCACACCTGCCGTTCCGACGACGCGAGCGGGCCATGCTCCGATTTCGGCGTATCCGAAGTCTTCAAAAGTTCGCCGCCGTCCACGCCTCCGTCACCAACCATTTCAACCAGGAACGCAGCCTCTCCAGCTGGCCACTCTTCAAGCAGACCCGCGCCGCCGCCCTCGCCGAATGGCGGGGTCTCTGTGCAGAATAACGGACAGTGTCTCTGTCCACATGGAGACTAGTTCGCATTGGTCTGACAGCACCTAGCAGAGGTAATCTCGAAGTGGTCAGCTGTCGCCCTTGGTGGCATTGGTTCATCCTGCAACGAATGATCGAATTGGAATCCGAAGCGGCCCCTCAAAACCAAGATCCGTTGATGAGGCGGGCCCTACTGCCGCCGGATGGCAGCAAGACCTGCCCAGGCGAAAAATATCAGTCTTGTACAATAGTATCGCGCAACTGGAATACCGACGGCATCACCAAGATTTCGGGCGGCCCTGACAAGGCAAAATACTGCCCCATAGTTTTCGCAAATTCGGTTTCTCGAAAGGCCATCAGCGTGTCCATATCCTTCCAGATGTGGACCGCGCCGAAGCGGTTTGGTTCTTCCAGCTTCACATAGTAGGTCTGCACCAGCCCGGGCATTTCGCGCAGCTCCGGGAACTGATCCTTGGTTCTGGCCACCATTTCGTCGAAACTCAGCGTCGTTTCGAATTGTCCGAACTGAACGACAAGACCCGTGTCAGCAGGAAACACGGCGATATTGTCAGCATCCGCCATTGCTGCAGTGCCTGCGACCAATGCGGTCGCCATGGTGCCGGCAAGGCGAGTAGGGTTGTTATGTCGGGTCATTCAATCTTCCTCCCACGGCTTTGGTGGGCTCAGTCTGTAATTGGGGAGGCTAGAAATCTTGACGCATGGGGCCAAAGTTTTCGCCTTGCAGGACAAATTGTCATAGAATTTGGGCATGGCCGCTCACCGAAATACCGCCGCGACCATTCGCGCCGTTCTGGCCGCCTGTAAAAGCCAAGGTGCTGACCCGGATGCTGTTCTCGATGCGTCAGGCATTGCGCGGGAGACAGTGAAAGATGTGGACGGCGAGGTAACCCCCGCCGACATGCGCAATTTTTGGCAGGCGGCCTATCGCGCCACGGGTGATCCGCAACTTGCCCTTCGCGCCGCGCGGGAGGCCCCGCTTGGCGCCTACAGAAGCTTTGATTACATGTTGATGAACGCGCCGACCCTGGGTGATGCAGTGATCCGTCTGGTGCGCTTTTTCGGATTAATTAACACTTGGCTCGGCTTTAAGATCGAAGAAAGCCCACGCTCCTTTACTTTGGTGTTATCCTCGAAAATCGGTCCGGTTCCGCCGCCCGCGGTGGAATATTCTTTCGCTGTGCTGACCTTACGCTTGAGGGGTGCATTAGGGGAGGATTGGGCCCCTCAGGAGGTGCGGTTTCCAGGCCCGCCTCCGCAGGGACATGAACTCTATACCGCGTATTTCGGGTGCCCGGTTTCGTTTTCCGTCGGGCGGGCAGAATATGTGTTGACGTGCGAAGCTTGGGAAACGCCGATACAGGGGCGCGATTCCGCGCTGTTTCACGTTGCTGAGGATTATTCCAGTTTATTGATGGAATCCCGCTTGGCACCTGATGACCTGGTTGCAAGGGTGCGCGCAGAAATCGAACGTGCGCTCAGGGATGGCGAGCCTCGGCGTGATGTGCTGGCACGCAAGCTCGGGCTGAGCGGTCGAACGCTGCATCGGCGGCTCTCCGATGCAGGCGAGACATTCGCACAACTGGTCGAGACGGTGCGCGAGGAGTTGGCGATGTCCTATGTGCCGAGAGACGACCTCGCACTCAGCGAGGTTGCCTTTCTTCTCGGCTTTTCAGACCAGAGTGCATTTACTCGTGCTTTCAAGAGATGGACCGGAACTACACCACGCCAATACAGATTGGGACGCCCCCCTCTCTCGCGGCCAGTGTAATGGCCCAGTTCTAAGTGAGAAGGACACAGTGACCCGCGGCAGCGAATTTATCTCCCGTGACCTCGATCTCTGGGCCTATGCGAAGACGTCACGCTTGACTTCTCACGGCCCGGGAAACCCACGGACAACGGCTTCATCGAAGCGTTCAACAGCAAACTCAGGGCGGAGTGCCTGAACGCGCACTGGTTCATGAGCCTTGCGGACGCCCGCGAAAAGCTGGAGGATTGGCGCAGACACTACAACGAGGACAAACCCCACAGCGCGATCGGTTACAACGTCCCGATTACCATGCATTATCCCGATGGCGTCACCAGCCCGTCGTCGTGATAAAGCCGGAAAAATCCAGTTTCCGGCGGTCCAAGGTTGGGGAGCAGTACAATAAACCGACGGATTCTCCCAAAGCCTGGAGGGAAGTCGGGTCTCAGGTCAAAGACAACCTAGCTCGAGGCTGGAGAGGACGCTGGATAGCGTCGGATTATGACCAAACCCAGCCCTTGCGTGTGGTTTAAGGCGAGTCCCGAGGTCATCTCCGCCAGGCGAATGATCTCCGGCGGTGTCTTGAAATACCTGCATCCGGAGCGCTGGATCATACCCCGACGCTCGCCAGCGTCGGGGGCCGTCTCAAGCCGAGTTTGTCTTGCAGGACCGACTGGCGTTTACTGCGGTACCATGAGCGGCTTGCCTGGCTCTCCAAACTGGAAAACAACAAACTTCGCGCGTTCAGTGGCGCTCACGTTTGCGCCGATCATACCAAGGTTTGGCACCTCGTAAAAAGCTTCGCCGGCCCGATACACCACAGGCTCTTGGCCATCAACATCGAGGCGCAGCCCGCCTTCCATCACGTAGACGAATAGCTGTCCAGGGTGGATGTGATGATCTGTCTTCCATCCTGGATCGACATCAAAAACAACGACATTTGCCTCGGTGTTGGGCATTTCTTCCAACATGGTCTTCAGAACCGGATTCACCATGTTTTCGGCCGACGCAGGTGACTGAATAAAGCCTGCAATGAATACTGAGGCGGCGAAAACCGCAGCCTGACCCAGTTTCATCTCTTTTCCTCTTGGGAGAGCTGATCCCAAGCAGGAAGTGCTCAGGCAGGCTTCATCTTTACCAAACTGGGCTCTGTTTGACGTTTCACAAGTCGCTTTGGGCTTGATCTCACCGTCGGCCGATGTCGCGGCGTAGTCGGGGTTGGGGTCATTCTGGATATTCATTGGTCAGTTCCCATCGTCAGTTTTCAGGATGTCACCAGTTTCGCATCTGCCGTAGTCTGAGGCTTGAAGACCAATTGAAGAAACCTTGAAGTAATCTTGGGTTGTTGACGGAAACGGACGAACCTCACAGAGGGTACTGTCAGAGCAATCAGCCGGAAAACTCCCTTCCCCCGCTATCCTCAGCCAATTTGACACGAAACACCGTTCTGTAAGGGGAAAGGCCTTGCAGAGCACGTCGAAGGAGAACAATCGGGCACCGTTCAGCATCGCAAATCAGTTTGATCTGACAAGACCTTCACGTGGATGACACCCGAATGTGGGCGGAATGGTTTTCCACCCATCGAATGACCCTGTCCGCTTCAAATTCCCAGATGATTCTGGAAGACCGGCACTTTCAGTTGAGCTCAACAATTAACGGCCTCGGCGTTTCTCTCTTCGCCTCGTGGACTGTACGAAACGAATTGGAGCGTGGTGACCTTGTCGATCCGTTTCAGCGTGAAACGGACACCTCCTTTGCCTATTATGTAATTGTGCCGCGAAATATCGACCTATCCACTCCGGCCAAGCGGTTCCGTGACTGGCTCGTCGGGATTTCCGAACGAACCGGATAAGGGGTGCCGTCGGAAAAACCGTTTTGAGACTGAGTAGGTGGCTCGGTAGCGTCCCTGCATCACCGAACCCAAACCTTTCAAGTGGTGATGTCAGAAGAACTTGGCTTGCGCCAAGGCAGGGGCTGAGTGTCCCTCGTCAGGACCTGTGGGACATCTGAATTGATTTCGTAACGGAGGGTTTCTGGCTCATCGTAACCGCCAAGGAGTTGAGATACGCGCGCCAGCCGCCGAAGGCGGTGACATCTTCGGCCCCTTCCAAGCCGGCATATTCCACAAGGAACCCCTTTACCGCGTCCCCGTCCGAAAGCTGGACTGTGCCGATCGACAGGGGCGATGGGACGGAGGCTACGAAATCGGCAAACCCCTCGGTGGGAAGAGCCCAGATTTCCAGCTCGATCGCCGATCCCGGCTCCGCGCGCAACAGGCCGGGCCGCGCGGGCGGCCCTCCGGCAAGCGCAAAGAACCTGTAGATCGTCGCCGTCCGATCTGTCCGGACGAAACGACCGCCGCGGGATGTCAACTCGTGGTTCAGCGGCAGGCCGGACATATGGGCACCCACGACGGCCAGAGCGATTTCACCAGGGGCTAGTCCGGCGTCAGACAGGTCTGCCGAAGGTAGGCCGTGCCCCGTCGCCCCAAGCACCTGCGCGGTCGCCCGGTGCAACTGATCCGCAAGTGCCGCGCCAAGCGCATCCTGGCCCGAGCGCCCAAGCAGCGTCACGCTTCCGGGCCGCCCGTCTTCGCGCGGTCCCGTCGGAACGCTGATCCCGCAGAGGTCCATCAGATTGACGAAATTCGTATAGGTCCCGAGGCGGGAGTTCGGACCGATCGGGTCAGCCTGCAGATCGGCCACGGAATAGAAGGTCGGGATGGTCGGGACGCAAAGAAGATCCACCTGGTCCAGGAATGGAGCCGCCTTCCGCTTGAGTTCTGCCAACCGGTAGATACCCCGGAATGCGTCGACGGCAGAAAGCCTGGAGCCGGCTTCGACGATTTGTCGCGTGACCGGATGCAGCGCATCCGGGTCCTTCCGGATCAGGTCTTCGACCACGGACAACCGTTCCGCGACCCATGCTCCGTCATAAAGCATCGCGGCGACTTCGAAGAACGGCGTAAAATCCAACTCGACGATCCGTGCCCCCATCGCGGCAAGACGCGACAATGCGGCCTCGAAACTGGCTGCCTGTTGGTCATCTCCGAAGAACTCTCGCGTGGCGACATCGGGAACGCCGATGGTCACCTCGGGTGGCGGCGCCCCCAATGGCGGCGTGGCGACCTCCCGGGCAAAAGCATCGGCAGGGTCGAAACGCGCAGCTGCCGCGAAAGCAGCCCAGGCGTCAGAAACCGTGAGAGCAAAGATCGAAATCGTATCAAGCGTCCGGCAGGCCGGCACCACACCGGTATTGGAAATTGCCCCGAGCGTCGGCTTGAGCCCGACGATGTTGTTCAGTGCCGCTGGAACCCGTCCCGACCCCGCCGTGTCGGTGCCCAGCGAGAAGGAGACGATGCCATGGGCCACGGCAACCGCAGAGCCTGACGAAGAACCGCCGGGCACGATTTCGGGATCAATCGCATTCTTCGGCGGCGGATACGGCGATCGGACCCCGACGAGGCCGGTGGCGAACTGGTCGAGATTGGTCTTGCCGACGGGGATCGCACCGGCGGCTTTCAGAGCCGCGACGGCGAAGGCATCCTCGGAAGGGTCATAGGCATAGGCAGGACAGGCTGCCGTCGTGGGACAGTCGGCCAGATCGATGTTGTCCTTTACCGCGAACGGGATACCCCAAAGCGGCATGGCTTCCGGGTCAAAGGCCGGAAGCGCCGCCGCTTCTGCGACCACCTCGGCCTCGGGTCTCAGATGAATGAATATCCCGGGATCACCGACCCGGTCGATCCGGCGATAGGCTTCGCCGATCACCTCGGCAGGTGAGGTTCCCCGGGCATAGGCCGCATGCAGGGTGGCGATATCGAATCCAAGGCGCGCCAGATCAAGGCTCATGCCGTTTCCTCCATGATCTTGGCCGGGCGTTCCCACTGCACCAGGACAATGCATTCATCCGTTGGCCACGCAGAGCGATCGCCACGCCTCAAGCCGTGTTCTCTTGACAGGATCCCAAGACAGGTTCCGATGACAATATCTTTCTTGACACTTGGTCAAAAACAGACGGGTCAGCGCATGGCGCTGACCCGCTTTGATCTGGTGCCAAAAGGCGATCAATTCAGTACTTTGTCAGTAATCGCGGTGGTGTATGCGCCCTCAGGCGCGGCAGTGATGACCGGATCAGAACCGCCAGCAAGGAGCGTATCGACGGTGCGCTGGTAGGCCGCAACATCCAGAGCGCCAGTGCTGCCCTGCGTCAACTTTGCGATCTCGCCCATCATGCGGGCCTGTGCCGCTTCGGACTGGGCGCCGGTTTCATCATGTTCCATGATGATTGCTGCGGCCTCTGCCACGTTTTCTTCCGCATAGCGCCAGCCCTTCATGGAAGCGCGCACAAAGCGAACCATCTTGTCGACAAAGACCGGATCGTCGAGGTTCTTTTCCAGCACATACATGCCGTCCTCAAGGGTTGCGACGCCCTGATCTTCATACTTGAAGGTCACCAGCTCGTCCGGATCAACGCCCGCATCCAGCACCTGGCCATATTCATTGTAGGTCATGGTCGAGATGCAGTCGGCTTCGCGGTTCAGCAAGGGATCGACGTTGAAGCCCTGCTTGAGGACCGTCACGCCGTTGTCGCTGCCATCGGTCGGAATACCGGCCTGGCTCATCCAGCTGAGGAATGGGTATTCATTGCCGAAGAACCAGACGCCAATGGTCTTGCCGCGGAAATCCTCGACGCTTTTGATGCCGGTGTCCTTCCAGCAGGTCAGCATCAAGCCGGAAGACACGAATGGCTGCGCAATATTGACCACCGGAAGGCCGCGCTCGCGGGCGGCAAGGGCCGATGGCATCCAGTTCAGCATCAAGTCAGCGCCGCCACCGGCAAGCACCTGCGGGGGCGCAATGTCGGGACCGCCGGGCAGGATTGTGACATTGAGCCCCTCTTCCTCGTAGTAGCCCTTTTCGAGCGCCACGTAGTAGCCCGCAAACTGGGCCTGAGTAACCCACTGTAGCTGTAGCGTGACGTCGTTCGCATGCCCGTTGGCCGAGGCGATGGTCCCGGTCGTCAGACCAACAGCCAAAGCTGCGTATTTCATCATGTTCTTCATTTTGACCTCCAGTGTCGGGTTGTTAGTTTCTTCTGCTTTTCTGCTTTCTTATCGTTGTGACGGGTGCCAGAAGGTCACCCGCTTTTCCAAAACGGCAATCGCTCCGTAGAAGGCGGATCCCGCGATGGCGGCGACCACGATCTCGGCCCAGACCATATCCATGGCAAGCTGGCCGACCGAGGTTGAAATCCGAAAGCCCATGCCGACTGTGGGAGAGCCGAAAAATTCGGCAACAATTGCGCCGATCAGGGCAAGTGTTGTCGCGATCTTCAGACCGTTGAAGACAAAGGGCAGCGCCGCCGGTATCCGCAGTTTGAGAAGCGTGGCCCAGTAGCCCGCCCCGTAGGTCCGCATCAGATCACGCTGCATTGCGACCGTATCCTTCAATCCCGCAACCGTGTTCACAAGGATCGGAAAGAACACCATCACGGCCACCACCGCGGCTTTTGACTGCCAGTCGCTGCCCAGCCATTTCACGAAAATCGGGGCGGTTCCGACAATCGGTAGCGCAGCCATGAAGCTTCCGACAGGAAGGATTCCGCGCGTCAGGAATTCCGACCTGTCGGCCAGCAACGCGACAGAAAAGGCGGCAAGCATGCCAAAGGCATAGCCGACCATCGCACCTTTCATGATGGTCTGGTTGAAGTCGGCAACCAGCGTCGGGATCGACACGGCGAATTGCGCGGCAATAGCAGATGGAGCAGGAAGGATCACCGCGCTCACGTCCAGCATGGTGACCAGCACCTGCCAAATGGCGATCAAGGTCAGCCCAAAGATCGCGGGAATTGCCAGAGACACCGCGCGGGTGTTGGCGCGGGAACTTTCAGCCAGCCGCATATTCACCCACCATCCCGCGGCCCAGATCGCGAGTGCGATAATCCACGCCATCACGCTGCCCCCATACCCATGCGCCGCAAGGTTCTGCGCTCGATCATGCTGAGAACCGCGACAAGCAGGGCCGCAGTGATTGCCGCTCCAAAGAGGGCCGCCCATGTCAGGATCGGTTGTCCGTATTGGTCGCCAACAAGCATGCGCGCCCCGAAACCGGCCCGCGCACCGGTAGGCAATTCGCCCACGATAGCCCCGACGAGCGAGGCGGAAATGCCGATCTTCAGCGAGGCGAAAAGATAGGGCATCGAGGCGGGCAGTCTCAGTTTCCAGAACCCCTGCGTGCCGCTTGCACTGTAGGTATTCAACAAATCAAGCTGCATTTGATCGGGGCTGCGCAGCCCCTTCACCATGCCCACGACAACCGGGAAGAAACTCAGATATGCCGAGATGATCGACTTCGGCAACAGGCCCTGAATCCCGATCGACCCAAGCATCACAATGACCATTGGCGCCAACGCGAGGATCGGAATGGTCTGCGATGTGATGGCCCAGGGCATCACCGCTTTGTCCATTGTCCGATTATAGACGATCCCCACCGCCAGCAGAATGCCTGCAATGGCGCCGATGACAAATCCCAGCAGTGTTGCGGAAAGCGTGACCCAAGCATGGTACAGCAGACTGCGCCGCGAGGTCGGCTCGACGGTGAACACGCTCTTGTAGAGTTCCGCGCCCACCTGATGGGGTGACGGCAGGTTCGGGCGATCCAGAGAATAGGTCATCTCCCAGATTGTCGGATTGCGCATTGCGAGTGACAGTGCACCGACCTCTTGCCGAGCAGCGGGCGTGTCGGGGGTGACTGCAATATCTTGCCGCGCGGCCATATCCGCCGTCAGGTGAATATTCATCGGCACGACCGCAACGGTCCAGATTGCGAAGATCAGCGCCACAACGGTTGCGATGGGCAAAAGCGATTTCATGCTAGCCCCCGCTTGCAAGCCCGGCCGACGGCCTTGCACCAATCAGCGGGACGCAGGTTCGCGTCCGAAAATTGTCGCCCTGTCTCAGCCATCGGCATGGCCTGCGCGTAGCCCTTCACGCACGCGGTGAGCGATTTCGATGAATTCTCGACTGTCGCGGATATCCAGCGGTCGCTCTTTCGGCAGCGGGCTTTCGATAACATCGGTAATCCGCCCCGGCCGCGGCGACATCACAACGATCTTGGTCGACAGATACACCGCTTCGGGGATCGAGTGGGTGACAAAGCCGATGGTCTTTTCGGTGCGTGCCCAGAGCTGCAAAAGCTGCTCGTTCAGGTGGTCACGCACGATCTCGTCCAAGGCGCCAAAGGGCTCGTCCATGAGCAAGATGTCGGCGTCAAACGAAAGCGCGCGGGCGATGCTTGCCCGCTGCTGCATTCCGCCGGATAGTTGCCAGGGATACTTGTTTTCGAAACCGGTCAGCTCGACCAGGTCCAGAACGCGCGCGACCCGCTGTTTCTTTTCCGCGTCTGAAAATCCCATGATCTCGAGCGGCAACCGGATGTTCCCCCCGATGGTGCGCCACGGATAGAGCCCCGCCGCCTGAAACACATAGCCGTAGGCGCGGGCGCGACGTGCCTCGTCCGGCGTCATCCCGTTGACGCTGATCGTCCCGCCTGTCGGTGCCTCCAGCCCCGCGATGCAGCGCAGGAATGTGGTCTTGCCACAGCCGGACGGTCCGATGAAGCTGACGAAGTCACCTTTGGAGATGTCGAGGTTCACATCCTTGAGAGCATGAACGGGGCCGTCGTTGGTCTGAAAAGTCAGGTCCAGAGAACTGGCGGAGATTACCGGTGCAGTCATTGCTTCAGGACCTGTGCTTGCTGTTCACCTGGCGCATTGGGGCTTAGACCCCCGTTGCGGGAATACCCGTCCGTTCCACAGGCCGCGGCGCTGTCAGCTCTTTCCATGTGCTCAGCGCCTGGTTTGTAACGCCATTTCCGGGCCGTTTGACAAATTCGCCGTGGCCTTCCTCGGTGCGGACTTCGCCGTCATGGATCGCGACCTTGCCACGGGTCAGGGTAAAGCGCGGCAAACCCTTCACTTTCTGGCCCTCAAATACGTTGTAGTCGATTGCCGACTGCTGGCTGCCTGCGCTGATGGTCTTTTCTTTCTCAGGATCCAAGACCACAAGATCGGCGTCTGCCCCGACGAGGACGGCGCCCTTCTTCGGATAGCAGTTGAGGATCTTGGCGATATTTGTCGAAGTCACGGCGACGAATTCATTCGGTGTCAGCCGACCAGTAGCGACCCCGTGGGTCCAGAGCATCGGCATCCGGTCCTCTAGCCCGCCCGTGCCGTTGGGGATCTTGGTGAAGTCACCCACGCCATAGCGCTTCTGCTCGGTCGTGAAGGCACAGTGGTCGGTCGCTACAACCGAGAGCGAGCCCGATTGCAGACCGGCCCAGAGGCTGTCCTGATGTTTCTTGTTCCGGAAAGGCGGAGACATCACCCGACGCGCGGCGTGGTCCCAGTCAGGGTTGAAATACTCGCTTTCGTCCAGCGTCAGGTGCTGGATCAGCGGCTCGCCCCAAACGCGCTTGCCCTGCTGACGCGCACGGCGGATCGCCTCATGCGCTTCCTCGCAGGATGTATGCACGACATAAAGCGGCACACCCGCCATATCGGCGATCATGATGGCGCGGTTCGTCGCCTCACCCTCGACCTGGGACGGCCGCGAGTATGCGTGCGCCTCTGGCCCTGTGTTGCCGTCGGCCAGCAATTTGGCGGACAGCTCTGCCACCACGTCACCGTTTTCCGCATGGACCATCGCGATGCCGCCCAGTTCGGCCAGGCGGTTGAAAGATGAGAACAGTTCATCGTCATTCACCATCAGCGCGCCCTTGTAGGCAAGGAAGTGCTTGAAGGTGTTGATACCGCGATCCTCGATCACGGTCTTCATGTCGTTGAAGACCTGCTCGCCCCACCATGTCACGGCCATGTGGAAGGAATAGTCGCAGTTGGCACGGGTCGATTTGTTGTCCCAGCGCTTGATCGCATCCAGCAGGCTTTCACCCTGATTGGGCAGGCAGAAGTCAACGACCATCGTGGTGCCACCGGCCAGCGCCGCGCGCGTCCCGCTTTCAAAGTCATCGCTGGAGTATGTGCCCATGAACGGCATTTCCAGATGCACATGGGGATCGATCCCGCCCGGCATGACGTAGCAGCCGGTCGCGTCCAGTTCCTCGTCGCCCTTCAGGTTCGGGCCGATCTCGATGATCTTGTCGCCGTCGATCAGGACATCCGCCTTGTAGCTCAGGTCATGCGTGATGATGGTGCCGTTCTTGATGACTTTGGTCATTTTTGTCTCCCTGTCGGCCGACCAGCGGCCTCTACCTTCTCATGTTCCCACATACCTCGGGCGAGTCCAGGAACAGGACGGGTGCAGCGCCCCGTGTCTGGTCACCCCACGATCTCTGCCGTTTCCAGCACCGCGTGCATCAGGACGTCCGCACCCGCCGCGGCCCACTCCGGGCTGATCTCTTCCGCTTCGTGGTGGCTGAGGCCATCCACGCAGGGGCACATCACCATTGCGGTCGGATAAAGATCGTTGATCCAGCACGCGTCATGTCCCGCGCCCGAAACGATATCCATGTGGGAATAGCCCAAACGCTCGGCCGCGTTGCGCACCGCATTCACACAGCCTTCATCGAAGGCGGGCGGGTCGAATTGGCCAACGATCTGGCAGGAGAATTCCAGCCCGATTTCTTCACAGAGTTTCGGCGCACGTTCCTCGAACTCGGCCACCATGCCATTCAGTTTATCCAGCAAATGGGTCCGCATGTCGACGGTAAAGACCGCCTTGCCGGGGATCACGTTGCGGCTATTTGGGTAGACGTCGATATGGCCGATGGCCCCCACGGCGTTCGGTTGGTTTTTCATTGCGATTTCATGCACCAGCTCGGTCACTAGCGCGAGACCGCGGCCTGCGTTCTTGCGCATATGCATCGGAGTGGACCCTGTGTGACTTTCCTTTCCGGTCACCGTGCATTCGATCCAGCGCAGACCCTGTCCGTGGGTGACGACACCGATATCCTTGCCTTCGGCCTCCAAAATCGGACCTTGCTCGATGTGCAGCTCAAAGAAAGCGTGCATCTTGCGCGCGCCAACCTTTTCGTCGCCTTTCCAGCCGATCCGGTCGAGCTCGTCGCCGAATGTCTTGCCATCGGCGTCGACGCGGTCGCGCGCCCATTCCAGCGTGTGCTTGCCTGCGAAAACACCCGAGGCCAGCATGGCGGGGGCAAAGCGCGTCCCCTCCTCATTGGTCCAGTTGGTGACGACGATGGGATGTTTGGTCTTGATATCGAGGTCGTTCATTGTGCGGATGATCTCAAGCCCGCCAAGAACGCCCAACACGCCATCGTATTTGCCCCCCGTAGGCTGCGTATCAAGGTGGCTGCCCACATAGACAGGCAGCGCGTCAGGGTCTGTACCTTCGCGACGAGCGAACATGTTGCCGATTTCGTCAATCCCCACGGTACAACCGGCTTCTTCACACCACTTCTGAAACAGGTGTCGCCCCTCGCTGTCGGCGTCCGTCAGGGTTTGGCGGTTGTTCCCGCCAGCGACACCAGGGCCGATCTTGGCCATTTCCATGAGACTGTCCCAGAGGCGGGTTCCGTTGATGCGGAGGTTTTCACCGGCTGCTGGCATGATCTTTCCTCGTTCGACGCATAATATTTGACCAACTGGTCAAAGGAACGCTAGCAGAGGCGGGAAACCAGTCAAGGCCTTTGCCCCCGGTCAGTTGCCCTTCGCCGACAAAACCTGCACAGAAGACCGGTGAATGCCCCAATAACAGTCATATTAGAAAGAGGGACATGAAGAAGGCCGACACCCGCATCCAGAAAAAGAATCAAGCCGTTATCCTGAAGGCGGGGCTCGAAGTTTTTTCTCAATATGGTTTTCGTGGCGCGACCATCGATCAGGTCGCCGAAGCAGCTGGCCTGTCAAAACCCAACTTGCTTTACTATTTTCCGTCGAAAGAGGCGATCTACACCGCGCTTCTGTCGCAATTGCTGGAGCACTGGCTGGAACCGCTCAAGGCGCTGGACCGGGAAGGCGATCCGGTCGAGGAAATTCTGTCCTACGCAAAACGCAAGCTTGCGATGTCACGGGATTACCCTCAGGAAAGCAGGCTTTTTGCCAATGAAATCATCCAGGGGGGGCCACGCATCGGGGACGTGCTCAGGGGGGAATTGAAGGAATTGGTCGACGAGACCTCGAAGGTCATCGACGCCTGGGTTGCGGCCGGTCGGATCAAGCCGGTGCATCCCTATCACTTGATCTTCTCAATCTGGGCACTGACCCAGCACTATGCCGATTTCGATGTGCAGGTCCGCGCGATCATGGGCGATCAGGACCCATTCGAGAGCGCGGAAGACCATCTTGAGGTCGTCATCCGCCGTGTTCTGACGATTTGAGCCCAGACCAGTCGGGGACGGCGCAACCGCCGCCCCCCAACCGTCGGGAGTTTACTCTGCCGCACTAGCCGCGGGATTGTTCGGGTGGGTCGTCCAGTTGGCGTATTCCGCTTCCACCACCTTGCCAGTGCGCGGATCGACGGTACCCGGCTTGAGCGCCACCATCGAGATACAGTTCTCGACGGGACATACATCGACACAGAGATTGCATGCGACACATTCCTCGTCGATCACGCTGAATTTCCGGTCTGGCGACATGGCGATAGCCTGATGGCTGGTGTCCTCGCAGGCCGCGTAGCACCGGCCGCAAGAGATGCAGGCATCCTGATCAATCTTCGCCTTCGCGACGTAGTTCAGGTTCAGATACTGCCAGTCGGTCGTATTTGGAACGGCAGCCCCCTTGAAGTCCTGAATGGACGTATAACCCTTTTCATCCATCCACTGGCTCAGGCCGCTGATCATTTCCTGCACCACCTTGAAGCCGTAGGTCATAGCCGCGGTGCAGACCTGCACGTTGCCACAGCCCAGCGTTATGTATTCGGCAGCATCGCGCCAGGTGGTGATCCCGCCAATGCCGGAAATCGGCAGGCCGTGGGTTTCAGGATTTCGGGCGATCTCACTGACCATGGACATGGCGATCGGTTTCACAGCCGGCCCGCAGTAGCCGCCGTGTGTTCCTTTGCCATCGATGGAGGGCTCGGGCGACATCGTGTCGAGGTTCACCGAAGTGATCGAGTTCAGGGTGTTGATCAGACTGACTGCATCTGCGCCCCCACGCATCGCCGCTGCCGCAGGCTTGCGGATATCGGTGATGTTCGGTGTCAGTTTCACGATCACGGGCTTCGAATAGTACTGCTTGCACCATTTCGTCACCATCTCGATATATTCGGGCACCTGTCCGACAGCAGCTCCCATACCGCGCTCAGACATCCCGTGCGGGCAGCCGAAATTCAGCTCGATCCCGTCGGCGCCGGTGTCCTCGACCAGTGGCAGGATCGTCTTCCAAGCCTGCTCCTCGCAGGGCACCATGATCGAGACGATGACGGCGCGGTCGGGATAGTCGGCCTTGACCCGCTTGATCTCCTCGAGATTGGTGTAGAGGTCGCGGTCGGTGATCAGTTCGATGTTATTGATGCCCAGAACCCGACGGTCCGCGCCATAGACGACCCCATAGCGGGGTCCGTTGACGTTCACGACGGGCGGGCCGTCCTCGCCTAACGTTTTCCAGACAACACCGCCCCATCCGGCCTCGAATGCGCGGCGAACGTTGTATTCCTTGTCCGTGGGCGGGGCCGAGGCCAGCCAGAAGGGGTTCGGGCTCTTGATTCCGAGGAATTCGGTAGTGAGATCGGCCATTTTACGCGCCTTCCATCAGGGTTGCATGAATATCCATCGCCGCATCGCGGCCCTCGGCGACGGCTGTGACTGTCAGATCATCGCCGCCCGCGGCACAGTCGCCGCCCGCCCAAACACCTGAACGGCTGGTCCGTCCGGCACCGGTGACAGCGATCTTGCCGCCTTCCAGTGAAAGACCCGCATCCATTGTCAGGCTCTGGCCGATCGCACGGAAAATCTGATCGGCTGGCAGGCGGACCGTTTCGCCGGTGCCCTGCAGCTTGCCGTCTTTCGTGGCAGTATATTCCAGTTCGATCTCCGCCGTGGCTCCGTTGCCGTGAATCGCCTTCGGCATCACGTTGAACATCAGTTTCACGCCATTGGTGGCGGCAAGGTCCTGTTCATAGCGGCTTGCCGACATCGCTTCGCGCCCACGCCGATAGGCGATGGTCACGGTTTCTGCGCCCAGGAGTTTTGACTGAACCGCAGCGTCAACTGCGGTCATCCCTCCGCCGATCACCAAGACATTGCGCCCAACCGGCAGGGACGCCAGATCGTCGGTCTGGCGCAACTCCTTGATCAAAGAAACCGCGTCGGCAACGACGGCCTTTTCTGCGCCCTCGACTGACAATGCGTTCACGCCACCAAGGCCAACCCCGAGAAACACCGCGTCATATGCGTCGGCAAGACCGTCGAGCGAAAGTTCGGCTCCGAGCGCCTTGCCGGTTTCGATTGTGATGCCCCCGATGGAGCAGAGCCAGGCGATCTCTTTGGCCGCGAAGTCATCCGTCGATTTATAGGCGGCAATTCCGTATTCGTTCAGGCCGCCCGGTTTCTGGTTGGAGTCAAAGATCGTCACGTCATGGCCCAGCATGGACAGGCGATGGGCACATGACAGGCCGGCAGGACCAGCACCGACGACTGCGACCGTCTTGCCGGTTGGGGCGGCACGAGCGAAGGGCATGCCCCCCTTGTTGATCAGCGTATCTGTTGCATACCGCTGCAGGCGCCCGATCTCGACTGGTTTGCCTTCGGCCAATTCGCGCACGCAAGCTTGTTCACAGAGATCTTCAGTCGGACAGACCCGCGCGCACATGCCGCCGAGGATATTTTGCTCGAATATCGTCTTGGCTGCAGCCTCTGGCGTACCTGTCGAAATCTGCCGGATGAAAAGCGGGATATCGATGTCGGTCGGGCAGGCGGTGATACAGGGCGCATCATGGCAGAAATAGCAGCGATCAGCCGCAACCGCCGCCTCATGTGTTGTCAGAGGGGCGTGCAGATCCGCGAAATTCTGCGCAAGCGTTTCCGCGTCAAGGCGGTTGGCGACAATGCCGGGAGTATGAGGCGAGTTCATTGCGGCTCCATTTGTTTGGTCCCTCAATCTTGGCACAGAATATTTTTTTATCAAACGGTAAAATTTAGGCCGGGCAGTTGGCGGAAAATTTGCCCAGGTACCAAGTGAAATTGCCTGACGTCTGCTCAAGAAGAAGGCAAAATACGAAGCAAGATGTGCGGCACAAAGGACAGTGTGGCTGTCCTTTGTGGGGATTTGTTAACCGGGTTGCGAGTCGCCCGTCTGATAAGCGGACCGGGGGTGGGGCCGGATACGGCGCCGGCGTACCGGACTGCAGTTGAAGATCCGCCGCGGTTCCGTAAGGCGTCGTTGCTCGGGGCCCACTTCGGTCTCACGCGGCGCAAATACGCCTCCGGGGAGACGGACCGGAATGGCCGGATTCGAATACATCGAGCTGTTCTACAACTCGAAGCGCAAACACACGAACAACGGCATGCTGTCGCCCGTTGACTTCGAAGCAAGACAGCAGAAACTGAACACGGCAGGTGTCTAGGAAACTAGGGGCACCTCAGACACACCAACCGACATTGGGGTTATTGCTATATTCCGGAGGGCAAGAGATGAGGCCGCGCGCGAGGCGAAGTGAATTCGAAAATCGGCTATCGCACTTGGGAACTGTGCGACTGTCTCGCTTTTTGGCACGTTCTTCCGAGGGCGCCTTACAATGTAAAGCCACAGACACGATATAAAGAGGGAGGACGTGGCATCTGGCTCCGTCATGAGGAGATGCCAAATGACCATGTTTTCTATGAAGCCGCAGTTCAACCTTCCGAAATTTCTGGCCGAGTCGGCCCCAAAGAAGGGTGCCGGGCCGAGAAAATCCCAGCAACAAGAAAGCCCCGTGCAAAAGAGTGCTGATGTCGAGACCCGCAAGCAGTCAAAAGCAACAGGCGCGCGAAGCTGAAAAGCCAACCGGACCAGAACCTGACGAGAAACAGGGGCCGCATAGATCGTGCTGACCAGCCCGTACCAGCCCTACGTTGACGACGGTGCGGGCTGCGCGCAGGCTGGGGCCGGTCATTGAGTTGGCGAGTCTGAGCAAGGCACAGAAGCGGGCCTAACCGCCTTTGGGGTGACCGTTGGCCCTCGGGGCTGGAGATCACCCCGGGACACATCTCGCCGACACGGGCGGCAGCGCTGCTGGCGCTCAGCTCCTTCGGCTACTCGGATCGGCTCGACTTCGACCGTTTCTTGAGTGGCTCAACTCCTCCCGCCATTGCCAGAAGGACCTGATGCGATGACACCGGCTCTTCTCAAGAATCTGATTGCCGGCGCCTCAACGCTCTTGGTGGGCTTCACACTCTACTCGGCCTATTTCGGGGTATTCCCCGATGGCATCCAGCGCAGTGCGCACCTGAGCGCCACGCGCGCCCGCCGACGGAATGTTCGAAATCCAGGATGAAATCGTCGAACGTGTCGATGGTGCTCTTGGCTCGCTTTATGGCGGGTTGATCGCGCAATATGATCAGGCAGCGACAAGGCGCACGCGCCGCGGTCGCTTGACGCCTATGAGAACTTTCTCCTTGGGGTCGAGGAGAAGCACAAGTTCACTGCCGACGGCTATGCCAAGGCTGCAGATTATCTGGGGCAGGCGGTCCGCCTAGACCCGGAGTATGCTGCGGCCTGGGCCACGTCATCGCTGGTGCGCAGCTTTCAGGCTTCAATGGCGTCACCGGAGGACGTTCCGAGGCTTCGGCATCTGGGAACCGTGGCGATTGAGAGAGCCTATGCGCTCGATCCCAACGATCCAGACGTGCTGTGGCGGATGGCGACGCACGTCGCACGGTCCACGGGGGATTTGGACCGGGCCCGACGGCTGCAGCGCCGCGCACTGGAATTAGCGCCCAATAGCGCCGATATCTTGCTGATCGCAGGTTGGCAGTCGGTGGAGTTGGGGTTCAAGGGCCCCGACCCCGTCACATGGTCGCGCAGGGCGATGCAACTCAACCTGCGGCCACCGTAATGGTACCTGATCGGCCATGGCATCGCGGCCTTTTGTTCGGGTGAATACGAGACCGCACTAGAGATCTTCGCGAGCGCGCCGCAACAGCTCGACGTTGTCGTGTTCGGTGCCTTGGCCCGGGCCCGGCTTGGCAATCTGGAGGGAGCAAGGCGCGACATGACACGCGCAGTCGAGATGGTACCAAACCTTTCATTGGAGCGCATTTTTGGCCCCTACGGTATAGAGCGCCCCGAGATGGCCAAACTCGTGGCAACGGCGCGCGATGTTGGGCTGCCGGTTCGGGGCGATCGAAACTGAGCTGTTTTGTTCCCTCGATTCTGCACTCAAGCGATGCGGATCGGGCTTCCGGCTGAAGCGGAATCCTCGGAAGCTCGCCGCCTTAGTCAACCGCACCGGCCCCGGCGATTTGCCCCCTACGTCGCCGCAAACACATGTCCGGGGCCCATCGTGCAATCGAGGTCCCTTAGGCGTCCGTCTTTCAAGCCGTAGATCAGGCCGTGCACGCGCACATCCGTTCGGCGGCGCCATGCCTTTTGCATGATCGGGGTTTCGGCGACCCGGCGCACGCCCTCGATCACGTTGAACTCGGCCAGCAGGTCGCGCCGGGCTTCGTCGTCGCTGCATTTCGACAGGTCGACCGCATAGGCGCGCGCAAGGCGTCGGATCGGTTCCAGCCAGTGATCGGCCAACCCGTGCGGCATGTCCTCGGTGGCCGCCTTCACACCGCCACAGCCGTAGTGCCCGCAGACGATGATCTCACGCACGCGGAGCGCTTCGACCGCGAACTCCAGTGCCGAAAGAAGGTTCATGTCCGACGAGTGAACCACGTTGGCCACGTTGCGGTGCACGAAGACCTCGCCCGGGTCGAGCCCTGCCACCACGTTCGCGGGGACCCGACTGTCCGAGCAGCCGATCCAGAAGAATTCCGGGGTTTGCTGCGCGGCGAGACGGGCGAAATAGCCGGGATCCTCGGCGTTGCGGGCGTCAGACCAGACGATATTGCGGTCAAGCAGATCATTGAGCATGACAGGTCTCCATCAGGCGGTCGAGGCCGCGGCGTTGCATCATTCGAAGGCAAAGAGATTGCAGGTCGCTCTCGGTCAGGCGCAGCCGAGCAAAGCGCAGGATGATCGCGTTCTCGAGTATCAGGTGGCGCCGGGCGTGAACGGCATAGTCCGCGAGTGCCCCGCGCGCCTCGTCGGCAAGGTCGCCCGGCCCGGTTTCGAGATCCGAAAGGATCGCGATGACCTTGGCAGTGTCCTGTTCGGCGTGGCGATGATCCGAGGTCAGTCTTGTTATGGCCCTCTCGATCTCATCCTCGGGCGCGCATCGTCGTCTTAGCAGCGGGAAAAGGTCCTGCTCCTCGTCTTCAAGGTGCAGGGGCAATTCTTCGCGCAGAAAACTCAGCGCCTCGGCCACATTTTCCGGATCGGAGGTTCCGGACGCCACGATCCCGTCGAGAAGCGCGCAGATTTCCCGCTCGCGCAGGTGGTCTTCGTAGAGGAAATCAAGAGGGCTTCCCAAAAGGTCCGGCGGCGTCGGGGAACGCGCGTCGCCCCTGTTGTGGTCCGAAAGATGCGTACCCAAGTTGCACCCTCCTGCCGCTATGGCGTGCCAAGGTCCGCACCCGAAATTTCGGCGGACGCGACCAGTTGGTTGACGAAGGATCGGGCCGCGCGGGTCCAGGATGCTTTTTCCATGGCATCCGCCAACCTTGGGCGGACGGCCTCGAAGGGAAGGATGGCCCCCTCGGCAACAGCATCCATGCGGATCACATGCCAGCCGTGACGGGACAGAACCGGCTCGGCGGTGATTTCCCCGGCGGAAAGATCGCGCAACACGGCCTCGAATTCCGGCACCGTGTCGCCGGGGCCGATCTGGCCCAGCGCGCCGCCCGTTGCCTTCGACCCGCAGTCGCTTTCCCGGGCCGCAAGCCGCGGGAAGCTTTCCGGATCATCCCGCAGGCGATCAGCGATGTCGGACGCCCGAGCCCGCGCGGCTTCGATGACGGACGGGTCACCCGGGGAACAGGCGCAAAGGATATGCGAGACCTCCCAAAGGGGAGGCGCGCGAAACCGCGCGGGATCGCGCGCCCATTCGGCCAGGACCTCGTCCTCGGAGGGCGGATCGACGGTGACGGCAACTTCGAGAAGGCCCCGGATCAGGGCCTCCTCGGTGGTTTCCAGGCGCCCGGGCCCGACCTCGTCAGGCTCGGGCTGGATGCCCCGGCGGCGCGCATCCTGCAAGAGCAACGCCCGGATGGCCACCGCGTTCGCCGCCTGGCGCCAGGCGATGCCGGGCTTGTCACGCGGCGCCGCGTGGTTCTGGGCCTCGGCCGCGACGAGCGCGTGGGGGATGGTCTCGCCATTGACGACCAGGTCGGGAAAGAGCGCGGCGGTCATGCCCCCTACTCCGCGGGTTCGACGTTGCGCCGCTTGAGCGGCGCGCGGCGGCGCGATCTCACGATCTGGTAACCCGGCCGCGCCAGAAGATAGCGGAACGGCGTCGCGAAGCCCGAGACCACGTGAACCAGGCGCGTGAACGGGAAGACCAAGATGATCAGCAGCCCCAGGAAGAGGTGCAGCTTGAAAACCGGCGCGACGCCCTCAATGTAGGCTGCGGCACCTGCCTCGAAGGTGAAGATCCCCTGTGCCCAGGACATGAACTTCACCATCTCCTCGCCGTCGAGGTGCTGGATCGAGGCGAAGATCGTGCCCAACCCAAGCAGAAGTTGCGCCAGGAGCATGGCGAGGATCGCGATGTCCCAGACGCTCGACGTCTGCCGGATACGCGGATCGGTCAGACGTCGGTGCATCAGCATCGCGCCGCCGATCAGCGCCAGAACACCCGCGATGCCGCCGGCGATCACCGCCAGAAGCTGCTTTGCCCCGTGGCTGATCCCGATGGCATCGAAAATCCAGATCGGCGTCAGCAGACCGACGAGGTGGCCGACGAAGATCACCAGAACGCCCACGTGAAACAGGATCGACCCGATCACCAATTGCCGCCGACGCAGCAGTTGCGAGGAGGAGGTCTTCCAGGTGAACGGGTCCCGTTCGTAGCGTGCGATGGTTCCCATGATCCCGACACCGAGGGCGATGTAGGGGAATATCCCGAAGAGGAAATTGTGCATCTGTGCCTCCCTTATTCTGCCGCCACGCCGGGCGTGGGTTTCACCGGTTCATCCATCCTGCCAAGCATTTCGCGGACCTGCGGACAGCCCGCGTTGGGGTCAGGGCCGAACAGGACCTCGGATTCCTCCCAGACCTCGTCGAGCGCGGCCAGGTCGTTGGGGTCGTCCTCGGGCTCGGCAAGCAGCTCGGCGACAGCACCGCTGTCTGCGCTTGCCCCCGCGATCTGCAGCAGCGCCGAGAAGACCGGCGCATAGGCGCTTTGGCGTCGGGCGAGCCTTTCGCCAAGCGCGGCCAGGATATGCGCCGCATCGGCCAGGATCTCGTGCGCGTCCGCCGCAGGCTGCGTGGCAAGAAACTCCAGCAACATCGGCAAGTGGTCCGGCAGTTCGGAACTGGCCGGTTCGAACCCGCCTGCGCGGTAGGTTTCGATCAGGTCGACCATGGCCCCACCCCGCGCCCGGCTTTCGCCATGCACGTGCTCGAAGAGGTTCAGCGACAGGGTGCGCGAGCGATCGAACAGCAGGACGTAGCTTTCCTCGAGGTCATAGATGTCCTTGTCGCGCAGATCGTCGAGCAACGGACGGAGCGCCCGGCGCGCGGCCGCCGTCAGGCGTGCATCTGCGGCAAGTACGCCCGAAATCTCGGGCATGGCCGCCTGCAACTCCGTCGTCGGGTAGCTCAGGATCAGCGAAAGCGCCTTGAATGTACGGTCCATGATCTAGCCCTCCACCGGCATTTTCAGGGGTTTCTTGGCGCCGCCGAAAAGCGAGCCCTTGGAGATGCCCGTCGAGCATCCGTTGCCATCCGTGAAGCCGCAGCCACCTTTCAGGTCATAGGCCTCTTCGACCTGTTCGCGGTGCGTCGTCGGGATCACGAAGCGATCCTCGTAGTCGGCCAGCGCCATGATCCTGTACATCTCCTCGATGACCCGGCCCGACAGGCCGACACGCGCGGCGACGGCCTCGTCATGGACGCCGTCGATGGTTTTGGCGCGCATGTAGGCGCGCATGGCAAGCATCCGTTCCAGCGCGTTAACCACCGGCGCCTCGTCCCCTGCCGTCAGCATGTTGGCGAGATACCGGACCGGGATGCGCAGCGAACGCACGTCCGGCATGGCTCCATCAGACCCGATGGACCCGGCCTCGGCCGCATTCTGGATCGGTGAGAGCGGCGGGATGTACCAGACCATCGGCAGGGTCCGGTATTCGGGATGCAGCGGGAAGGCGATCTTCCACTCCATCGCCATCTTCCAGATCGGGCTTTCCTGGGCCGCCTTGATCCAGTCCTCGGGGATGCCGTCGGCCCGGGCGGTTTCGATCACCACCGGGTCGTTCGGGTCGAGGAAAACGCCGAGCTGGGCGTCGTAGAGGTCGGTCTTTTCAGCCGCGTTCGCGGCCTCCTCGATCTTGTCGGCATCGTAGAGCATGACGCCGAGGTAGCGGATGCGCCCGACGCAGGTTTCCGAACAGACCGTGGGATTGCCGCTTTCGATCCGGGGATAGCACAGGGTGCATTTCTCGGATTTGCCGGTCGACCAGTTGTAATAGACCTTCTTGTAGGGGCAGCCGGAAACGCACATGCGCCAGCCGCGGCACTTCTCCTGGTCGATCAAAACGATACCGTCCTCCTCGCGCTTGTAGATCGCGCCCGAGGGGCACGAGGCCGCGCAGGCCGGGTTCAGGCAGTGTTCGCAGAGCCGAGGAAGATACATCATGAAGGTGTTCTCGTATTCCCCGTAGATCGCCTTCTGAATGCCTTCGAAGTTGTAGTCCTCGGAGCGCTTCGAGAATTCACCACCCAGGATTTCCTCCCAGTTCGGCCCCTTCTCGATCTTCTCCATCCGCTCGCCGGTGATCTTCGAGCGCGGTCGGGCGGTCGGGAAATGCTCCATCTCCGGCGCCGATTTCAGGTGGTCGTAATCGAAGTCGAAAGGTTCGTAGTAGTCGTCGATCTCGGGCAGGTCGGGGTTGGCGAAGATATTCGCCAGGATCCGCCACTTGGAGCCCTGCCGCGGCTGGAGTTTGCCGGATTTCGTCCGGACCCAGCCGCCATTCCAGCGATCCTGGTTTTCCCAATCGGTCGGGTAGCCGGTGCCGGGCTTGGTTTCGACGTTGTTGAACCATGCGTATTCGACACCGTCGCGGCTGGTCCAGACGTTCTTGCAGGTGACCGAGCAGGTGTGACACCCGATACACTTGTCGAGGTTCAGCACCATGCCGATTTGCGCGCGCACTCTCATTCCGCGGCCTCCTTCGAGCTAGCTTCCCGGTCGAGCCAGTCGACCTTCCGCATTTTCCTGACCACGACGAACTCGTCCCGGTTCGCGCCCACGGTGCCGTAGTAGTTGAACCCGTAGGATTGCTGGGCGTAGCCGCCGATCATGTGGGTAGGTTTCAGGATCGCGCGGGTCACCGAGTTGTGGATGCCCCCGCGCTTGCCGGTCTTTTCCGATCCCGGCGTGTTCACGATCTTCTCCTGGGCGTGGTACATGAAGGTCGTTCCGTCCCTCATGCGCTGGCTGACCACCGCACGAGCGGTGAGCGCGCCGTTCACGTTGTAGAGCTCGACCCAGTCGTTATCGACGATCCCGGCCTTCTTCGCGTCGTTCTCGGAGATCCAGATTACCGGGCCACCGCGGTTCAGGGTCAGCATCAGCAGGTTGTCGGAATAGGTCGAGTGAATGCCCCATTTCTGGTGCGGCGTGATGAAGTTCAGCACGAGGCTGTCGCCGTCGTCCTGCACCTCCTTCGTGATGGTCTTGAGATCCACCGGCGGACGGTAGGACATGAAGCCCTCGCCGAAGGCGCGCATCCAGAGGTGATCCTGGTAGAGCTGCTGACGGCCCGTGAGGGTGCGCCAGGGGATCAACTCGTGCACGTTGGTGTAGCCCGCGTTGTAGCAGACCTTTTCGCTTTCGAGCCCGGACCAGGTCGGCGAAGAGATGATCTTCCTCGGCTGCGCGGCGATGTCGCGGAACCGGATCTTCTCGTCCTCTTTGGGCAGCGCCAGGTGGGCGTGCTCTCTTCCGGTGATCTTGGACAGAGCCTCCCATGCCTTGACGGCGACCTCGCCGTTGGTCTCGGGCGCCAGCATCAGCACGACTTCCGATGCGTCGATGTCTGTGACGATCTTTGCGCAACCCTTGGCGGGACCATCTTCCCAGACACCGTTCAGGGCGCGCAGGGCCTCGACCTCGTGCTCGGTGTTCCAGCTGATGCCCTTGCCGCCATTGCCGATCTTGTCCATCAGCGGCCCAAGCGCAACGAACCGATCATAGAGCGCCAGGTAGTCCCGCTCGACCGCGATGTAGTTCGGCGCGGTCTTGCCCGGGATCAGGTCGCATTCGCCCTTCTTCCAGTCCTTCACCTGGTCCTGAGCGATTTCGGCCGGGGTGTCGTGCAGGATCGGCAGCGCGACGATGTCGGTCTCCTTCCCAAGGACCTCGGGCGCGACCTCCTGGAACTTCTTCGCGATCGCCTTGAAGATTTCCCAGTCCGACTTGGACTCGTAGGCCGGGTCCACCGCTGCCTGAAGCGGGTGGATGAACGGGTGCATGTCCGAAGTGTTGAGGTCATTCTTCTCGTACCAGCTGGCCGTCGGCAGAACGATGTCCGAGTAGACCGCCGTCGTGCTCATCCGGAAGTCGATGGTCACCAGCAGGTCGAGCTTGCCGCGCGGCGCTTCCTCGTGCCACTTGGCCTCTCTCGGAAGCTGCTTGCCCTCCTCGCCCAGGTCGCGACCAAGCACGCCATGTTCGGTTCCGAGAAGGTGCTTGAGGAAATATTCGTGCCCCTTGCCCGAGGAGCCCAGAAGGTTCGAGCGCCAGACGAACAGGTTCCGCGGCCAGTTCTCGGGCGCGTCGGGATCCTCGCACGACATTTCCAGTTCGCCGGATTTCAGTTGCTCGGCCACGTAGGCGGGGATTTCCTTGCCCGCCGCCTTGGCCGCCTTCGCCACCTCCAGCGGATTTGTCTTGAGTTGCGGCGCGGATGGCAACCAGCCCATCCGCTCGGCCCGGATGTTGTAGTCGATGAGCGAGATGTCCCAATCGCCCTCGGGCGCCGTGGGGGACAGGATCTCGTCGGCCGTCAGCGTCTCGTAACGCCACTGGTCGGTATGGGCGTACCACATCGAGGTGGAGTTCATGTGCCGGGGCGGCCTGCCCCAGTCGAGCGCGAAGGCCAGCGGCAGCCAGCCGGTCTGCGGGCGCAGCTTTTCCTGGCCCACGTAATGCGCCCAGCCACCGCCCGATTGGCCCACGCAACCGCACATCACCAGCATGTTGATGACGCCACGGTAGTTCATGTCCATGTGGTACCAGTGGTTCATCGCGGCACCGATGATGATCATCGACTTGCCCCGGGTCTTTTCCGCGTTCTGGGCGAATTCACGGGCAACGTGGATGATCTTGCCGGCATCGACGCCGGTGATCTTCTCGGCCCAGGCCGGGGTGCCGGGGATATCCTCGGCGTAGTCCCGAGCCGCCCACTCGCCCCCAAGTCCGCGGTCGAGGCCGTAGTTGGCGCAGAACAGGTCGAAGACCGTCGCGACCATCTCGGTCTTGCGCCCGACCTTGACCTTCTTGACCGGGACATTCTTGGTCAGCACGTTCGGACGGGTGTCGCCGGTCGAGAAATTCTCGGTGGCATCGGCCCCGAAATAGGGGAAGTCGACCCCGACGACATCGTCGTGATCCTCCTCCAGGACCAAGGACATCTGCAGATCCGCGTCCTCGGCACCGGCGCGCTCTTCCAGGTTCCATTTCCCGGCCTCGCCCCAGCGGTATCCGACCGAGCCATTGGGCGCGACCATCTCGCCGGTCTTGCGATCAAGGGCGATCGTCTTCCATTCGGGATTGTTCTTCTCGCCCAGCTTGCCGGTCAGGTCATCGGCGCGCAGGAACCGGCCCGGCACCAACCGTCCGTCCTTTTCCTCGAGCCGCACCAGCATCGGGAAGTCGCTGTACTTTCGGCAATAATCCGAGAAGTACTCCGACTGCCGGTCCAGGTGGAACTCGCGCAGGATCACGTGACCGAATGCCATCGCCAACGCGGCATCCGTGCCTTGTTTGGCGTTCAGCCAGACGTCACCGAACTTGGCGGCCTCCGAATAGTCCGGGCAGATCACGGCGGACTTGGCGCCACGATACCGGGCCTCGGTATAGAAATGCGCGTCGGGCGTCCGCGTCTGCGGGACGTTCGACCCCCACAGAAGCAGGTAGCCCGCATTGTACCAGTCGGCAGATTCCGGCACGTCGGTCTGCTCGCCCCAGGTCATGGGCGAGGCTGGCGGAAGGTCGCAGTACCAGTCGTAGAAGGACATGCAGACCCCGCCCAGCAGGCTGAGGTAGCGCGAGCCGGCGGCGTAGGAGACCATCGACATCGCCGGGATCGGCGAGAAGCCGATGACACGGTCCGGGCCATAGGTCTTGGCGGTATAGGCGTTCGCGGCGGCAACCAACTCGGTCGCCTCGTCCCACGAGGCGCGCACGAACCCGCCCTTGCCGCGCGTCTCGACATAGGAGGCGCGCAGGATCGGGTCGCTCTGGATCGCGGTCCAGGCTTCGACGGGGCTCATGGTCTTGCGCATCCGCCGCCAGACCTTGAGCATGCGGCCACGGACAAGCGGCGTCTTCACGCGGTTCGCACTGTAGAGATACCAGCTGTAGGACGCCCCCCGCGCACAGCCGCGCGGCTCGTGATTGGGAAGATCCGGGCGGGTGCGCGGGTAGTCGGTCTGCTGGGTTTCCCAGGTCACGATGCCGGATTTCACGTAAATCTTCCAACTGCACGACCCGGTGCAGTTCACCCCGTGGGTGGAGCGCACGACCTTGTCGTGACGCCAGCGATTTCTGTAGGTCTCCTCCCAGTCGCGGCTCTCGCGGGTAACCTGGCCGTGGCCGTCCGAGAACTGCTCCAATTCCTTGGACTGGAGGAAGTTCAACCTGTCGAGCAGATGGCTCATTGTTTTTCTCCTGTGGTTGGCCAGGCGCACCAGGGCGCGCCCGGCGTCAACTGTTCAGCACGGCACGGGCGCGTTCTTGCGGCTGTAGAAGCCCCAGGTGATCACCAGGCACAGCACGTAGAAGACCAGGAAGCTCCACAACGCGCCGTTCGGGGCGCCGGTCATCGAGATCGAGGTGCCGTAGGCCTTGGGGATGAAGAACGCACCGTAGGCGGCAATGGCACTGGTGAAGGCGATGATCGCGGAGCTTTCGCGCTCGGCCGTCTTCAGCGTCTCGGCCGCGTCAAGCTGCGGCAGCAGCCGCGGGATCTCTTGCCGGATGATCGTCGGGATCATCTGGAACGTGGACGCATTGCCGACACCCGTCAGGAAGAACAGCGCCATGAAACAGGCGAAGAAGCCCCAGAAACTGCCCGTAGGATTAGCCTCGGACGGCAGGAACTGCAGGACCCCGTAGACCGCGATGATCATCCCGAGAAAGACCCAGAAAGTCACACGGCCACCGCCGAACTTGTCCGAAACCCAACCCGTGGCCGCCCGGCTCAGGGCACCGACAAGCGGCCCAAGAAAGGCGTAGGACAGCACGTTCACATCCGGAAACTGCGTCTTCATCAGCAGCGGGAAGCCCGCCGAATAGCCGATGAAGCTGCCGAAGGTCCCGGTGTAGAGGATGCACATGATCCAGTTGTGCGTGCGCTTGAGGATCGAAAGCTGCGTGGCCAGCGAGGCCTTCGCATCGGCGATGTCATTCATGCCGAACCACGCGGCGATCGCCGTTACCACGATGAAGGGCACCCAGATGAACCCAGCGTTCTGCAGCCAGAGTTCGCTGCCATCGGGAAGGGATTGCGCCTCACCCCCGATGGCCCCGAAAACCCCGGCCGTGATGACAATCGGCACGAGGAACTGCATGACCGAGACGCCTGCATTTCCCAGGCCCGCGTTCAGCGCCAGCGCATTGCCCTTGGTCTTCTTCGGATAGAAATAGGCGATGTTGGCCATCGAGGATGCGAAGTTGCCGCCGCCGAAGCCGCAGAGCAGCGCGAGGATCAGGAACCAGCCATAGCTCGTGTCAGGGTTCTGGACCGCAAAGCCGATGCCCAGCGCCGGAAGCAGCAGCGAAGCGGTCGACAGCGTCGTCCAGAGCCGCCCGCCGAAGATCGGGATCATGAAGCTGTAGAAGATCCTGAGCGTCGCGCCCGACAGGCCCGGTAGCGCGGCCAGCCAGAACAGTTGCCCGGTAGAATACTCGAACCCGATGGCCGGAAGCTTGGCTACCACGACGGACCAGACCATCCAGACCGAGAAGGCCAGAAGAAGGCAGGGGATCGAGATCCAGAGGTTTCGGGACGCAATCGCGTGACCCTTCGTCTTCCAGAACTCCTCGTCCTCGGGGCGCCAGTCGGTCAGGGTGTGCCCTCGCTGGCCGGAGTTTGTGTCTGTCATCGCCATGGGAACCTCCCTTGCGGCGTAATTGGGGGATGCGGGCCGCGGTCAGGGCGGCCCGCAGGTGGATCAAGTCACTGCGCAGGCTGCGTCGCAGCCGACGTCTTGGCGTGTTGCGGATGTCCTGCCGGGGCCGGGTGCGGTTCTTCCGGCACGTCCGAGAGGTATTTCTCGTCCGAGAGAGCGGGGTGACGGGCGCGTTCCATCCTGCGGATCGCCACATGCATCCAGACGGTCGAGACGCCGACGATCACGAAGAGCAGCATGAACGGCGCCGTCCAGACGCCGGTATGGTCGAGCAGCATCCCGAAGGCGATCGGCAGGAAGAACCCGCCGAGACCGCCGATCATGCCCACAAGCCCACCGACCGAGCCCACGTGGTGCGGGTAGTAGACCGGGATGTGCTTGTAGACAGCCGCCTTGCCAAGGCTCATCAGGAAGCCCAGGACAACGGTGAGCGAGACGAAGACACCGACGCTGAGACCGAAGTTGAACTCGATCGGGCCGGTGATGCCCTGCACCACGTAGCTCGTCTGCGGGTAGCTCATCACGAACAGGATCACGAGCGACCCGATGAAGGTCACGTACATCACGAAGCGCGCGCCCCACTTGTCGGACATCCAGCCACCCAATGCCCGGAAAACCGAGCCAGGCAGCGAATAGAGCCCCGCGAAGACGCCCGCCGTGGTCAGTTCCAACCCGTACGCACCGACGTAGTAGCGTGGCAGGAAACTTGCCAACGCAACGAAGGCGCCGAAAACGAAGAAGTAGTAGGTGGCAAAACGCCAGACCTGGATGTTCTTGAGCGGTTCGAGCTGGGAGCCGGCCGAAACAGGCTGCGCGCCGGTCTTCTTCCGCTCTTCCTGAACGGGGTCCGTCTTGGCAAAGAGGTAGAAGAGCACCGCCGTAACCGCGAGCACGATCGCGTAGACCCGGGCCGTGCCTTCCCAGCCTATCGCCACCACGAGGAACGGTGCGGCGAAGTTGGTCACCGCGGCCCCGACGTTGCCCGCGCCGAAAATCCCGAGGGCCGTGCCCTGGTGCTCTTTCTCGAACCAGCGCGAGGTATAGGCGACACCCACGATGAACGACCCGCCTGCGAGGCCCAGGCCAAGCGCCGCCAGCAGGAAGACCTCGTAGGTCTGCACGCTGGTCAGCAGCCAGACCGCGATCGAAGTGATCAGCATCTGGAGCGGGAACATGATCCGACCGCCGTATTGCTCGGTCCAGACGCCCAGGAAGATCCGGCTTACCGAGCCAGTCAGAACGGGAGTGGCGACCAGAAGCCCGAACTGGGTGTCGCTGAGGCCAAGCTCCTGTTTGATCTTGACCCCGATGATCGAGAAGATCGTCCAGACCGCGAAGCAGACCGTGAACGCAAAGGTACTAAGCCCCAAGGCCCGGTACTGGTCTGTACGTGTAACTCCGGTGAGTGTGTGCATGAAACAGTCCTCCAAGCATCCGTATTCGTTCGCCGCCGCATTGCGGGCTTGAGCACAGGACTGTCGGAGAATGCGTTCACGGAACTTGATCTAGGTCATTATCTGAGAATTATGCAGCAAAATAAATTAGTTATCAAAATTCTTCGGGTCGCGACAGTGCGCGGATCAAGCGACCTCTTGAGGCCGGTCGATCGCGGAATTGACATTTGTCATGCGATGCCTTGAATTGAGTCAAAAGGGGCTGCCGTGCGACTTGGACTTCCAGAAGCCGATTTTCCGGACATCAGGGGCCTTCATCTCTTTTCGGGGATGGAGGACGAGCATTTCGTCAACCTGATGCACGCGGCCTACGTTCAGAACTTTCCGCCGCAAATCGAACTCATCACCGAGGGCGATCCCAGCGACTTCCTGCATATCCTCCTGTCAGGCACCGTCGAGTTGTTCTCCACATGGAAAGACCGTGAGACCTGCATGGCAACGGTCTACCCGATCTCGACCTTCATCCTTGCCGCGACCATCAAAAGCGCCCCTTACCTGATGTCGGCCAGAACGCTCGAGAAAAGCCGCATCGCGCTCATTCCCAGCCAGGATGTCCTTGCGGCCTTCGACAAGGACAATGATTTCGCGCGCGCGATCGTTGGCGAACTGGCGACATGCTATCGCTCGGTCGTCAAGTCGCAGAAGGACCTGAAACTGCGAACTTCGCTGGAACGGCTGGCCAACTACCTCCTGCGCACCCAAAAACGTGCCGGAAACGGGGGGGACTTCGAACTCCCGACAGAAAAACGCCGCCTCGCCTCGGCCCTCGGCATGACGCCCGAGAACCTCAGCCGCGCCTTCAAGAGCCTACAGCCCTATGGTGTTCAGGTGGACGGGAACCGGATCACCATCACGGATCAGGAAGACTTGGAACGCTTCGCCAAACCGAGCCCGCTGATCGACGATCACACGACGTGATGGAAATCTTGTAGAGAAAACATCGGTTGCCGAGGCCTCCTCCTGGCACCAAGGTCAACGGCCTCCCTGGCACAGATCATCGCAACTAGCGCAAGGGCCCGCCCAGAGCGGGGCCTCATGGAACGGCGTGATTTGCGTAAAGGGCTAGACGGCCTCTACTTCCTCTGCGGTGGTTGGTTCGAGCAATTCCACAACGCCTTCTTCCCCATCCTGGCTCAAGTCCCAAGTGAGGTGACGCGATTTTTCAGACTCTTCGCGGCACTGAAAATTCGCGCATTCAGAACTGGCAGGTACTCTCCGGCCGATCCCATCCGAGTGTGTCGAGCGTATCGGTCCGGTGTTCGAAACCCTGGAGCGGCGCGACGGAGATGACCGCGTTGTGGGTTGCCAGTAGGATCGGTTGGCGCAGTTGACCGTTCCAGTCCCGGAAATTGCCGCGTACGCCCTTGTAGAGATCAATCGACAGGTCTTGCGAGCGCAGCGCGGCGGAGACGGCGGCCCGGTCGGCGGACCGGACGCTGGTCACCGCGTCCACGACCGAGCGGACCGCGACCCATGCGGCCCAGTCCTCGGAGGTCATGTCGCGCTCGGCGATCCGGCGAAATCTCTGGTTCAACTGTGGGGCGCCGTATCTCTCGAAGGTCCAGTGCCACGCGCGTGGGGACAGGCCTTCCGAGCCGACGACAGGACGCGCGGCATAGGTGTGGAACGGAACATAGCGGCCGAACTCGCCTTCATCGTCCACGATCCAGATCACGTCATGGGTGGGCCCGCCGGTCAAAAGCGCGATGTTGTTCCGGTCGCGCCTGCGCGGATCGTTGGTCAGTTCGAAGTTCTTCTCATCGACGATGCGCAGCCCGAATTTGGCGGCGGATCTGCGCACCGCCTCCACGATCTCGAGGTCGCGTTCGGAGTCGCTGTGAAGCAGCAGGACCCGCGGCCAGCTTTGACCGCGCAGGTGCTGGGCCAGGGCATCGGTCAGCATCGAGTCCGAAGGCGCAGAATGCAGCAGCGCGGGGGAACATCCCTCCTGGCGCCAATGGTTGGCACCGTCCCGGATGTTGATGAGCGTGTCCTGCGGCTGGGCGGTTGCGATGGCTTCCGCCATTGCGTCGCGGGGCAGGTCGATCAGAACGGCGAGTGGTTCGCCGTCCAGAACATCTCGCAGAACTCCTGCGACGGTCTCCTCCTCCGCGATCAGCCGTTCGGTCAACTCGAACTTGACCCCGAGTGCGCGGCCCAGAACACGGGTGTCGCGAAAGCCAAGGCGAACCCCGTCGAGCGGGCGCTTCCTGTCTCGCAGGGACAGGCCGGTATAGACCGCTTGCGGTTCGTAGTAGGGATCGCCGTCAAGACCGAGATAGACGATGCGCGCCACGTCCTGGCCGAAGGCCGGGCTTGCAAGCAGCAGGACGAGAGCGAAAACCTTACTGATCATCGATAAGAATGTCATAGGGAACCCGCCCGACCGGGACAGAGGTGATGGGCGTGAGCGTGGCCGTGTCGATGATCGTCACGTCATCCGAGAGCCCGTTGGCGACGTAAAGACGCGACTCGTCGGCGGTCAGTTCAAGCCCCCAGGCGCGCTTTCCGACGAGAACGTAGTCAATGACCTTGCGTGCTTTCACGTCTACCACCGCGACATGGTTCGCGCGCCCCAACGCCACGTAGGCACGGCTGCCGTCGCGGGTGATCAGCAGGTCCACGGGCGTCACCTGCTCGGGGCGGAAGCCGGTGGGCAGGAACGCGATGTCTCCGACCAGCTTCAGCGTGGCCACATCGATGATGTTGACGATCCCTGCCAGTTCGGCCGAGACCCAGAGCTCGCTTTCATCCGGGGTCAGGGCAAAGCGCCGGGGCCGTGTGTCGACCAGGATGTCGGCGATGACCTCATCGGCGTCGAGGTCGATCACGTGGACCAGGTTGGCAGCTTCGGAGGCCACGAAGACCAGCCGCCCGTCCGAGGTGACCTGAACGCCTTCGGGCTCTTCGCCGGTTTCGTAGTCGGCGATGAACTCGCCGGTTTCCACGTCAAAGACCGAGGCGGCGGCGTCTTCCTCATTCGAGACAATGAGTCGCCTTCCATCCGGGTGAAGATCGAATGTCTCGGGCGCCGGAACGCCGGTGATTCGCCCGACAAGCTCCAGAGTCCGCGTCTCGTAGATGGCGATCAGGTCGTCATCGGCGCATCCGACGAAGAATTTTGACCGATCCTGGTTGAAGTGAATTCCGCGCGGGCGGGCGCAAGTTTCGATGGTCCGGATGACCTCGTTCTCCGGCGAGAGAATGGTCAGAGTATCCGATCTTTCATTAGGAATTATTGCCATTCCCGTTGGCTGTGCAAAGCTGGTCGATCCGATGGATGCCAGCAAAAAACACAAAGTGGTCAATCTCATAGCACGTCCGGTTCCCGGTGATTTTTCGCCGGTCGAGCATAATGCGATTCAAAAAAGTAGCCACAAGAATCTCATTCTGTGATAAATCAGGCTCTGCCGGGAAATCTGGCTTAGGGAGGACACTATGAAGATGATAAAGACCCTGCTCGCCGCCGGGATGGTGGCGGGTGCAGTGGCCAATAGTGCGACCGCTCAGGAGGAAACCACCTCCAGCACGCTCTATGGCGACATGCAGTACGTGACACAGGACATGCTGACCCGCGCAGATGGCGATGGGAACAACTTCCTGCACACCAACCACAACTACGCTCAGACCCGGTACTATCCGGCGTCCCAGATCAACACGTCGAACGTGGGCAAGCTGCGGCCGGCATGGATTTTCCAGACCGAAGTCGTCGATACGATGGAGACATCGCCGATCGTCGTGAACGGCGTGATGTATGTCACGACCGCGTTCAACCATGTCTACGCGCTCAATGCGCGGACCGGTGAACAGATCTGGCATCACAAGCATTCCATGGGTCCGGTCACGACCTATTGCTGTGGCCCGAACAACCGCGGCGTCGCCGTGGCCGGTGGCAAGGTGTTCATGGGAACACTCGACGCCAAGCTGGTCGCGCTTGACGCCAAGACCGGCAAGCAGCTTTGGGAAACCCAGATCGCCGAGCCGGAACTGGGCTACTCCGAAACCATGGCCCCCTCGGTCGTCGAGGACATGGTCCTGATCGGCACCAACGGCGGTGAATACGGTATCCGCGGCTTCGTGAAGGCGTTCGACACCGAAACCGGCGAGCTCAAGTGGACCTTCCACACCACTCCGGAAAACTCCGTGGGTGTCTGGGAGACCCATGACGCCACGGGTCGCGACATGCTGCGCGACATCGAGGCCGAGAAAGCCGCTCTGGCCGAATTGGGCGACCCCTACGAGACCCTCGGTGGTGGTGTCTGGCAGAACCCTGCCGTGGACCTGGAAACCCGCCGCGTCTACTTCGTGGTCGGCAACCCCTCGCCGGACCTCGACGGTTCGCTGCGCCCGGGCGACAACCTCTATACCGACAGCCTTGTTGCGGTTGACCTGGATACCGGCGAATACGTCTGCCACTTCCAGTACATTGCCCATGACGTCTGGGACCTCGACGCCGTTTCGCCGCCGATCATCACCATGGTGAAGGATGAAAACGGCAACGACGTGAAAGGTATCCTGCATGGCGGCAAGACCGGGCATGTCTATGTCCACGATGCCGATGACTGCTCGCTCATCCGCTTCTCCGAAGCGATGGTCCCGCAGGAAAACATGTGGGTTCTGCCGACCGCCGATGGCGCGCGTATGCTGCCGGGTGCGAACGGTGGCGTGGAGTGGTCGCCGATGGCGATCGATCCGAACCTGCGCCTGTCCTATGTCATCAACCTGCACCAGCCGATGACCTACCACGTCGAGTCGACCCCCTATCCCGAGGGCAAGCTCTGGCTTGGTGGCGCCTTCAAGGTGATCCCGGAAGAAGAGCAGTGGGGCAACGTGTCCGCCGTAGACTATGACACTGGCCAGATCCGCTGGAAGGTCCGGACCGAGCAGCCGATGATCGGTGGCATCCTCGCCACGGCTGGCGGCCTTGTCTTCACCGGTGAGGGCAACGGTCTGTTCAAGGCCTACAACAGCGAGAACGGCTCCGAGCTGTGGCGCTTCCAGGCCGGTGCCGGCGTCAACGCGCCTCCGTCCAGCTACACGGTCGAAGGCACGCAGTACATTGTCGTCGCGGCTGGCGGTAACGCCCAGCTGAACTACAAGCGCGGCAACAACATCATCGCCTTCACCCTTTCGGACTGATCGGCGAACCACTAAAAGCGTGGGGGCGGGCCTTCGGGACCGCCCTCATTTTCTTGCCAAGCGGAGAAATCCATGAGACTGCCCCTAGCTGCCCTTGCCCTCATCCTTGCCGCGCTGCCCGCCGCCGCGCAGGAGGAGTTTGATCTCGAGGGAACCGTGGCCATGTGCGTGAGCTGCCACGGCGAAGATGGTGTGCCCGTTGCACCGGAATTTCCCGTAATTTCGGGCCAGCAGTATTTCTACATCTATACCCAGCTGCGCGACTTCGGCGCGGGTCGGCGTGACAATGACATCATGACGCCGATCTCGGCGGACCTGTCGCGCGACCAGGCCAAGCTTGTAGCCCAGGCCATTGCCGAAATGCCCTGGCCCGAGATCGCGGCCGAGGCTGAAGAAGGCGATCGCGCCGCCGCCGAGAGCGCTTTCACCGCCGGTCAATGCAGCGCCTGTCACGGGAAATGGCAGGGCGACAGCCGGATCCCGCGCCTTGCCGGGCAGCAAAGCGACTACCTGATCCAGACCATGCTCGACCTGAAGCACAAGACCCGGGCCAATGCGCCCGACATGTCGAATATCATGGCCGACATGGACGAGGACCAGATCGGGGCGATGGGCCGCTACCTGGCGACCCTCACGGTTCAGTAGCCGGGCTGCCCGAGCCTAGCCCTCGAGCCGGGCCTTGATTTCAACCGTCGCGGCCAGGTCCGCGGCGGTTTTTCCGTCCCGGTCGCCAAGATCGCGCTGGGCGCCTGCCGAGAGCAGAAACTCCACCATCGCCATATGACCGCGACCCGCGGCGATCATCAGGGCCGTGCGCCCCCGATCGTCCTGCGCGTCGATCGCCGCTCCGGCCTCGATCAGCGCCCGGGCAACCTCAACCCCGTCATTCGCCGGCGCATCGTTGGAATGGCCCGCCGCCCACATCAGCGCGGTCAGGTCATGCCCATGGGACAGATCCGCAGCGGCGCCCGCTGCCAGAAGGTCCCGCACGGCGCGCACATGGGCCCGACCGGCGGCATAGAACAGGGCGCTCTTGCCATAGCGATCCACCGGCTCAAGCTCTGCGCCTGCCTCGAGCAGGATCTTGATCATGCGGGTATCACCTTCGAAAGCAGCCCCCATGAGGCCGGTGATCCCGTTCTTGTCGGCGGCGTTCACATCCGCGCCCATCTCCAGAAGGTCACTCACCATCCGGCGCCGGGAATGTTTCACGGCGTAGATCAGCGGCGTCGCGCCATCCAGGTTGGGATGTTCGATATCCGCGCCATTCTCGACAAGCAGGGCGACGATCTCGCGCGCGCCCCGGGCGGCCGCCGTGTTGATGGGCGTCGCGCCGAACCGGTTGCGGGCCTTGACCGAGGCGCCCTGCGCCAGAAGATCCGCCGCCACAGCGGGGCAGTCCAACTTGGCCGCCTCGAACAGCGCTTCGTTCAACCGCCGCCCGTCCAGCTCGTTCGGGGATTGCTTCAGACGCTCTGCAAAGTTGCTGCAGGTGACATTCTGACCCGGGTTCGCAGCGGCGCTACCACCAACCGCAATCGCCACCCCTATCGCAAGAAAGACCCTGATCATTTCACGACGAAACGGCCGGAAAAGCCCTGGGTCGCCAGCCCCTCGACGTAAAACTCATAGGTCCCGGGGCGGATGGCGACGAACCAGACGTCGATCTCCCCCTCGTCATCGAATTCCACCGCGTGCAGGCCGTAGGGCTTGACCTCCTTGTCCTCGATCGACACCTGGTCGACCCAGATTTCCCGAAAGAATTCGGGCGCGACCAGCTTGTATTCCTCAAGCCCGTCAGCCTGGATTCTCCAGCGGTAATAAACCCCGGTCTCGATCTGGTACTCGGTCAGCGAAAACCCCTCGGCTGCGTCAAGGACAAGCGGCTCCAGCCGCTCGGCCCGCCGGGTGGGATCGCCCTCGGCATGGGCTGGAAGGCTGGCCGCGAGGACCACCGCGAGAACGGGCCCGAGTATCTTCCGCATCAATTCATCTCCCTCTCACTTCTCTGACTGCGCGGAGTGTGAGCGAAGGCATCCGTTTCCACAAGTGGCAAGAGCGCCCTGACTGGTCCGAACCGATCTCATCCTCGGCCCCGGAATTCCCGTCTTTTCCGAGGGATGACCCGTGTGATGCTTGCCGTGGACACCCGAGTTGTGGAAGGTGGGACGGAGTTTGGAGGCCATTGGACTGAAATGGAAACGGACGTTGAAATTTCCTGGATCGCCGTGGATTGGGGCACGACCAATCTGCGGGTCTGGCTCATGGATGAGGCCGGGCGCGTTGTTGGTCAACGAGCCTCGGACGCGGGCATGGGGAGCCTTTCGAGGGATGCCTTCGAACCGGCGCTCTTGGCGCTGATCGGCGACGTGCTGCGCGGCGATCGGGTAACGCCGGTTCTCGCCTGCGGCATGGTCGGCGCGCGTCAGGGCTGGATCGAGGCTCCTTATGTATCGGTTCCCTGCACGCCGCCGGGCGTGGAGCATGCGGTCACTCCGCCGGTCTCGGACCCTCGGGTTCAGGTCCTGATCCTGCCAGGTGTATCCCAGGCGAAACCGGCCGACGTGATGCGAGGCGAGGAAACCCAGATCGCCGGGTTCCTGGCCTTGAACCCGGATTTCGACGGTGTGCTCTGCCTGCCGGGGACCCACACGAAATGGGTTCACATCAGCGCCGGAGAGATCGTGAGTTTCCGCACCTTCATGACCGGCGAGCTTTTCGCCCTGCTCTCGGGCCAGTCAGTGCTGCGCCACGGGTTCACCGATGGCGATTGGGAGGACGCGGCTTTCCTGGAGGCCCTCCGGGATACGCTCTCGCGCCCCGAAAGCCTTGCCGCCGACCTGTTCTCGATCAGGGCGGCAGGCCTGCTGCACGATCTGCCCGGGCCGAAGGCGCGGGCGCGGGTGTCGGGTCTGCTCCTGGGGGTCGAGCTTCGCGGGGCGCGACCCTATTGGCTCGGGCAACGGGTCGCCGTGATCGGGCCGGCGGAACTCTCGCGGCTCTATGAGATTGCCCTTGCCGAGCAGGGCGTCACCGTGGAACGCGCCAAGGTCGACGAAGTCACGCTGGCGGGGCTGAAAGCGGCCTGGGCAAAGGCAAACGGGGAAAACGCATGAGCCGCAACATCATCGCCATTCTGCGCGGCATCCGACCGGACGAGGCGGTGGGCACCTGCGAAGCCATCCTCGAGGCAGGGATCGATCGGATCGAGGTGCCGCTGAACTCTCCGCAACCCTTCGACAGCATCGCCGCGATCGCCGGGGCCATTGGCCAAAAGGCACTGATCGGGGCGGGGACGGTGTTGTC
>JABURR010000031.1 GCA_014762635.1 Paracoccaceae bacterium
CTTGCCTTCCCACTCGGTGCCGGCGATCAGCTTGTTGCCGTTGTCGACATAGGCCTTGTGGTGCAGGTCGTGGTGATACTCGAGCGTTTCCTTCGACATGCCGCGCGCAGCCAGCGCATCATGGGCATAGGGAAGATCGGGAAGTTCGAATGCCATGGTTGGCCCCCTTTTCCTGTTTCACGGTTTCCTTGCGCCACATAGATGCGTCACAAGCCGCAACGTCAAGGGGCGGAGGGCAGATTCCTTGTGCACAACCGGCCTGCGCGCGGCCTGTTCACCGCCCGCTTACCACGCAGGGGCTAGAACCGCGGCCGACGTCACGGATGGTTGCAAGGCGCCTCAGGTGGAACAGCGAATCCACGCAAGGCGCCAGCCGAAAGAACACCGGCACGGTGCGGGAGAGATCCCGTTCGGCCAGACCGCCCAATCGGCGGGCCCGCCACCTTCCTCCCCCTGCCCCGCAGGATCGCCACTGAAAACCCCGGATGGGATGTCACCGCGCAGGCCAGAGGTCCGCGCGGCGCAACCTCTGCGCTCAGGCCCCGGGCCAGGTATCGCCGACCCTGTATCCGCGCGGCCAGGGGTCGCCCGGGTCCAGCATGTGCTGATGGGTGCCGGTAATCCAGGCGCGCCCCGACACCTCGGGCAGGATGGCGGGGCGATCGCCGATCGACAGGTCCTTCAGCACGCGGCAGCGAAACTCCGACCCGATGACCGAGCGCGACACGAAGGTCTCGCCAAGGCCGATCTGCCCGCGCGCGCGCATCACCGCAAGCCGCGCGGAACTGCCGGTCCCGGTGGGCGAACGGTCCAGCTTGGCAGGCTTGATAACCACCGTGTTGCGGCCGCTCAGAACACCGTCGCGCCGTTCCAAAGGCCCGGCGATCTGGCAGAACGAGATATGGGACCAGGGGTTTTCGGGATGGCGAAAGCCAAGCTGCTCATTGGCCGCCTCGGTGATCCGCGCGCCGATCCGGGCCAGGTCTGCGGCCTCGTCGGGCGTGATGGCAAAGCCCAGCGCGGCGGCATCGGCAATGACGAAACTGTCGCCACCGAAGGCCGTGTCCACCGTCAGCGTTCCGATCCCTTCCACCTCCAATGGCGCGTCCAGCCGATCCGCGAAAGAGGGCACGTTCTCGAAGGCGATGCGCTGCACCCGACCCTCAGCGCAGGTCGCCCGCACCGTCACAAGCCCGGCAGGCACCTGGAGTCTCATCACCGTTTCGGGTTCGCTCATCGGAAGGATCCCGGTCTCAAGCAGGACCGTCGCCACGCAGATCGTGTTCGACCCCGACATCGGCGGCGTGTCTTCGGGCTCCATGATCAGGAAGGCGGCATCCGCCTGCGGGTGCTTCGGCGGGACCAGCAGGTTCACATGACGAAACACCCCGCCCCGGGGTTCGTTCAGCATGAAATCGCGCAGCACGCCATCCGCGGCGAGGTAGTCACGCTGATCCCAAAGCGTGTCTCCCGGCGGTGGCGCGACGCCCCCGACGATCACATCGCCCACCTCACCCTCGGCATGGGCCGAGACGGTGTGAATGATCCGTGTGCTCTGCATCGCTGGCCCTCCTCTACCCGGGGTGAGCCCGACCGGACGCTCAGAAGTGCCCGACCTCGGACCCGGGCTGCGCCGAGTGGGTCAGAAGCCCCATGACGTAATGCGCGACCGAGCGGAACGCGATGACCCGGGCGCTGGTCTCGCTTTCGAGCCAGACCCCGGCGGCCACCTGCGCCAGCCGCGTGCGGCGCATCTCGCCCACCGGCAGGCCAGCGCGCGACATGTCGGCGGGCGTCAGCTTGGCCAGAACCTCGCGCAGCCCCTCGCCTTCGAGCGAAAACATCACCCGCGCGTCCGAGACATCCGCCGCAAGGTGATGCTCTTTCTTCAGCGCCATGGTGATGGTTTCGACGGCTTGCGTCGCCTCGGCGTAAGGCACCAGCACCAGCAACTCGTCGGGCGACATCCACAGGATGCCCCGTTCGCCATTCACGTTGGCCTGCCGCGCAGCCGGGAAATCCACCCCCGTCACCCCGGTGACCGCGTTCTTGACCGCCGCTTTTCCAAGGTTGCCACGCAGCTGGATCATGCCCTGCAGACCCGCATCCGCGACCCGCACGATCCCGTCATAGGAGGCGCCCGACAGGGCGCTGACCGCCTCAGACATTCTGCTTCTCCCCGTCCTTGTCGTAGAAGACCGGATCCACGATCCGCGCCCGTATCGACCCGCCCTTGAGGGTCGGGAACTCGATCACCTCGCCCGTGCGGTCCGGCCCGTTATGGACCAGCCCCATGGCGATGCCCTTGCCCAGCGTGGGCGAGAAATAGGTCGAGGTCACCCGTCCGATCGTGTTGCGCTGGCCATTGGCGTTCTCGCCTTCGCCCACCGCGTAGGCACCATCGGGAATGACCGAGCCATCCAGCGTCTCCAGGCCCACCAGCTTCCACCGGTCAGGGTCGGTCATGTGGCTGCGTTCCTGCGCGCGCTTGCCCAGGTAATCGTCCTTCTTCTTCGAGATCGCCCAGTTCAGCCCAAGATCCTGCGGGATCACGGTGCCGTCGGTTTCATCGCCGATCATGATGAAGCCCTTCTCGGCCCGCATGATGTGCAATGCCTCGGTGCCATAGGGCATGACGCCGAATTCCTCGCCCGCCATCATGAGCTTGATCCAGAATTCAAGCCCCCGGCTTGCGGGGACCGCAACCTCGTAGGACAACTCGCCCGAGAACGAGATCCGGAAGACCCGCGCCGGGATGCCGGCAAGCTCACCCTCGGCCCATTGCATGAAGGGCAGCGCCTCTTTCCCAAGGTCCATGCCGCCGATCTTTTCCAGCAGCATCCGCGCCTTGGGGCCGACAACGGCAATCTGGGCATATTGCTCGGTGATATTGGCGGTATAGACCTCCCAGTCCCACCATTCGCACTGCAGCCAGTCCTCCATATGGGCATGGATGCGGTCCGCCCCGCCGGTGGTGGTGTGGCAGAGCCAGGTGTCTTCGTCGATGCGCGCCACGACACCGTCATCCGACAGGAAGCCGTTTTCGCTGCACATCAGGCCATAGCGGCATTTGCCCACCGGAAGCGTGCTCATCATGTTGGTATAGAGCATGTCCAGGAACCGCCCCGCGTCCGGCCCTTTCACCAGGATCTTGCCCAGGGTCGAGGCATCCAGCAGCCCGACATTCTCGCGCGTGTTCAGAACCTCGCGTTTCACCGCGTCATGCACGGTTTCGCCATCGCGCGGGAAGGCATAGGGCCGACGCCAGTGGCCCACCGGCTCCCAATCCGCGCCATGGGCCTCGTGCCAGGTGTGGATCGGCGTCTGGCGCACCGGCTGGAACAGCTCGGCCCGCGCCTCGCCCGCGATCGCACCCATCGAGATCGGCGTGTAGGGCGGGCGGAAGGTGGTGGTGCCCACCTGCGGGATGTCATCCCCCAGCGACCCGGCCAGAACCGCCAGGCCGTTGATGTTGCTTAGTTTCCCCTGATCCGTCGCCATGCCCAGAGTGGTATAGCGCTTGGTGTGCTCGACGCTTTCATAGCCCTCGCGGGCGGCCAGTTGCACGTCGCTGACCTTCACGTCGTTCTGGTAATCGAGCCACATCTTTCCGCGCAGCTTGATATCCGCGCCCTGCGGCATCACCCAGACCGGCAGCATCGGCTCAGAAGGTTCTTCCTTGGCTTTCGGCGCGGCCTTGCGCGTGGCCTTGCCACCGGCGGCCTTGCCCGCCGCCTTTCCGGCAGCATCGGCATCGGCCAGCACCTCGGACGTGGTCATCGCGCCATTGGCATTCCCTGCCGCGTGGACGAAAACCTCGCCCGCGTGGCCGGTGGGGGCCTTGTCCGGGTTGGGGCGGAAATGGGCGTTGCCGGCCTCCCAGATCAGCTTGCCGCCGCAATGGGACCACAGGTGAACGACCGGCGACCAGCCGCCTGACATGGCGATCACGTCGCAGGGGATCTCGTCCACCGGGGCGCCCTCGCCCGCCTGCGCGCAGATCTTCACCGCCGTGACCGACTTGCCGCCCAGCACTTTCGCCACGCCGCGCCCCGCATGCACCGCGATGCCCAGCGCGCGCGCCTGTTCGGGCAGCGCGCCCGAGACCTCGGGGCGTGCGTCGATGATCGCGGGCACGTCAAGCCCCGCTTCCTTCAGCACGATGGCCGTGCGGTAGGCGTCATCGTTGTTGGTCACGACAACCGTGCGGTCGCCGGGGCTCACCCCCCAGTTCACCACGTAGTCGCGCACCGCCGAGGCCAGCATCACGCCGGGAATGTCGTTGCCCGCGAACGACAGGGGCCGCTCGATCGCGCCGGTGGCGGTGATCACCTGCTTGGCGCGGATCTTCCACAGCCGGTGGCGCGGTCGGTCGTCATCGGGCGTGTGATCCGCCACGCGCTCATAGGCAAGCACGTAGCCATGATCGTAAACGCCCGAGCCCATGGTCCGGGCCCGCATCCGCACGTTTTCCAGCTTGCCAAGGCTCTCGACCGTCTCGCGGACCCAGTAATCCGCCAGTTGACCCTCGATCTCGGCCCCGTCCACGGGGGCACGCCCGCCCCAATGGGCGGTCTGCTCCACCACCATCACCGACACGCCGGTGGCCGCCGCGGCCCGCGCGGCCTGAAGCCCCGCGATGCCGCCGCCGATGATCAGCACGTCGACATGGGTGTGGAAATGCTCATAGCGATCCGCGTCGCGCTCGGTCGGCGCCTTGCCCAGACCGGCAGAGCGGCGGATGATCGGCTCGAAGACATGCTTCCACGCGGCACGGGGCGCCATGAAGGTCTTGTAGTAAAAGCCCGCGGGCAGGAACCGGCTGGCGTAATTGTTCACCGCGCCGATGTCGAACTCCAGGCTCGGCCAGTGGTTCTGGCTTTCGCAGGTCAGCCCGTCGAAAAGTTCCGTCGTGGTGGCGCGCTGGTTCGGCTCGAACCGGCTGCCCTTGCCCAGACCCAACAGCGCGTTGGGCTCCTCCGCGCCCGAGGCGACAAGGCCGCGCGGCCGGTGATACTTGAACGACCGGCCCAGCAGGGTCTGGTCATTGGCCAGCAGCGCCGAGGCCAGCGTATCCCCCGCACAGCCGCGCAGCCGCTTGCCGTTGAAGGTGAAGTCCAGTTGCGTGTCGCGGTCGATCAGGCGCCCGCCCGTTGGTAGTCGCGTGCTCATTTGAAATCGCCCCAGCTCCAGCCCGGCCGCTTGGCCGAGATCGCGTCACGGATTTTTTTCGGCGGCTCGGTGGTCTGAGCCGGATATGTCCCGAACACCTCGAGCGTCATGGTGCAGCGCGCGGCCAGGAACCACTTGCCGCAGCCATAGGCATGGCGCCAACGCTCGAAATGCACGCCCTTCGGGTTCTCGCGCATGAAGAGGTAGCCCTCGAACTCCTCCTCCGAGGAACCGGGACCGAAGCGCTTCAGATGCGCCTCGCCACCGGGCGAAAGCTCGGTCTCGTCGGCCTCGACGCCGCAATAGGGGCAGGTCAGGATCAGCATGTGGTTACCCTTTCAGAACAGAGCCGGGCAGCGCCGGCCCGACGGGGCGGGGGTGAACTCAGCGCCGTCAGCCCCCGGAAGCGCCCGCGCGGCGAAGGTGTCACGCCCCCCGCCAGAAGCGCCGCCCCGTGGGGGGCGGGTCGGCGCTGCCCGGCCTGCCGCCGGGCGGGATCTTGAAAACCCATCAATGCGCCACCCCTGCCGCGACGCTTTCGTCGATGAACCGGCCCTCGCGGAAGCGCGAGAGAGAGAACGCGTCGCAGAGCGGCGAGTTGCCCTTGGCCATCAGCTCGGCAAAGCCCCAGCCCGAGCCGGGGATCGCCTTGAACCCGCCTGTTCCCCAGCCACAGTTGATGAAGCAGTTCTCGACCGGGGTCTTCGACAGGATGGGCGAGCGGTCGCCGGTCATGTCCACGATCCCGCCCCATTGCCGCAGCATCTTGAGGCGCGAGATGATCGGGAAGGTCTCGACCAGGGCGCGGACGGTCTCCTCGATATGGTGGAACGAGCCGCGCTGGGTGTAGTTGTTATACCCGTCCGCGCCGCCGCCGATCACCATCTCGCCCTTGTCGGACTGGCTCATGTAGCC
>JABURR010000043.1 GCA_014762635.1 Paracoccaceae bacterium
GCTTCTCTTCATTGTCTGTCTCCTTCGTCGGAGAACAGGCTAACCTCAAATCGGGGACTTTTCAGGGGAGCAGGTCAACGTCCACCCTTGGGGTTTGTTCATTGACAAAAGTGTTTCGAATGAGATCGCCGACGCTGCTATGGAGCGCTTCGGGGAGAATTATCTTGGCTGCATTCACTAGCGGCCCTGTGCAGACATTGCCGACGCCGTCAAATGCTGCGCCGCAGCTTCCCTAAAGCAGACATTTGGCAATGCAACTCCAACTGGGTGGACAGTTTTGTATCACCGACCACCCATCTCGAGCAGCGCCAAAAGCATCATCGCTTGATCACACCGCGCTCCTCATAAGCCTTCAGAAGTGTTTCTGCGAACTCTGCAGTATCTTGCGTCATGGCACCTAAGTCTGGCCAAGCAAATGGTTCTGAGAACAAAGAAAGTTCTTGCTCAACTTCAAGCCCGAGCTTCTTTGCGACTGCCAACGCAGAAGTTGGCTCCTTATCTTCAGGCCACAGCATCTCATCAAGCGTGATCCAAACCTCTTTCCCATCCAGGAGACTGATTCCTGCTCGCATTGCGCCTAGCCGTTCGTTGACTGATGTTGCATCCTCGAGCAACGCACACCGGATCAATGTTGCGACGGTTTCCTCGTATAGGTGCAGCGTAAGCTTGGGCTCCACAATGCGTACCTCCGGGCGCTCTCGTTGCGTCGTATCTGGCGTCTGCACGGGTTTCCCAGGAAGCTGATCATCAAACGGTTCAGCGCTGATATTGAGAAGGTGCGTGCCGCAGCTAAGGCAGTGCCAATAGTTTTCAGCCACTTGCGAACCGGTAAGCTGTGCATCACAGCTAAGACAATACCAGATGGAGGCTTTTACACGTCGCAGTGGATAACGCGCTACGCCATCAAGGCCTGCTTTTGTCGACCTTCGAGGCCAATCGACTGCCATCTTTGCGCGAATCCGTGCGCTGCGCTCTTGTGCGACCTCAATAAGTTTTCCCAGAAAGCTAGGATCTTTGATCGGGCTTGCTTCTGCATAGCGCTCATCAATTTCGACGATGGGTGCTTTGAACGGAGCTTCCGGGATGCGTAATTCCCATCCTTTCCCAGAGACGACAACGTCTCCAAAGTAGTCTCCAATCCGGTAATGGTGGCTGCAAAGCTCACCTTCTTCGAATGCTGGGTAGTCGATGTACGAGGCGTCACAGTGTGATGCGTTTACATCCGTCTTGGCACCCGCTTGGCGCACAAATTCCTCGGCCTGTGCGACGTCGTCCTCACTTGGCTGCCAACCCTCCTTTACTGCATCGGTTAGTGCTTTCCAGTGAGCGCACCCCAACTCCATGGCCAGGGCGTTCAAAGCTTCAGTGTGCGCCATTGTCGTCGCTCGCGCATACCGCTTACCAAGTGTTTTTAACTTTTTGATCTGGTGGTCAGTCATGTGTCATCTCCAAAGGATATGACTAGGTGCCCGCTGCTAATCGTCCGGCGCATAATGCGCAGAGTGTCGTTTCAAAGCTGAATACGCTGCTTTGCTTTGCATGGCGGGCACACCGGCCTGCGCGAAGGCCATACTCTACCTATGACCTCCATACGATTTGGTCAAGCGGCCCCAGACATGCCATTCGCTTGATCGCCTAGCGCTGCGGTGCAGCTTCACCAGACCGGTCATTCGTCCATCGCGCAGCATTTTCGAGCGCGAAGGTTCGCTGTGCGTACAGAGCCGCCGGTCGGCTTGAGTCGGTCAATTGCTGCTGTCGGCCCATTCCAGTCATTCACCTGCAAGCCCGACGCTGCGCCAAAGCTCCACCAAAGCAGCCGTTCGTGCATCATACAGAATTTTCATCCCGGCAATGACAGAGTTGCGGGACTTTGCCGCCGTTAGCCGCAGCGCGGCACTTGAGGCTCGTTCGAATGATCGCTCAAAGGACTTAACGGACAAGCATCGAGGACCACATCAGGATGGGCAAGGAATTGGCGGGAAAGATCAGGAAAGCCCTCGAAGGGATCTAGCTCCAAGGGCCGTGTTGTTCCCAGTGGGCATTGATCGGTCGGGGTGCGCGGACATGGCTTTGGTCAGGCGCGGGCCCAACCATTGAAAGCCTCTTGGAGCGGTTCCGGGCTCGGGGCGAATATAGGTTTCAAAAGATCCTGTTGACGACCAATTGGGCTGGTGCCATTTTCCGAGCACGTCGGGGGAGTCCCGCCTTGGGGACTGAGAGGCTGACAGTGGGGTGACCCACGGCGACGCGACCCTTTGAACCTGACCCAGTTGATGCTGGCGTAGGAAGACCGAAGGGCGATTTCCCCACCAATGCAAAGGGGCGGTCCTTTCGGGCCGAAAAGGTCTGTTGCGCATGTGGCGTGGACGGCCCTCAGGCCCCTTTCTGCCGAATGTCTCAGCGGGTCTCATCGCAAGAGGCGCCCGGAATGAAAGACCATATCCCCACCATCACGACCGGCGCACTGCCGGCATCCCGCAAGACCTATGCCACGGGTGAGATTCATGACCTCCGTGTGCCGATGCGTGAGATCGCCGTGTCGAACGAAGAGCCTTTGACCGTCTACGACAGCTCAGGCCCCTATTCCGATCCGGCGGTGTTGATCGATATTTCGAAGGGATTGCCCGAGGTGCGCGGCGGTTGGTTGCAACAAAGGGGCGATGTCGAAGCCTACGAGGGGCGCGAGATCACCGATGTGGACAACGGGTTTGCACAGGGCGTGCGTCTGACGGCCGCCTTTCCTCTGCAGCGCGCACCATTGCGAGCAGCCGGTGATCGCACCGTGACCCAGCTTGCCTATGCCCGGGCGGGGATCATCACCCCGGAAATGGAATTCGTGGCGATCCGTGAGAACGAGGGCCGGTTGGCCGCTCACGCGACCAACGGAGAATCCTTCGGCGCCGATTTGCCGGACCTCGTCACCCCCGAATTCGTCCGTCGTGAAATCGCGGGAGGGCGTGCCATCATTCCCGCAAACATCAACCACCGTGAGTTGGAACCGATGATCATCGGGCGCAACTTTAAGGTGAAGATCAACGCGAACATCGGCAACTCGGCGGTCACCTCTTCCATGGAGGAAGAGGTCGAGAAGATGGTCTGGGCGATACGCTGGGGCGCAGACACAGTCATGGATCTCTCGACCGGGCGCAACATCCACAATATCCGGGAGTGGATTATCCGAAATGCCCCGGTGCCGATCGGAACAGTTCCCCTCTACCAGGCACTTGAGAAGGTCGGAGGCATTGCCGAAGACCTGACCTGGGAGATCTATCGCGATACGCTGATCGAGCAGGCCGAGCAGGGTGTGGATTACTTCACGATCCATGCGGGCGTCCGGCTGCACATGATCCCGATGACGGCCAAACGGGTCACGGGAATCGTCTCGCGGGGCGGTTCGATCATGGCGAAATGGTGCCTGCATCATCACCGGGAGAGCTTCCTCTATGAGAATTTCGAAGAAATCTGCGACATTTGCCGACGCTACGATGTCTCGTTCTCGCTTGGCGACGGGCTGCGTCCCGGCTCCATTGCCGACGCCAATGACGAGGCCCAATTTGCCGAGCTGAGAACCTTGGGCGAGTTGACCAAGATCGCCTGGGCGAAGGACTGCCAGGTGATGATCGAGGGGCCGGGTCACGTGCCGATGCACAAGATCAAAGCCAACATGGAAGAGCAACTCAAGCATTGCCACGAAGCACCGTTCTATACCCTCGGGCCGCTCACGACCGATATCGCGCCCGGATACGACCACATCACCTCGGCCATCGGGGCGGCGATGATCGGCTGGTACGGCACCGCGATGCTTTGCTACGTCACGCCAAAAGAACATCTTGGCCTGCCCGACCGCGATGACGTGAAGACTGGGGTCATCACCTACAAGCTGGCCGCGCATGCGGCAGACTTGGCCAAGGGCCATCCCGGCGCACAGCGCCGCGATGACGCGCTGTCGCGGGCGCGTTTCGAGTTTCGCTGGGTCGATCAGTTCAACCTTGGCCTGGACCCCGATACCGCGCGAGAGATGCACGATGAAACCATGCCCAAAGAGGCGCACAAAGTGGCGCATTTCTGCTCCATGTGCGGGCCCAAATTTTGCTCCATGCGGATTTCGCACGACATTCGCGCTGCGGCGGAAAAACAGGATGGCATGGCCCGCATGGCGGAGAAGTTCCGCGAAGGCGGCGAACTCTACGTGCCGGTATCCGACAGCGAAGCGGAGCCAGCGGAATGAGTTTTTCCGTTCTGGGGGCCGGTGTTGCCGGGCTCTGCGCGGCGACGGCCCTGACCGAAAGAGGTCTTGATGTGGAGGTTGTCGTCCCCGAGGGGGCGACGCCTTCTGTCTCGATGCTCGCGGGCGGTATGCTTGCCCCCTTCTGCGAGGGAGAAGCCGCCCCGGATGAAATCGTGGAGCGCGGACAGATGGCGGTCGATTGGTGGTCGTCGCGTGCTTCCAGCTTCGTGAAACGAGGGACCCTTGTTGTTGCCCCTCCGCGTGACAGGGCGGAACTCGACCGCTTTGCGCGAGCCACCCGGTCGCATGTCCGGGTGATGCCGGGCGAGATGGAACCCGAACTGGAGGGACGTTTCGCAACCGGCCTGTTTTTCGCCGGTGAAGCGCACATGGACCCGCGAGAGGCGCTCGCCTCGCTTCGGAATATTCTCGCTGCCAGAGGAGTACGGTTTCACGCTGGACAGCCGGCGGGCAGGATCATCGATTGCCGTGGGCATGCGGCCAGCGGTCGGCTGTCTGATCTGCGCGCTGTCCGCGGTGAGATGTTGGTGGTGGATGCACCCGACGTGCACCTTTCGCGGACGGTTCGGCTGCTGCATCCACGTTTCCCCTGCTATGTCGTCCCGCGGGGCGCAGGGCGCTACATGATCGGCGCCACCATGGTCGAAAGCGCACGATCGTGCGCTATCACGGCACGGGCCACGATGGAGCTGCTCTCGGCCGCGTACACGCTGCACCCAGGTTTCGCCGAAGCCGAGATCCTGGAAACCGGCGCGGGACTTCGGCCCTCTTTCCCCGACAACATCCCGGCGATCCGCCGACACGGCACCCGCCTCCACGTCAACGGAATGTATCGGCACGGATTTCTGATGGCGCCGGTTCTGGCCGAAGACTTGGCGCAATCACTTGTACAGGAGCTGTATTATGGAAGTTGAACTGAACGGTGTGCGGGTAAACACCGCCGCGCGGACTCTAGCTGCCTTGCTTGATGAGCAGCGGTTCGAGGCAAAAACGGTGGCCACCGCCATAAACGGCGATTTCGTTCCGCTGTCGCTGCGCGAGGCGTCACGGCTGACCGAAGGCGACAAGATCGAGGTGCTTGCCCCGATGCAGGGAGGCTGAAATGTTCTATGGCATCGACCTGTCCTCTCGTCTGATGCTTGGGACTGCGCAGTATCCTTCTCCCGAGATCCTGAAACAGGCGATCGCGGCGTCCGGCGCCGAGGTTATTACCGTGTCGTTGCGCCGAGAAGGCGCCGAGGGTGTGGCGTTTCGGGAAATCCTCGGCGCTTGCGGGTGCCGCATCCTGCCCAATACGGCCGGATGCAATTCTGCTCGCGAAGCGGTAACGACCGCACAGATGGCCCGAGAGCTATTCGGTACGAACTGGATCAAGCTCGAGGTCATCGGCCATGCGGACACGTTGCAGCCGGATCCGTTCGCGCTTGTCGAAGCGGCTCAAATCTTATGCAGCGAAGGGTTTGAGGTCTTTCCCTACACCACCGAGGATCTGATCGTTGGAGAGAAGCTGATCGAAGCCGGATGTGGCGCTCTGATGCCGTGGGGGGCACCGATCGGGTCGGCTCAGGGGTTGCGAAATCCGGATGCCTTGCGCTCAATGCGCGCTCATTTTCCGGACATCCCGCTTGTGGTGGACGCTGGCATCGGCGCGCCGTCTCAGGCCGCTCAGGCTATGGAAATGGGATTTGATGCCGTGCTTCTAAACACTGCGGTAGCAAAGGCGCTGGACCCCGTGGGTATGGCGCGGGCGTTCGGCCTTGCCGTGGAGGCCGGTTTTTCCGGGCATCGATCGGGCCTCATGCACAAGCGCGACATGGCGGTCGCATCGACGCCCGTTTTCGGGATGGCAGAGTTGGCATGAAAAACCGGTTAGACCCATTCTACCTGATCGTCGGCAATGTCGAACTTCTGGAACGCCTGCTGCCACTCGGCGTTCGCCTGGTGCAACTCAGAGTGAAGGACAAGTCGGAAGTCGAACTCAACCGCCAGATTGCCCGTGCCCGAGACCTTTGTGTAGCGCAGGGCGCGCAACTCGTGGTCAACGACCACTGGAGGATCGCGCTCGATCTCGGGGGCGACTTCGTTCACCTTGGGCAGGAAGATCTGGATTCGGCGGATATTCCTGCCATTCGGCGCGCGGGGATGCGTCTCGGAATTTCGACCCATGACGAGCAGGAGTTGGAGCGGGCATTGCGTTGCGAACCAGCCTATGTCGCACTCGGTCCGATTTATCCGACGCTACTTAAGAAGATGAAATGGGGGCCGCAGGGGCTCGACCGTGTGCGCGAGTGGAAGCGCCATGCGGGCAAGACACCCCTGGTGGGGATCGGTGGGTTGACGCCGGAACGGCTTCCGGGCCTTTTCGCCGCCGGAGCGGACAGCGCCGCCGTGGTCACCGACATCCAGGCGGCGCCCGACCCTGAGTCGCGCTGCCGCGCATGGATCGCCGCGACCGAAGATAAAAGGGCGAGCCTATGAGCCGCTATGACAGACAGGTCTGCCTGCCTGAAATCGGGCCGGATGGACAAGCCCGGCTAGGGCAATCGACAGCGCTGGTGGTCGGTGCAGGCGGGTTGGGAACCACGATCCTTCCCCTGCTTGCGGGCGCAGGCGTCGGGCGGATACGCGTCTTTGATCCGGATGTCGTGGAACAGGGAAATCTGCACAGGCAGACCCTTTTCAGAATGTCCGATATCGGGCGATCCAAGGCCCACGTGGCCCGCGACGCTCTGAAGGGACTGAACCCCGAATGCCGGATCGAGGCGGTGGCCGAGCGGATGGATCCCGTGCTGGGGCGACGCGAAGTTCCGCATGCGGATATCGTTGTCGATGCCGCCGATGCCTTCGCGGTGACCTATGCGCTCTCGGACATTTGCCGTGATGCGGGGGTTCCTTTCATCAGTGCCTCGGTCCTGGCACGAAATGGCTATGTCGGAGGGTTCTGCGCAGGTGCGCCCAGCTATCGCAGTGTCTTTCCCGATCTTCCCGCCGCCTTGGCGACATGTGGAACGGTCGGCGTCATGGGGCCTGTCGTCGCTGTTCTGGGCGCGCTGCAGGCACAGATGGCTTTGTCCGCGCTGATGGGGCATGCCCCCAGCCCCCTCGGGCAGATGATCACTGTTGACCTGGAAAGCTGGCGGATGGGGTCTTTCAGGTTCGACGGGGCGGGAGAGCCGCCGCACGCCGACACTCTCGTCCTGGGTCCACAAGACCTGATGCCAAGCGATCTGGTTATCGAGTTGCGGGATGAAGTCGAAGCCCCGTCTCTGATCGTGGCACATGCACGAAGGATGGATCGAAGGGCCTTGGAGGCATTTGTGCCCGACCGGTGTCGACGCGTCGTGTTCATCTGTTCCACCGGTCTGCGGGCATGGCGCGCCGCCCGGACGCTGTCTGAGCGGCACGGGACTGTCACGGCGATCCTGACGGATCCGCGATGAAACCGCTCGTTCTACTGGTCGGTGGATTGGATTCCGGTGGTGGCGCGGGGGTGCTACGGGATGTGGAAACCGCCAAAGCCCTGAAAGTGTCGTCCCGCGTCGCTGTCACCGCAATCACCCCACAGAATGATCGCAAGGTTGGGGCGATTCACCATGTTCCGCCTGCCGTGGTGGCCTCACAGATAGCGACTGCCACAGAAGATCCCATTCACGCGGTCAAGCTCGGGATGCTGGGATGTCGTGACACCGTTGAAGCCGTGGCCGGGGCCTTGCCCGATGCACCACTCATTGTTGATCCGGTGATCGAAAGCTCCTCCGGACACAGTTTGCTTGATGAGGGCGGGTTGGCCGCGCTCCTCGAAAAACTGCTCCCGAAAACTGTGCTACTGACCCCCAATCTTCCTGAATTGAAGCAAATTGGAGCATCCATCGGCTTGGCGAATGACGCGACCCAGGAACAGGTGGTCGGAGCGTTGCTAGATAGAGGCTGTGAGGCAGTTCTGGTCAAGGGCGGCCACTGTTCAGATCAAGATCGATCGGTGGATACCTTGTGTCGCCCAAACCGGAAGTCGGTCCAGTTTTCTTCGCGTCGATATCCCGTACAGCTTCGCGGAAGCGGTTGCCGACTGGCCAGCGCGATTGCGGCTCACTTGGGAACAGGGGCCGATCTTGAGCCAGCCATTCGGCAGGCCAAGGCTTTCATGGTGGAAAGCTTTGCGCGAGAATCTGAGCAAAGCAGAAACGCAATTCGAGAGAGAAGCGGAGATCTCATACTGTGACTGACATTCGCCTCGCCAAGCGCGACAAGTTCCTGAAGGCCGTTGACGCAAGTCCGGTGCTGATGGGAATTCTCAACGTGACCCCCGACTCGTTTTCTGACGGTGGAAGCTACAAGACGGATGAAGAGATTGTGGCTCGAGCCATTCAGATGAGCCAAGAGGGTGCAGCAATCGTGGATGTCGGCGCAGAGTCCACGCGCCCCGGCGCAACGCCGGTGTCGCAGGAAGACGAGCTGCGCCGCTTGGCGCCAGTTCTTGGCTCGATCTGTGAGGATGTTCCGGTTGCCGTATCTATCGATACATACAAGTCGACAGTGGCCAGGGTCGCTGCCGAGCAAGGTGCAGCGGTGATCAACGATATTTGGGGATTGCAGCGCGATCCCGAGATGGCTTCCGTGGTCGCCGGGACAGGTTCTGCCGTCATCGCCATGCACAACCGAGAGACCATCGACCCGGAGCTTGATATTATCGAGGATATCCTTCGCTTCTTTGAACTTTCCCTGCAGATCGCTCGGAAAGCGGGAATCCCGGATCATCACGTCATCCTGGACCCGGGCATGGGTTTCGGGAAGACGTTCGAGCAGAATTACGCAATTCTGGCGAAGCTTGGAAGGCTCGCGGAATTTGGTCGGCCAATACTGCTGGGCCTTTCGCGAAAACGCATGATAGGTCGCGCGCTCACCAATGAAACGGACAGCCGCCTCATCGGGACCATCAGTGCAAATGCCCTCGGGCTTGCGAACGGCGCCCGGATATTGCGGGTCCATGACGTATCTGAACACGCGGATGCCCTGCGAATTTTTTGCGCCATGGAGAATGCACAATGACCGACCGAATTTGTGTGAAGAACCTGTGCCTCCACGGATACCACGGGGTCATGCCGGAAGAGACGCGGCTCGGTCAAAAGTTCTACGTTGACCTGGATTGCGTCGTCGATTTGGAGCCCTGCACAGAGATAGACGATTACAGTAGAACGATTTGCTATGCGAGCCTTTGCGATCTGGCGGAGGAGGTTTCCCGAAATGGTCCGTACCAACTGATCGAAACCTTGGGAGACCGCATCGCGCGTGCTGTTCTCGAACGCTTCCCGCCGGTGAGGGAAGTCCAGGTTCACGTGCGCAAACCTTCGGCGCCAATCGCTGCCAATCTCGACCATGTCGGTGTATCGATTGTTCGCAAGAGGCTCTACCGTGTCGGTTTTTCGCTGGGTAGTAACATGGGCGAAAAAGCTGCAAACCTTCGTCGCGCTCTCGCCTACCTCGACACGCTGGAAGGCCTGGACATCGAGCGTGTCTCGCAATTTTACAAGACCGCTCCGTGGGGCAAGGAGGATCAGGATTGGTTTCTTAATGCTTGCGCAACAGGCTGGACAACGCTGCAGCCCCAAAGCATCCTGAAATCGATCAAGCGGATCGAGCTTGAGATCGGAAGGGTGCCCGGTGAGCGATGGGGGCCCCGTCTCATCGACATTGATCTGCTGTTCGTGGACGATCTACAGATAGAAACCGCACGACTGACGCTGCCGCATGCCGAGTTGTTCAATCGAGCGTTCGTGCTCATTCCACTGGCTGAGATCGCTGGAGATGTGACCTTGTCCGGGAGAAATATCTCCGAAGCCGCGAAATCATTGGGCCGAGAAGGGGGCGATGCAATCCCGCAATAGTTGGTGAAGCCAAGGCTATGTGACTGAGGTGATCGTAACAGACCGGCTTCTGTCCTACGGTGCGGCGCTACGCGAGTTCGGCCTGACCGACCGACATGTCATGGGGGGGCGTTCGAATAACCGGGCGGAGGTCTCGCACCAACCCACCCGACGACGTGAGCGGCGGTAAATCCGCTTCAAGTCTTCGTAATCCGCGCAGTGGTTTCTATCGGTCCACGCGGCTGAAGCCAACCACTTCAACTTCCAACGCCACCTGCTATCAGGCCGCACACTGAAGACACTCCGCGCCAAAGCCACGGCCGATTGGCGCCAGATCTTGGGTGATGTCGCTTTCGCGGATAGCTTTTGTCGGCAAAGGCGTGTTAGCGTGACAAAGCCCACGCGCCTCATGGCGGTCTCATACCTGATCGAAGGCGGGCAGGTCGCGATACCGGAATGGGCTCGGAGCCGACCTCGGAGGCAGCGCAGCAATCCCGTGGTATGGTGGCTTGTCAACGTCTGGTTGGCGCTGTGGCAGGGCGTGGTGGATCGGAGGAGCCATCATGCAAACACCAAACCTATCTGCCATTCGCGCGTGCCGCCCTGCTTGGAACAAGGGCCGCGTCGTTGGTCAGAAGCGCCCACTTATGCCAAAACATGTCTGGGCGATCCGAGTGCGCCTGGAGATTGCCGAGAACCATCGCGATTTGGCGCTGTTCAATCTTGCAATCGACAGCAAGTTACGCGGATGCGATCTGGTCAATTTGAAGGTCGCGGATGTCTACGCGGCCGGTCAGATCAAGGAGCGCGCTTCAATCATTCAGAGCAAGACTCAGAAACCCGTCAAGTTCGAGATCACCGCGGGCACGCGCAAATCGCTGCTGCGCTGGATGGAAGAACCGCTGATGATCGGGTCCGAATATCTCTGGCTCGGACGTTTCCACGAGCGTCTTCATATTTCCACGCGCCAATACGCGCGTCTGGTACGGGATTGGGTGAAATCGGTCGGTCTGGAGCCGAGCGCGTACGGAACGCATTCGATGCGCCGGACCAAAGTTGCGCAAATCTACCGAAAGACCGGAAACCTGCGCGCGGTACAGCTCCTGCTCGGTCACACCAAGATGGACAGAACCGTCCGATATCTCGGCGTCGAATTGGAAGATGCCCTGGCAATCGCCGAGGCGGTTGAAATCTGAGACCCATGGGCCGCTCGCTGCCAGCGGCCCATACCGCAAAGTCCACCCAATGACCGCTTTCACAAATTTCGTATAACGACTTCGCGACTGCAGAGAATGTCCGCATTCCGCCCGACTTTGCGTATCAAGCAAGACATACCGCATCGCAATCATGCATTGGTGACCTCGCGGCCGACCTCGGCGAAGGTTGGATTTCTGTTCCATCTCGCGAACGCCACCCGCGTCGAAGTGTTTAGGTGACGTCGCCGCAAATCCCTTGTTTTCCAGCGGCTTGCAAGCAGTTCACCAAACTGGCGCAGTCATGAGGCCCGGAGAATATCGGCCCTGAGAGACCGCTTCCGTGCCTCCAAGCGCAGGGGGCGGTGCTCAGCCGCTCCCGCATAACCCTCGAATATAACGGAAAAATCCGGCCGCAGCCGGATCGAGAGAACGATTTCGTGAGGTCAGGTGGCGGAGAGACAGGGATTCGAACCCTGGGTGGACTTGCGCCCACAACGGTTTTCGAGACCGCCCCGTTCGACCACTCCGGCACCTCTCCGCGGTCGGGCGGACATTTAGGGGATGCTCTGTCCGCGCGCAACCCGAAATTTGAGGGCGGCAACGGCTTTCGATATTGGTTTGTGCGAGCCGAGCGGATAGCCTCTGCGGGTTCCATCCAAAGAGGGAAAGATATGCGCCTACGCCAACTCCTTAATACGCTTCTGGTGATCTTGGTTCCGCTCTCGGCATCTGCCCAGTCCGATTTGCGTGTCGGGCCGCTCTATGAGGCGATGGGGTTTCCCGAGGTGATCGAGATCATGCGTGACGAGGGTATCGTCTACGGGGTGGAGCTTGGCGAGGACATGCTCGAGCCACGGGACATGGAAGCCTGGTCCGAGACGGTGGGGGGCATCTACGAAGAGGAGAGAATAGCGCTGCTCGTCGCGCAGGAACTGGAAGACGGCCTGCGGGAGGTAGATATCACGCCGCTTGTCGCGTTCTTTTCCGCGCCGCGGGGGGAGAAGATCGTGTCGCTCGAGATTTCTGCGCGCAGGGCATTGATGGACCCGGATATCGAAGCTGACGCGATCGACCAGTTCGCCAGGATGGCGAAGGCGAGAGATCCTCGCGTTGACCAGCTTCGCGAATTCGCCGAGGTCAACAACCTTATCCAGGAAAACGTCATCGGCGGGCTGAATGCCAACTTCGCGTTCTTCGCGGCGATGCGCGATGGGGGCGCCATGCCCGGTGATCCAGGTGATGGGGAGCTTCTGGAACTGGTGTTGGCCGGGGAGCCGGAAGTCCGTGCCGATACCGAGGAATGGCTGTTTTCCTACCTTGCCATGGCCTACAGCCCCCTGAGTGACGAGGATCTCGATGCGTATATAGCGCTGTCCAAGACCGCGGAGGGGCAGGCGCTGAACGCGGCGATCTTCGAGGCGTTCGATGTGATGTTCGTCGATATCTCGCGGCGGCTCGGGGAAGGTATCGCGCGCCAGCTTTCACAGCAGGATCTCTAGTCGGGCCCACGGGATCGAATTCATATGTGGGCGGGTAGGGCGCCTCACCAACCACTTGACTTATTGAGAGCTCTCACCGATAAGCGCGGCTCCGAATGCGCTGTGTGTTCGGAAGACGGAAACATCGCTCGGAAATCGGGCGCGCTGTCCGAGGCGGCAATTGCCACAACATCGGGGTGATCCCTGGGGCCAGAGGGCGCGGAAAGACAAGGAAAGACAGATGTTTGCAGTCCTCAAGACTGGCGGCAAGCAGTATCGGGTCAAGTCGGGCGACGTGCTGCGTGTCGAGAAGCTGGCTGCCGATGCGGGCGAAAAAGTCCAGTTCAACGAGATTCTCATGGTTGGCGCCACCGTTGGAACCCCCTTCGTGTCGGGTGCTGCCGTGCAGGCTGAAGTTCTTGATCAGATCAAGGGCGACAAGGTCATTCACTTCGTGAAGCGTCGTCGTAAGCATTCGTCGAAGCGCACCAAGGGCCACCGTCAGCAGCTGACCATGCTGCGCGTGACCGACATCCTCGAGAAGGGTGGCGACAACTCCGGCGTTAAGGCTGCCGTGGGTGCCGGTTCGGTCTCCGTGACCGAGGCCGCTCCGAAGAAAGCTCCGGCCAAGAAAGCCGCTGCTCCGAAGGCCGAAGCCCCGAAGGCGGAAGCTCCGGCTGGTGCTGACGATCTGAAGAAACTGTCGGGTGTCGGCCCGGCCCTCGAGAAGAAGCTGCTGGCAGCGGGCGTCACGACCTTTGCCCAGATCGCAGCCTGGACCGAGGCCGATATCGCCGAATTCGACGAGAAACTGTCGTTCAAGGGCCGGATCGAGCGTGAAGGCTGGGTCGAACAGGCCAAAGAACTGGCCGGGAAGTAAGGAGACAACCAATGGCACACAAAAAAGCAGGCGGTTCATCCCGGAACGGTCGCGACTCTGCGGGTCGTCGCCTCGGCGTGAAACTTTATGGTGGCCAGGCGGCTATCCCCGGTAACATCATCGTGCGTCAACGCGGCACCAAGTGGTGGCCGGGCGAAGGCGTCGGCATGGGCAAGGATCATACGATCTTTGCGACCGTCGAAGGCGCCGTGACCTTCCACAAGGGTCTGAAAGGCCGCACTTTTATTTCGGTTCTCCCGGTAGCGGAGGCCGCTGAGTAAGCCGAAACCGAACGCGAAGTTCAAAGGGGGATCGGCAAACAGCCGGTCCCCCTTTCTGGTTTTCCGGACCGTGGACTTATCTTGAAACGGCGCCCGGATGGCACTTTGCAGGATTAACCGGTTGTGCCGCGTTCGGGGACGGGAAACGTCATTTTCCTGTCAGAATTCGTGATTAGCGTATTGGTTCTGGTGAAGCCGTCTCTTCGGGAGGAAACGCGGGGCGGTCGTATCAAAGGATAACAAAACCGGGCGTGCTCCCACTGTGTTTGGCGGGGCAGGAGGGATTTGCTTTTCGGAGGAGGGAAAGCATGATTATTGACCAGATCATCGACCAGGACGTCATTCCGGCAGAACGGTTCAAGCTGCGGCCGTTGCGGCGGTCCGATGCGGGGCTTCTGCGCATGCATTCCGGTGATGAGCGCGTGGCCCGCGCAACTCGGTCGATCCCGCACCCACTGCCACCAGGCGCTGCCGAAGCTTTCGTGGCCCGCAGCTTGAGCCAGGACCGGGTCGAGGATGTCTGGGTCATGGACGGATCCGGCAACAACCTGTCCGAGGTTCTTGGCGTCGTCACGCTCAAGCGCATGGATCGCGACCAGTCCGAGATCAGCTATTGGGTCGCGCCAGCCTTCTGGAATACCGGTTTCGCCTCCGAGGCCGTCACCGCGATCGTCGAGGCTAACCCACAGCAGGCCAAGACCTTGTTCGCGGAGGTTTTCCAGGACAATCCGGCCTCGGCCCGGGTAGTGACGAACGCGGGCTTCGAATACCTTGGCGATGCGGAGGCGTTCAGCGTGGCGCGCAACGCCACCGTGAAGACCTGGACCTACTTGAAGAAACTCGATTGAGCCTGAGCCTGTCTTTGCGATAGAGGAGGGCTCGGCAACAAAGCGAAAGACCGGCCCATGAAATTCCTCGACCTCGCAAAGGTCTATATCCGCTCTGGTGGCGGCGGCGCCGGATGCATCAGTTTCCGGCGAGAGAAGTTCATCGAATACGGCGGACCTGATGGCGGCGACGGCGGCAATGGCGGTGACGTCTGGGTCGAAGCTGTCGAGGGCCTGAATACCCTGATCGACTTCCGCTATCAGCAGCATTTCTTCGCCAAAAGCGGTCAGCCGGGCATGGGCCGTCAGCGCACCGGCAAGGATGGTGACAACATCGTTCTGCGCGTTCCGGTCGGGACCGAGATCCTCGACGAGGACGAAGAGACGGTGATCGCCGACCTGACGGAGGTTGGGCAGAAGGTACTCTTGGCTAAGGGCGGAAACGGCGGCTGGGGGAACCTGCGGTTCAAGACCTCGACCAACCAGGCCCCGCGCCGCGCGAACCCCGGGCAGGAAGGGGTAGAGCGGACGATTTGGCTCCGGCTCAAGCTGATCGCCGATGCGGGGCTTGTCGGGTTGCCGAATGCCGGGAAATCCACCTTCCTGGCAGCAACGTCCAATGCCCGCCCCAAGATCGCGGATTACCCGTTCACCACGCTCGTGCCCAACCTTGGCGTTGTCGGCATCGACGAGGCCGAATTCGTGATGGCGGACATTCCGGGCCTGATCGAGGGCGCGTCCGAAGGGCGCGGCCTTGGCGACCAGTTCCTGGGCCACGTGGAGCGCTGCGCGGTTCTGTTGCACCTGGTGGACGGAACCTCCGAGGATGTGGTCGGCGATTGGGAAACGATCATCACCGAACTCGAAGCCTATTCGCCGGAACTGGCCGGTAAGCCTCGGATCACCGCATTGAACAAGATCGATGCCTTGACCGACGAGGAACGGACCGAGCGGTTGGCGGCCCTTGAGGAAGCCACCGGCGGGCACGCGTTCCAGATGTCCTCGGTCAGCGGCGAGGGGGTGCAGGAGGTCCTGCGCGCGCTCAGGGCCAAGATCGGCGAGAACCGTTTGCGCCAGAAGAAGACAGATGAGGAGACGGGGCCGTGGCGTCCCTGAGTTCCGCCAAACGACTGGTGGTCAAAATTGGCTCGGCGCTTCTGGTGGACCGGGACAGCGGCGATTTGCGCTCGGACTGGCTGCGCGGGCTGGCCGAGGACGTGGCGCTGCTGCGGGAGCGGGGGACGCAGGTGGTTCTGGTCTCGTCTGGGTCGATCGCGCTGGGGCGCGGTGTTCTGGGCTTGCCTGCGGGAGCACTGTCGCTTGAGCAATCGCAGGCTGCGGCGGCCGTGGGGCAGATCCGGCTCGCGCGAGCCTACGAGGAAGTGCTGGCGCCGCATGGCATCACCACTGCGCAGGTTCTGCTGACGCTTGAGGATACGGCGGATCGTCGGCGGTATCTGAACTCCCGCGCGACGCTTGAACAATTGATCGGGCTGGGCGCCGTACCCATCGTCAACGAGAACGACACCGTCGCCACGGACGAGATCCGCTATGGCGACAATGACCGCCTGGCCGCCCAGATCGCGGTCACGGTGGGGGCTGACCAGCTTATCCTGCTGAGTGATGTGGATGGCTTCTACTCGGGCAACCCGAAGGACGACCCACACGCGCGCCGTTTCGACGTAATCGAGCGGATCACGCCCGAGATCGAGGCGATGGCCGGGGATGCGGGATCGGGGCTTTCGAAAGGTGGCATGAAGACCAAGCTGATGGCCGCCAAGACGGCCACCGGCGCGGGGTGCGCGCTGGCGATCACCGAAGGGTCCGTCCTGCGGCCTCTGAGTGCGATGGAGGCGGGGGCGCCTGCCACGTGGTTCACGGCGCAAGGCGACCCGCAGGCCGCACGCAAACGCTGGATCGCCGCGATGAAGCCACGCGGGGAAATCACCGTGGATGCCGGTGCGGCCGGGGCACTTACCCGTGGGAAATCCCTCTTGCCAGCCGGGGTGACGGCGGTATCGGGCCGGTTCGGGCGCGGGGACCCGGTATCGATCCTGGGGCCGGACGGCAAGGCCTTGGGGCTTGGGCTGGCGCGCTACACGGTGGACGAGTCCCGCGCGATCATGGGGCGCCGTTCTGGTGACATAGAAGACATTCTGGGCTATGCCGGTCGCGCCGCGCTCATCCATCGTGATGACATGGTTCTTTGACCGGCACCGGACAGGGGCAAGAAAGATGAAAGACCTCGACGACATTCCCGCGCTGATGGCCGAGATCGGCAAGGCCGCGAAAGCCGCTGCCGCCGAACTGGCCTTTGCCAGCGCCGAGCGCAAGCACGCCGCCCTCATCGGTGCGGCGGAGGCGGTGTGGAAGAACCGCGCGGCGATCATCGAGGCGAACGAGAAGGACCTGGCCTATGGCCGGGACAAGGGCCTGAGCCCGGCGATGATGGACCGGCTAACGCTGGACGAAGACCGCATTCGCGGGATCGTCGATGGGCTGCGCACCGTGGGCGAACAGAAGGACCCGGTGGGCGAGACCATCGCGGAATGGGATATGGCCTCGGGCCTGCATATCAAGCGCGTGCGCACGCCGCTTGGCGTGGTGGGCGTGATCTACGAAAGCCGCCCGAACGTGACCGCCGACGCTGGCGCGCTTTGTCTCAAGGCTGGCAATGCCGTTATCCTGCGGGGCGGGTCGGAAAGCTTCCATTCTTCCTCGGCAATTCACGCTTGTCTGGTGGAGGGCCTGAAGGCCGCGAACCTGCCGGAGGCCTCGATCCAGCTTGTTCCCACGCGGGATCGCGCTGCCGTGTCGGAAATGCTGGCGATGACCGACTATATCGACGTGATCGTTCCGCGTGGCGGCAAGGGTCTGGTGGGCCTGGTCCAGCGTGAGGCACGGGTGCCGGTCTTCGCGCATCTGGAGGGCATTGTGCATGTCTACCTGGACAAGGCTGCCGATCCCGAAAAGGCAATGAAGGTCGTGATGAACGCCAAGACCCGCCGCACCGGGATTTGTGGCGCGGCGGAATGCCTGCTGATTCACAAGGACATCGCCGGGACGCTTGGCGCTGACGTGATCCGCGCCTTGCTTGAGGCGGGTGTGCGGGTTCATGCGGACGAGAGCCTTGCGGGCATCGCGGGGACGGTTCCGGCCACCCAGGACGACTGGGGCCGCGAATACCTCGACATGGATATCGCGGGGAAGGTCGTCGACGATGTGGATGGCGCCATCGCGCATATCCGGGCCTATGGCTCGAACCACACCGACTGCATCATCACAGAGGATGACGCGGCGGCGGATCGGTTCTTCGAGCGGCTCGACAGCGCGATCCTGATGCGCAACGCCTCGACCCAGTTTGCCGATGGCGGGGAGTTCGGCATGGGCGCCGAGATCGGGATCGCAACCGGCAAGATGCATGCGCGCGGGCCCGTCGGGGCGGAACAGCTTACCAGCTTCAAATACCTGGTGACCGGCGACGGCACGGTGCGAAGCTAGAAGCGCAGCTCGATCTGATCATCCCCAAACGACACGTCGACCGGGCGCGCCAGGGCGTGAACGGCGCGCGGGACAAGGGCGAACTGAACCTCGGCCGGGCTCGGGGCGCGGCCTTGTCTGAGGCCTTCGAGATGCGCCCAGAGGTCGTTATCGATGCGAATGGAGCTGGACTGACCGGAAAGTAGCCACTTCTCGCCCGGCAACACCCGGATCTCACCGCCGCGCGGCATCGCGTGTTGCAAACAAAGAAGCAGCAGGAAGGCCAGGCGCACCTCGGCCCGCGGAAGCGGGTTTTCCGCCTGCCATATGACGTCCAGACGCCCATAGGAAATGCCCTCCAGCGCTTTGCGGATATCGCGCTGGGAAATCTCCTCCTGTCCGGAAGCGGCGCCAAAGGCGATGCGAAGGAACTGAAGCCGGGATTGCGCCACGCCGAGGCTGTCTGCGATCAGGGCCTTTTCCTCGCCGTGGTCTCCCGGGCCCATGTCCAACAGTTCAAGCCCATTGCCGATCGCGCCCAACGGGTTGATAAGGTCATGACAGATGCGCGATCCGATCAATTCCCCGAGTGTTTCCTGCGAGGGCCAATCGGTCATGGTCGTGCCGCGTGGGGAAAGGGGCCAATCATGCGGGGCATGAATTCATTGCTGGAGCCGGGAATGCTAGTCCGGCACCCGCAGCAGGAAGACTGGGGCATCGGACAGGTGCAGTCCAATATCGACGGGCGGATCACCGTGAATTTCCAGCATGAGGGCAAAGTCGTCATCGATGGCACGCGTGTTGAGCTTCGGATGGTTCTGGACACCTAGGGCTTCTAAATATGCGTGTGTTTAGGTTCAATTAACAACACCTTTGAGAGAATGCCTGCAGATGTCGTGCCGGGGCAGTGCATCTGTTGCAATGCCAAGCGTTGGCCCCTAGAACGCCGAGCACCGTTTGAAAAGGTCCGACAGGTCTCGATGATGACGTCAAGAAATACGGGGTTTCAGCTTCGGCTCGCCGCGACTGACGCCGACCTGGAAGCGGCGCAGCGTCTTCGTTACGATGTCTTCGTCGAGGAATTGGGCGGTGATGGGCCGCTTGTGGACCATGAAGCGCGCCTCGAACGCGATGAGTTCGATCCGTATTTTGATCACCTGATCCTGGTGGATCCCTCCCGGGATGCCACGAAGCTTGAGCACGTTGTGGGCGTCTACCGCCTTTTGCGCGGTGAGCAGGCGCAGAAGATCGGACGGTTCTACTCCGAGAGCGAATACGACCTGACCGTTCTGAAAGAGGGTGGTCGGCGCCTGTTGGAACTGGGACGGTCCTGCCTGCACCCGGACTATCGCGGCGGCGCGGGGATGTACCATCTCTGGTCAGGTCTGGCCGAGTACGTTGAACGGCACGAGATCGAGGTCCTCTTCGGCGTGGCCAGTTTCCACGGCACCGACGTTCAGGCAGTGGCCGAGCCGTTATCCTTACTACATCACCGGCATCTCGCGCCCGAGGATATCCGGGTGCGCGCGCGGGCGGAACATTTCCAGCCGATGGACCTCGTGCCCGAAGAGGCCATCGACCGGCGCAAGGCGATGCTGGCGACCCCGGCGCTGATCAAGGCCTATCTGCGGCTTGGTGGGTTCGTGGGTGAGGGCGCATTCATCGACCACGCCTTCAACACGATCGATGTCTGCCTGATCCTGGATACAGCGCGCATGAACGACAGCCAGCGCGCGATCTATACACGGGATCGCGCCCGATGAACCCGACATGGAATGACGCGCCTCCGCCAGAGGCGCCGACGATAAGACCTCTTGGTTGGGGGCGGGTGCTCGTGCGGGGCACGTTGTTGGGCGGGCTGACTTTCGGTTGCCTTGCCCTGCTGCTGCTTCTCCGTCTCGTGGAGCGGCCCTTGTTCGGCCTGCATCGCCCCTGGACGCCCTTCATCACCCAGTTCGTCTGCCGCAGCGCCTTCGTGATCCTTGGCATCGGGTTCGACCAGAAGGGCGAACGGATGTCGCAGAAGGGCGCGGTGGTGGCCAATCACTCTTCCTGGTTGGACATCTTCACGCTGAATGCCCGCAAGCGCATCTATTTCGTCTCCAAGTCCGAAGTGGCGGGTTGGCCCGCGATCGGCTGGCTTGCCCGGGCCACGGGAACCGTCTTCATCAACCGCAAAGGGCGAGACGCGAAAGCGCAGAAAGATCTGTTCGAGGCGCGCCTGAAGGCAGGGCACAAGCTACTGTTCTTCCCGGAAGGCACCTCGACAGATGGTCAGCGCGTCTTACCGTTCAAGTCCACGCTTTTCGCCGCGTTCTTCGCGGACGGGCTGCTCGAGATTCTTTGGGTGCAACCGGTGACGGTCAACTACATCGCGCCCACGGGTCAGGATCCGCGCTTCTATGCCTGGTGGGGCGACATGGTCTTCGGGAGCCATCTGCTCAAGATCCTAGCCGCGCCGCGACAAGGTCGGGTCGAAGTGGTCTACCACGACCCGGTGCGCGTTGCGGATTTTCCTGATCGCAAGAGCCTTGCGAAACACTGTGAAGGGATCGTGCGGAGCGCCGCCCGTTTGCCGGGCGGGCAGGGTGCCTAGCCCATCGCGTTGATCAGCTTGGCCAGCGCGTCGGCAGGCGCATCCTCGCGCCAGATTTCTTCTCCGATTCCGAAGAAATCCGTGATCGGAGTCATGTCTCGAATGATCTCTTCGTTCAGACCACCCTCAGCGACAACCGGGACTTCGATCACTTCCGACCACCAGGCGAAGAGATCGCGCTCGGCAAGGGTTCCGTCGCCAAGGGCCGTGTTGCCGACGGGGCCGAAAGCCACGTAATCCGCGCCAGCCTCGCCCGCGTTCAGCCCGTCATGCCGAGATGCGCCACAGAAGGCGCCAACGATGGCGTCACCACCCAAATCCTTGCGCACCTTGCGCACCGAACGCGCGCCATCCGCCAGATGCACGCCATCAAGGCCAAGGCGCTCAACCATCAGGACGTGTTGTTCGATGACGATGGCGATATCCCGCGCGTGCGAGACTTCCCGAAGGGCATCGGCGGCGCGGGCCACGCGATCCTCGTCCTTCGTCGCAAGGGCAAGGCGAACGCAGGCGATCTCGGTGCTGTCGAGAACCTTCCCCAGCGTGTCGGGAAAGATCTCCAGATCGAAGTCCGGCGGGGTGATAAGATAGATTTGCGGGCGCTCGATTTCGGCCATTGCTCAGGCTCCTGCTAGGCTTTGCGCCCCTATAGCGGGGATTGAGCGGCTTGGCTACTTCGGCGGAAGGCTTCGGGCATGGGAAAGTGCCAGCGCCATCCACGCGCGGCGACGAATATCGTCTGCAAGCGCTTCGTCGGTGACGTCAATCATGCCGCCCATCTTCCGGGCCGTGAACATCATCGGTCTGGCCCCCTCAATCGCCATGGCCTCGGCCTCGGCGGGTTTGCCGACCCTGAACATGCCGCCGCCGGAATGCACGCCGCAGACCATGTTGCCATCAAGTAGGAAGCAGAGCCCGCCGAACATCTTCTTTTCGGTGATGCCGGGTTCCTCTGACAGGTCCGCCCGCATGAGTTCGGCCAGTCCTTCGTCATACGCCATGGTCGCCTCCTTGCCTTGGGAGTGGTCGCATCGTATCACCGCGCCGAATTTTCCGGAAATACAGATGACCATAGCCCAACCTGCCTTCGTTCTCGTTCGCCCCCAGATGGGGGAAAATATCGGTGGTGCCGCGCGTGCCATGCTGAATTTCGGCCTGGACCAAATGCGCATGGTCGATCCACGGGATGGGTGGCCCAACCCCAAGGCCGTAGCCATGGCAAGCGGCGCCGGGCGGGTTCTGGATGCCGCCGGAGTGTTTCCCACCACCGCCGAGGCGATTGCCGATTGTGACTACGTCTTCGCCACGACCGCTCGCCAGCGTGGCCTGACAAAGCCCATCGTGACCCCGGAACGTGCCATGGAGCAGGCCCGAGCCATGATCGCCGAGGGGCGTCGCGTCGCCGTGCTGTTTGGGCCAGAGCGCGCCGGGCTGGAAAATGACGATATCGCCCGAGCCAATGCGATCGTGTCGGTGCCGGTGAACCCGGAGTTTCCTTCGCTCAACCTCGCGCAATGCGTGCTGCTCACCGGCTATGAATGGCGCCGCCAGACGGTCGAGATCGTGCCGGAGGTCATCGAACTGGCCAAGACCGAGTTCGCCAGTGCAGTGGAAATCGAAAAGCTGGGAGATCACTACGAGGAACGGCTGGAGGAAGCCGGGTTCTTCTTCCCCGAGGTCAAGGCCGAGGGCATGAAGATGAACCTGCGCAATCTGTGGTCCCGGATGCCGCTTACCCGTGCGGATGTGCAGATCCTGCACGGCATCCTGCGACAAATGGTTCGCTGGAAGGAACGGGGCGAATAGCTTGAAGGCGCAGGGGGTGAGACCTAGTCTCTGCCGCAACGGAAATAGGGGGCAGGCATGAGCCAGAAGCGTTCCATCTTTGAAGAGGTCGAAGAAGGGGCCGCGACCCGGCCCGAACCGAAGGCGGGTCTGGTCGAAAAATCTCGGTCGGGCGCGCGCAAGGCGATCCGGGCGTGGTTGATGGTCCTGTTCGCCATGGTGGTCCTGATGATCGCGGTGGGCGGATTGACCCGTTTGACTGATTCCGGCCTGTCGATCACCGAGTGGCGCCCCGTGACCGGGGCCCTGCCGCCCATGTCCGAGGCGCACTGGGCGGAAGAGTTCGAAAAGTATAAGCAAATCCCCGAATACCAACTTCAGAACCGGGGGATGTCGCTGGAAGAGTTCAAGTTCATCTACTGGTGGGAATGGGGTCATCGGCAGCTTGGGCGGGTCATCGGCCTGGTCTGGGCGGTCGGATTTGCGGGTTTCCTGATCGCGAAGAAGATCCCTGTGGGCTGGACCGGCCGTCTTCTGGGCGTAGGCGCCCTTGGAGGGCTGCAGGGTGCCATAGGCTGGTGGATGGTCTCCTCGGGGTTGACCGGAGAGCGACTTGACGTGGCCTCCTACCGCCTGGCGACGCACTTGGGCCTCGCTTTCGTGATCCTCGGGTTCCTTGGCTGGTTCATCTTCCTGCTTGGACGGAGCGAAACAGACCTGCTGCAGGCACGACGCGGGCGGGAGCCGAAGCTTTTCGGGATGTCGACCGGGTTGCTGCACTTCTCCTTCCTTCAAATCCTGCTTGGGGCGCTTGTCGCTGGCATCGACGCGGGCCGAAACTACATAGACTGGCCGCTGATGGCCGGGGGGGTCTTCCCGCCCGACATGTTCCAGATTGAGCCTCTCTGGCGGAACTTCTTCGAGAATGACGGCCTCGTGCAGTTCATGCACCGAATGGCGGGGTATCTGCTGCTGATCTACGGGGTGATCGTCTGGAAGCGATCACGATCCAGCGGCAACTTCGCCACGCGCCGGGCCTTCGATTGGGTTGCGGTGATGCTGTTCGGGCAGATGGTTCTGGGCATCGTGACCGTGATGCATTCGGCCCCTTGGCAGATTGCGATCTTCCACCAGCTTGGGGCGGTGGTGCTCTGGGTGCTGATCCTGCGTGGCCGGTTCCTTGCGCAATACCCGCAACAGCAATCCATTCGCGGAGGTGCCGCATGAAGGCATTTGAAGACCTGATGGCGCACCAGCGCGAGACGCAGGCGCTGGCACAAGTGGCAGGGCGCCTGAGCTGGGACCAGGAAACCATGATGCCGCGCGGTGCCGCAAACCAGCGGGGCGAGGAAATGGCAGCTATGGAAGCTGTTCTTCATGCCCGCCGCGTGGATCCACGGGTTGGCGATTGGCTGGCCTCGGTAGACGAGGCGGCGCTGGATGAGGTAGGACGCGCACAACTTCGGCACATCCGCCGCAGTTTCGACCGCACGTCCAAGGTTCCGGCGCGGCTGGCCGCCGAACTGGCCCGCGTGACTTCGGTTTCTCAGGGCGTTTGGGCCGAGGCCCGCGCGAACGAGGATTTCGAGGCGTTCCTGCCCACGTTTGAACAGGTCATATCGCTGAAACGCGAAGAAGCCTCGGCGCTGGCCGACGGCGGCGATCCCTACGACGCGCTGCTGGACGACTACGAGCCCGAGGCCACGGCAGCCATGCTGGACGAGATGTTCGGGGCGCTCAGGCCGCGTCTTGTCGATCTGCGGGACAAGATCCTCGGCGCGGATCACCAGCCGATCAGCGTCGACGGCACCTTCCCCGAGGATGGCCAGTTGCGCATCAGCCGCGAACTGGCGCAGGCCTTCGGCTACGACTTCGCGCGCGGGCGTATCGACAAGGCGGTGCATCCGTTCTCGTCCGGGTCGGGCCATGATGTGCGGATCACCACGCGCACGGCTGCCCAAGACCCGTTCAATTGCTTCTATTCGACCATCCACGAGGTCGGCCACGCGGCCTATGAGCAAGGGATCGACCCTGCCTACCTGCTGACGCCGCTGGGGCAGGGCGTCTCGATGGGGGTGCATGAAAGCCAGAGCCGGATCTACGAAAACCAGCTTGGCCGCAGCCGCGCCTTCACGGGCTTCCTCTATGGCCGCATGAGGGACGTATTCGGGGATTTCGGGGTGCCGGATCAGGACGCCTTCTACGGCACCGTGAACCGCGTCCACCAGGGCTATATCCGGACCGAGGCGGACGAGGTGCAGTATAACCTCCATATCCTGCTGCGCTTTGACCTCGAACGCGAGATCATCGCCGGATCGATCGCGCCGAAGGATCTGCCCGAGGCGTGGAATGCCCGGTTCGAATCCGATTTTGGCTTCAAGGTGGACAAACCGTCGAACGGGTGTCTGCAAGACGTGCATTGGCCAGTTGGTCTATTCGGGTACTTCGCCACCTATACGCTGGGCAACGTCTACGCGGGCTGCCTGTACGAGGCGCTGCGCAAGGCGGTGCCGTCTCTGGATGAGGGGCTGGCCAAGGGGGATACGTCGGCTGCGACCGGATGGCTGCGGGATAACCTGCAGCGGCACGGCGGGCTGATGACCCCGCGCGAGGTCGTTGCGCAGGCTTGTGGCCGTGATCCGGACGAGGGGCCGCTGCTGGATTATCTCGAGGCCAAGTTCTCCGAGATCTACAGGCTTTGACCGGGGCGACCGCCGAGGTGGACCAACCGGGGGATGCCCCGGCGGTCTGGCTTCTGGCGCTTGGCCAGACCCTTGGCTTTGCTACCCTGCTCTACATGTTCGGCGCGCTTATCGTGCCGCTCGAGCAGGCCACCGGGTGGTCCAAGGCGGCTTTGTCCCTTGGACCGACGACGGCGCTGGTGGTCTCGGCAATGGCCGCGCCCTTCATGGGCCGTCTCGTCGATAAAGGTTTCGGGGCTGAACTTCTGTCCGGCGGGGCCATGCTTGGCGGGATTGCCGTCGCGGGTTTGAGCCTGGTGACAAGCCAGATAGGCTGGATCGCGGTCTGGGCGGTTGTGGGTCTGGCCCATTCCGCAAGCCTCTACGATGTGTGCTTCGCCTTCCTGACACGTCGCCTTGGGGTCGGTGCGCGGGCCGCGATCATCCGCGCGACCTTGCTTGCGGGCTTCGCGTCCACCATCGCGTTTCCTGCCGGGGCGATCCTGTCGGCACATTTCGGCTGGACCGGTGCGGTGCTGGTCTTCGGGGCGGTGCAGGTCTTGGTGACCGCTCCGGTGAACTGGTACGCCGGGTTCAGGCTGCGCCGCCGGGAGAGGGTGGGGCAACAACCCACGCCGACCCCGCCCGGAATGCTGAGCAAAGCCGTTCGGAAGCCGCAGTTCTGGTTGCTGGTGGCGGTGTTCGCGCTGTGCTGGATGAACCACGCCGTGTTCTTCACCTACTTCATCCCGATCTTCACGGAACTCGGCGCGCCACCCGGCGTGGCTGTGGCTGCTGCGGCCTGCGTTGGCCCGGCGCAATTCGCGGGGCGGCTGTTGCTGATGTTCTACGAGTCGCGCTTCACGGCACATGGCGCCACTGCTGTGGCCATCGTGATGTTCGTTGTCGCGTCCTTGGTCCTGCTTGCGCCGGGGGCGTCGATCTGGCTGATCTTCGCCTTCGCGCTGTTGCAAGGGTCCGGCATCGGCCTGATGAGCATCCTGCGGCCGGTTCTGATCGCCGAGGTCATGGGGCGAGAGGGGTTCGGCGCGATTGCCGGGGCCATCGCCATGGGCCCCCTGCTGGCGATTGCGGCGGCGCCATTGGTCGGGGCAGGGCTTCTGGGGCTGGGCGGGGCCAAGGCGCTGATCGCTGGGGCGCTCGCCATGGCGGTGACCGCAACTGTCTTGGCGGCTGTTCTGCGCCGGGTGCGGTGATCAGTTGTCCCAGTTGGGTGGGCGCTTCTCAAGGAACGCCTTGACGCCCTCGGTCGTGTCCTCGTTCATCATGTTCTTGACGATGACCTCGCCCGTGTAGGCATAGGCGTCGGCGAGATTGAGGTCGATCTGCTCGTAAAAGGCGACCTTGCCAATCCGGATCGCGCTGGACAGCTTGCCCGCGATGGTCTCGGCCAGGTCACGGGTCGCGGCCTCAAGACCTTCTTCCGAGGCGACACGGTTGATCAGGCCAAGCTCCTCGGCTCGGGGTGCATCGATGAATTCGCCCGTGGTGAGCAGTTCGAACGCTTTCTTGCGCGGCATCACCCGGGTCACCGCCACCATCGGGGTCGAGCAGAACAACCCGATATTCACGCCATTGACCCCGAACCGCGCGCTTTCGGCAGCAACGGCCATGTCGCAGCTTGCCACGAGCTGGCATCCCGCGGCCGCGGCGATGCCGTGAACCTGGGCGATCACCGGTTGCGGGAGTTTGGGCAGCGTCGTCATCATGTGAGAGCACTTCTTGAACAATGCGTTCAGGCCCTCAAGTCCGCCATCCTCGGCCTGACGTGCCTCGGTCAGCTCACGCAGGTTGTGACCTGCGCAGAACGCCCGTCCGGCGCCCTTGATCACTACCACCCGCACGTCACGATTGTCGTAGAGGGATTCCAGTTCCTCGGTCAGCGCGTCCAGCATGGCATGGGACAGCGCATTGAGCGTGTCGGGGGAATTCAGCGTCAGGGTGCGCACACCCTTCTCGTCGGAACTCAGGAGCAGCGGCTCGGACATGTTCTCGCCTTGTGTGTTGCGGGTCTTCCAGAATACGTAAAGGGGGGATTTGCGAAAAGGAAGGGATAGAATGACCCTCAAGATGGACCGCGAAGCGCTCAATGCCTTTCTGACGAAGGCCTTTCCCCAGGTTTCGGAAGATTTCGAGGTGGATGAGATCACGCCGGACGGGGTGCATGTGCGGTTGCGTGTCGGAGAGCAGCATCTGCGGCCCGGTGGAACGGTATCCGGGCCTTCCATGTTTTCCCTTGCCGATGTGGGGATTTACCTGGCGATCCTGTCACGGATCGGGCCGAAGGCGCTTTCGGTGACCACCAATTGCTCGATCGATTTCATGCGCAAACCCGAGGCGGGCAGGGACCTGATCGCCGAGGCGCGGCTGCTGAAACTGGGCAAGGTTCTGGCCGTGGGCGACGTGCTGATCCGCTCGGAGGGCAACAGCGCCGTCGTTGCCCGTGCCAGTCTGACCTATTCGATCCCCCCGGCACATGTCGAAAATGTGGGGTAATAAAATACCTATTTTATAAGCCATTGATTTACATTGCATAACTACGGAAGTACGGCCTTGACCCGCGCTTGAAAACCGTTAGAACCCCGGCATCCGAATTCCGATCTCAGGACAGAGACATGAAAACCTTCACCGCTACTCCGGCGGATATCGACAAGAAATGGATCCTGATCGACGCCGAGGGCGTTGTTCTGGGTCGTCTTGCCGCTATCATCGCCACGCGCCTGCGCGGCAAGCACAAGGCCACCTTCACTCCGCACATGGACATGGGTGACAACGTCATCGTGATCAACGCGGACAAGGTCCAGCTGACCGGCAACAAGCGCGAGAAGCCGAACTACTGGCACACTGGCTACCCGGGCGGCATCAAGTCCCGCACCACCGGCCAGATCCTGGAAGGCGCGCACCCCGAGCGCGTCGTCATGCAGGCCGTCAAGCGCATGCTGCCGGGCAACCGCCTGAGCCGCAAGCAACTGACCCATCTGCGCGTCTATGCCGGCACGGAGCATCCGCACGAGGCCCAGAGCCCGGAAGTGCTGGATGTCAAATCCATGAACCCCAAGAACACGCGGAACGCATAACATGGCCGATCAGATCAAATCTCTCGACGAGCTGAACGAAGCCGTCTCGGGCACCGCTGCTGCGGCCCCGGAAGCCGAAGCCCCGCGTGAACCCCAGCGCGACGAACTGGGCCGTTCATACGCCACCGGCAAGCGAAAGGACGCGGTCGCCCGCGTCTGGATCAAGCCGGGTTCGGGCAAGGTCACCGTGAACGGCAAGGAAATCAACGCTTACTTCGCCCGCCCGGTGCTGCAGATGATTCTGCGCCAGCCCTTCACCGTTGCCGGTGTGGATGGCCAGTTCGACGTGATGGCCACCGTAAAGGGTGGCGGTCTCTCGGGTCAGGCCGGCGCTGTCAAGCACGGCATCTCGAAGGCGCTGCAACTCTACGATCCGTCGCTGCGTGCGGCGCTCAAGGCTGCCGGGTTCCTTACCCGCGACAGCCGCGTCGTGGAACGTAAGAAGTTCGGTAAGCGCAAGGCGCGCCGGAGCTTCCAGTTCTCGAAGCGCTAAGAGACGTTACAGTTTCTTGGAAAGGCCGCCCGTTCGGGCGGGGGTATAGAGATATCCGCAGAAAAATATTCTGGCCTCAAGTTGGAAGCCCGCACCTCACCGTGCGGGCTTTCTGCATATAGGAAGGCCGAAAGCGGCCCAGCGCTGCCTTTCTCGATACCGTTGTGCTGCGGCAGTGCCGTTAGGCAAAGCGGCTGTTCAGTTATCCCCGCTATTCAGATATGTTGTCGACGACCCTGGTCGGTCGTGAAGGATCGCCCGAAACCCAACAGGCCTGGAAACTCGCTGTCCACGATTTAACTTTCTGATTCACGACACCTTTCATCTCTCAGGCTATTACCTTGAACACATCCAGCGTCTGAGAAATTACCTCGCGCAACAGGTCTCTAGGATCTTTCTTATTGAACTTTTGCTCCAACGTCAGATTGTAATATTCCGATGGTGAGCGATCCGTTGGCCAGGTTACCAGTGACCAAACACGCTCCGCGTCGCTGACTAATGAGGTCGTATGATTTTTGTTATTAAACTGAAAGATCTGAAATACATCGTCCTCCGAAAGTTGTTTCTTTCGTGCGTTATCTACGGCGCGTGGCGAAACAACTTGTAGTATCAATATTCCAATGAAGAGGTGAAACTTGGCTACTGGCTTGTCACTCGGTTCAGGCGTGACCATCGCGAGCGTCGCGATTTTTTCCACGTCTCTGAGGCTTAACTTGGCGTGGTGATCAATGCATTGGAGGTATTCGCAGAGGTAATCCACCACCCATAGGTTAAGCCCGATGTCTTGTGAGATTCTTTTGAAGTGGCTCACCTGAACCTCCGACGGTCGCCGTGCCGATGGCACAAGTGGCATCGAAACGGTAATGAATTTCTGGAGGTACTTGTCGCCTTGTACACCGGAGCCGTACCGGGCTCTGACGCTATTCGCCAACGCGTCAAGGTTCACGCCTAGAACAAAATGGACGTTCGGGACGTCGAAGAAGTGCTTAACAACTTCCAACAAACTTAGAGCGTAGTCCGGTCTGCACCGGTCGAGTTCGTCTACCACGATCACAAGTTTCTGTTCACTCGCGAGCTTCTCCAAAGCATCGCGGAAGCCCTTCATCGCAGCCCGCCTGCCGTCTTCTTTCTTCCAGAAGTCTTCCGACGCCTTTTGCAGTTCGCCGAAACCCGCCTCAAGTGCTGCACCTACAATGGCACCAGTATATTCAGTCGCCCCGACAGTCGCTACTGCAATGCCCGTTCTGATGGCGGGCCGCACCAGCTTGAAAGCCGCCTCTTTGGCTTTTTGCCATTTTTCGCGTTGATCATCGCTTTGGTCTACGCGCTCCGAGATCACCCCCGTCAACCCGATTAAGGGATCATCCATGAAGTCGTAACGGAAGGCGTCAAAGTATACGGTCTTCGCCTTTCCCTCGTTTTCCAATGTATGAGCCCCGACCCAGCATTTGAGGAAAACTGACTTGCCTGCGCCCCATGGAGCATCGACTGCGATGACCATGGGTTCCGTTATACGTTCAATCAAGTTCGACAACTTTTTGCCGTCTGCCGCGCGGCCTAGTTGGCAAACTCCCAGAAATCCCTGCTGATAAAGCTCAATCTTCGGCTCGGGTGCGGTTAGTAAGTATTCGCCCACTATTCTGCCTCTCAACTTCGAAAGTCCTGACCTGCTCCACTTGGAGTCAGCTTTTATAGTTTAGCTCTGTTCAAGGTTTGGTCCTCTTCTGACCTTTGGTGATACTCCCGCAGGGTGAGCCCGTCGAGGCTCGAGTGTGGGCGGCGGCAATTCTAGTCTTCGCGCTATGCCGCATAATTTTGTAGTCTGGAGCCTCCGCTCTGATAACATCGGCTGGTGGCAGGTTAGGTGCAGAAAAAGTCCGTTTTCTAACTTGCACACGAGTGTGTTCGCACTTGTAGCGAACGACCGCTCTCAGCCCAAACCGGACATTCGTGCCAAGCGCAGCGGATGACCGTTGCCAGTCCGTAACGGACGTACGAGCAAGGTGCTGCATACTTTTGACGGCGGATGGCGACCAGGTAAAACGGATGCCTGCAGGTCGCCTCGCCGTCACCCCTCTCGGCGCAAACTTCATTTATCAGATAAGCATCCAGAGTCTGGATCTTGCATGGGGGAAAATCAAGAAAAGGACGCGCCAACGAATCCGAGTTGTCTCTGCGTGCGCTCAATTGATGCCAAGTCATTTGACGCATCTTTATCGCTTGACTTCAGTAATTCCGATATGCGCTCGAGCTTTCTTATGTTGTTAGCAATGATTTCCACTTCTGACTCTACCATAACATCATTTTTTCTAACCGCTTCAGACCATGCGGTCAGACCATCACAAATAGCCCGAACAACCTCTTTGGTTTGAATTTTTTGATCAAACAATTCGAATCCAAGATCAGCTACGTGTAAATTGTCTCGCGGCCTCTCAATAGAAAATCTCCTGTACTTAATTGCCTGGTCGGCCAGCCAATTTTGATCGTGCACAAGACTGTTAAACATTTCCGGCTCCAAATAGCTGTTTTGAATTTTCTCAGATATCTTTTCGGTTCCATCTTGGGCGTGCCTAGAGGCTTCCAAATAGCTCCCTCTCTGCTGTGCGAGATCAATTAAGTTTTTGACCGCAATTAAATATGCATCCAAGCCCGGATCTCGCTTTCTTGATTTAAAGCGTTTCTTTTCGGCGTACGACTTCAATCCCTGCCAATCGCTTACGCCTGTCTTAGCGGCCACCACATATTCAAAAAGCTCGCTGCGTGTACATGAGTTGTTCAACGCATTGGTACAAGCATCGTCGGCCTCTGCGTACCTTGGTGGTTTCACTGTGAGGTAAGTCCTGGCAAGCATACACCACGCATCCCCATTCTTCGGGTTCCTCAGAACCAAATCCTTGGCAAGCACCAAGGCCGGATCTGGATCTCCCTCGTCAAGGCAACTAATTATTTTCCGAATAGTCCTCCCAATTTCACGCGCTTGTTCCTTTTCACTTTTGCGCATAATTGCGCATCTTCTCTCGATTTCGCTGGCCTTCGCGCCTAGCTTTCTTTTTAGAATTCCGGTTGACGCGACCAATTCCTTCGAAGTTGAAAGAGAAAAATCTCCTCGGGCATTTTCCTTTTTTCCCAAAAGGTGAAACGACTGGAGCTCGTTTATGCAGTCAAATAGAGATTTTTTTGATATTTCGACAACCTCAAGCAACTCGTCAAACGTAACGTCATCAAGCTTGACCACCGCAAACAGTACTGTCGCGCTACCGTTCGTGAGCCGATCTAGCTCTCTTTTGAAAGCAAACTCTCTAACGTCTTCGCCGTCATGGGACGACCATCTCTCACAAATCTCTTTAGGCTGCTCGCCTAAACTGGCCATCCGAACGATGGCGCTCGCAAAGAGAGGTGAACCAGATGATGCCGAATAAATTTGCCCGGAAAGACGAGACTTAAATCGCTCCAGCTCGAACTGCTCACACAAGTTGTCGATATGAAGGCTGAACGACTCTTTATCTAGTCCAGATATCTTTACGACAGACGTGGGGGAAAGGCCCTGATCAAGGCGGGATGTCAGTAGAAATTTACTACCAGCATGCTCCCGATCGACGGTCCTAAAGCCAACCTCCTGCAGCACAGTCGCACATTTTCGTTGTTCGTCCGGTGACAGACTGTCTAGGTCATCAACAACAACAAACGACGGCCTGTAGGTTAAAGCATCAACTAGCACGTCCGCGTATTCTTCTTCCTCTGCGTCTTCATCCACCGAACTTTCCCCTGCCAAAATCGAAATCAGCCGGTGCAGAAGCTCCTCGACGGTCGAGAAATCGTGACGAGTTGTTTTGACCATCGCGCCGCGTAGCGCTGCGTAGGTGGTTTTCTTGGCAGATACCCAAGCAACATACTCGAACTCACCGGCGCCAGAGGAGACCAATTCTTCGCAGAACCGATAAGCTACTGACGTCTTTCCCAGACCGCCAATGCCGGAGATCAATTTAACTGGACTTCGACGATCAAGAAGCCAGGTTCTTAGAGTTGATAGCTCCTTCTCTCTTCCCACGAATTTAACCATATCCGGATCTCTCGGCGGGAGATTGGATGGAATGGCGTCTCTTTCCGGCGTAGAATCTGACGCGGATATAATTCTGTCTGAGAACAAAAATGCCCAATCCTCAGAGGAGTTCTCCGCGGGTCGACATTCATCAAGTTTGCGTATATAGACCGAGCCTTTTTGATATGCAGGTTTCTTCTTAGGTGTGCTCGGGCCCGTCTTAATGAATTTAATAGGTTCGTCAGCACGTCGTCTTCTTGGAACTAACAGCAGGAGAATATTTACTCCTCCGATACTCAAAGTATTTTGAAATAGCTCAACATCTCGCCCTGTGTGCGACTTAATGCGCTTTGAGATATCACCGAGATCCAATTCTTGGTCGCAACCTAAGATTCTATCTCCGCCAGAATCCTCCACTCCAAAGACGATATAGCCACCGAATGAATTATGAAAAGAGACAATGTCTTTTACGAGCTCATGGGTTTCCATCTTGTGAGATTGCCTAGCATCATCATCTGGCTTCTCGCTGAGTGTAGGTGGTTTTCTCTTGAAGTCCCACAGCTCAGTTTCAAAAGAAAGCGGTTTCCCGCCTGGAAAAATATAGGACAGAATAGCTTCGCTAATATCGGTGTCTCTTACAAGCTGAAAAAGGTTGCTCTTAATGGATTCTGCTTGCACGGTATTAGCCTTCCTATTTTTTTCATCTTCAAGGGTACCTAGCATCAGTGAAAATCGCAATCCATATCGCCCAAGTCTCCACTCGCGAGCACCGCACACATTGGGTGTTTCGGCGTTGTACGAGTTTTTTCCCGTTCCTTGCATGAAGGGTTCAGATGAGCATCACGTTCCCTGTCTGCGCATAGTGGACATCCGTGCAAGACGCCGCGAACGGTAGTTCTTCGCCCCAAAGTTACCGTTTGCTACCCTGATACGGGTCCCGTCGCTCTACTGCGGCTCGTCCCTTTTGATCTCAACTGAACGCGACCCACACTTCTGACAATAGACATTGCCAGTGGACTGCTTCTTGGTCCGCACTTCGACAAAGTCAAACCCTGTCCAGCTCACCTTTTGCCGGAACCAATCGTTCATCGCACAGGTCTTCCAGCCGCTGTGTCCGCAGTCTCGGCAGACGGCCGGATATGTCCAATAGTCCCAGCTCATGTGCTCTTCTCCATCGGATTTTCCCACTTTCTCGCAATGCCATAGATGGCCTCAGCCGTTGCCACCGGGTCGGCCTGCCCATGCGCCCCAACCTTGTTGGCCTCTTTCCCAATCAGGCCGACAGTCTCCACAAACACATGCCTCCTCCGGGTCGGGCCTCTGTCCATGAAGTCACCGTTTTCGAACTTGTCTTCGGTGCTCATGTGGAACTGCGCCAGAGCTTCGGCATAGGTTTTGAGCTGATTGACATTGACCGATGCTCCTGTGATCCGATCAAAGGCAAGGTCAACTGCCCTGGTAGCATTGCGCTCAAATGGTGCGATTGGCTTTGGTCTGCTAGTTTTGTGCGGTCGCCCTCTTTGCGTCGGGTCCACCTCGACAGGCTCTTCAGCTTCAGAAAACGCACCCGAACGGGCAATGAAGGCCGTCAGGAACCCGAAGGGCTTCACTTGCTCTGCATAGGGTTTACCTTCGTTCCTGGAATCCATCCATTTCAGCAAGGCGGGACTGGTCGCTCCGTATCGGCTGATGCAAGGCAATCCGAACGCAGGGTGATAGTCCAGTTTGACAATGTTCGGGCTGTCTCCGTGTGCCGCCTCAATGACCTTCAGCCAGTAGTGATGCTGCCAGATGCTCACACCAGTTGCGGATGCCCCTGCATCGGGAATGCCAAGGTCATCAGGCAGATCATCAGCGCCATAGGGTGCCAACAGATGCCCAAGCCCATGCGCGGATGCCTTGCGCAGAACTGGTTTGCCATCCTGGTCCAGGTTGAAGAGGGCATAGCGCTTGGCCGATATCGCGAGGCAATAGAGAGGCTCATGCACGTTGGTGCCTGGCTTGAAGTTGGCGTCTTCAACATCAAGGATCGATCCGGGCTTGCGATAGGGGTTGAGGGCCTTAAACCAATCGATCACAGCGCGACCACGTTGCAGGAAGGTTTCGCGATCCATGTCTTTGGGCTTGGCCATAGCCAGACTGTCGGTGTCACAGAACACCCAGCCCAGGCCCTGGTCTGATGCGACACGCTCCGACAATGCCAGCATGAGCCGCGCCGCCCCGGTGATCAGTGTTCCCAAGAGCGGATGGAAATACCTGCCGGGTTCTTCGACAGCCAATATCGTGACGCTCTGTCGCTCACCGCTCGGTCCGTAAACATCTAGCGGCTCAGGCTTGGGCGCGTCATCCCGATTGACCTCAATGAAGATGCCGTAGCTGGTCGAGTTGGCAACTATCTTGATGGCCTGTTGAACCGGATCGCCCTTTGCCCTTGCTTCGTCGCGCAGGTCGATCAACCGCGTGAACACATCCTCTGTCGCGGGATCGACGCGGTAGGCGGGATTGCCGAACAGGTCGATCTTTTGCAGATCAGATTGTACGCCCACCGGAACAAACGTCATTGCCTTGTCAATGATTGGCGTCTTGCCGGTCAGCACTTTGGATGCCACGCAATCGGCTAGCGTGTACCAAAGCGGCTCAGGGTTGGTGATGTGGTTCAAGCCGATAGTGTTGGTTTTGCCATCGTATTTGGCCCGCACAGGCAAAAGGTCGCCAGCCGTCCTGATCTGTACGAGAGTGCGCAGATGCTTCCACGTCGCAGGTACCTGCATGTCTTCGAGCGATACGGTATTCAAGAAGTCTTGGACCCGGTCTGTATCGTCCTCAATTGCGATTTCTTCTCCGATGATGAAATCCCATAACCCCATCAGCGCACTGACCGTTGGATACATGGATTTGAAGTCGCAGTAGAGAACCTGCGTCGGCTCGCGCCTGATCCGCACTTCGGCGCGCCCGCCATAATAGGCACACATGATCTGGCCAAATATCTCGCGGGGGAAGTCCGGCAGATTTCCCAGAAAGGGTTTGATCTGCATCTGCTTGAGGTAGGCCTTTCCGATGCTGGCCTCGCTCAGAATTCGGTGGACGCCAGTCTCAAGGCAGTGTGCATCATAGCGCTTGGACAGCTCTTCAAAGCACTCCCAGGTCGCTTGGACATCTGTGCGGGCATAATCGAGATAATCCGGCGTAATCGGCCCGCCATGCTCATCTGTCTTGAGCTTCTGCACGGGTGTCTTGAGGAACTGGCACAGGCTGTCCAAGGAAAAGCTGCGACTGGTCAATGCCGCAGCCAATGTTTTGACGTCCACAAAGTATCCACGGTTATGGCCCACTTTCAGTCCGCGTTTACGCATGCCTCGTGGCGTGTCCTGTTTGCCGGGCTTGGCAAAATCGATGAGCGCAGCCCGTGCGCTCAAATGCTTCACCCTGATCTGCGGATCGCTCTTGTAGCGCGTCAAATGGAAGGTGAAGCCACCACGCATTGAGCCACGTGCAGCCCCGTGATTGATCGCGATCCGCGATATATCGAAAGGCAGATTGAAGCCGATCAACAGGCCGTTGCGCAGGTAGGCGATTTTGAGAAACACATCCTTGCGGAATTGATCAGCTGACAAGAGCTTCAAACCATGATGCGTTGCATAGTGCTTGATCACGGCAAGATCGCCTTCCGAGACCGTATCCAAGTCCCAAAAGAGGCCTTCTTCGGTCAGGTCACCGGATTTCCGGATTTGGTAGACGCCGACCCGCAAGCTCTGGGCGGCATCCACGGCGGTCTCGCAGTCAAAGATCAGCACCCAAGGTGAGGGCCTATCCTCTCCCTGGCCTGCTGGCTTGGCGGCCAAGGGGCGTGCGCCGGGCTTTTCGGTATAGGCCCGCACAAAGATTTCCGAGGGGCTGCGCAGGCTCATACCTCGGCCTCCGGCGCATGGGGTAAGACATGCTCGGCTTGGTCCAAAAGCCAATGGCCGTAGCCTGCCAATGTCGCGGCAATCATTTTCAGGAAGTCCGACACGGCGATCAGATATCGCGCTATGGTTTCCATCTGCGGATTTTTGGTGGTCGGCGCATAGTCATAGTCTTTCTCGAGATCGCTCTGTTCCCGGTGGCAGGTGCTGCACAACACAGCCGCATCGTCATGGAACTTGCGCGGGGCGACATGGGCCAGTTCCATTGCCGCGGGGCTTTTGCAATAGCCGCAGCCCACGCAGATCGGGTTACGGGTCCGTAGCCGCTTGAAGTCCTTCTCCCGACGCGTTTCGATATCATCATATGTTCTGGACATAGGGTCTCTCCTTAGTTTGATACGATTTGGTAGATTTCATGGAACGCCGGAGCTTCTGCCGCGGCGTGCCGATAGAGGGCATTGGGATCTGTTTCGAAAGGAACGAAGGTCCCGCGCACATCCGTCAGCCCGTCGCCATCGAACGGCTCAAGCCAGCTCAGGTCGTTGGACCTCAGGAATGCGCCAGCCGCGTGGAAATACTCACCCGCCTTCTGCGCCTCCGCGAAACTGCCCACAGTAACAGACCGGGTCTGGCCGCCGGAGATCGTGGCGACACGACGCGGGCGATCATCCGTCAGCACCCAGCCCCTGCTGGATCGGACAGCAAGCTGGTGTCCATAGATGAACCTGCGCAGCCGTTCAGCGGATACGCCCGCGGACTGGGCTGCGGCCTTTTGGGTTGCACCACGCCGCATGGCCTTGAGCGCAGCCTCGAGCTGATCGTCTGGGTCGGGAGCACGCGCCCCTGATGCGCTCGCCTCGGTGATAGCGGGATGCCCGCGTGCCTGGGATCGGCTCAGGCCCTTTGCCAAGCCGCGCTCAATGCGGCGGCGGTACTCCGCTTTGTAGTCGCGTTTGCGTGCCATGAGCTGGCCTCCAAGACATGCCGGGCAGGGTTGCCCGGTATGCCGGCATTAGCTCAGACCACTTAGATTCGTCAGACTGGACAAACGGATAAAGTTTCAAACATTAACTCTTAAAGGGAATTCAGAAATTCTTCGAATTGCCTTTGGATAATATTTATATGTTTGCGAAGGGCATCATCACCAAACCCCTTGCCGTAGACGTCAAGGTCCGGGTTTGCATTTTTGATGCTTTTTCGGACAATTTCCGCCTTTTCTTTGTTAGAAATATCAATGGCTTCTGGGTATCCCTTGAAAAGCAAATATGCATGCCTTTGAATTAAATTCCCATTTGATGGGCGGCCAATTTTTGGTTTTATTTTTACTTCTGGAAAGTCTTCTGGGGAAATTATTCTAATGCGATGATATTTGTAAACTGCATCCCAAGCGGTGTCTTGCACCCAATCGACAGTTGGATTTTCCCAGAATTCTGCATCAATCCGGCGCGGCGTCCTTGCAGGTTTCGGCTTCGCCGGAAACCCAAAGGCAGATAGCTCTTCCTCCTGGAGCCACTCCAACAGGTCGGCCTTCATATCTTCTATGATCTTTGCCCGCTGACGTGGGGCATCCGAAATCTTCTGAATTGAACCAACAATGCTTGCCAGCGCTGCTAGAGGGTCTTGTCCAGCGTCAACTTTGGGAGGGGAATAGCTCCCCAGTGCATCATAGTCTTCACGCCGCTTCTCGTTCGACCAAGCATACCAAGCCTCATCCAAGGGCGTGCCTTTTTCCCATATTTCGCGAGGCTTTAGGGGCATTTTGCGGTATGATTTCCGGAGCGCTTTTGTGATCTATTTGGAGCCCAAGATGTTTGTAGCACCCGTTGAGAGTCAAGCTTCGCAGCCTGCGGATGAATGGGCCGAACGGTCGCAATACTGGCTCGCAAGCATCCGGAGCCATACCCCCAAGCGCAAACGTCGAGAGCGCCAGCGCACTCCCCTTATACTAGCCGGTCAGGGCATGTCCCTGCGCGTCGAAAAATCGACTTTGTTGATCTCGGACGGGCACACGCACTTTCCAGATGAAGCACGGCGATATCGCTTCTTCCCAGGCGACCTGTCGCTACCAACGCGTATCGTGCTGGTGGATGGCTCCGGACAGATCACACTGGATGCCCTCGACTGGTTAGCTGACCAAGGGGTCACGCTTGTCCGGCTCAGATGGAATGGGCAACTCGCTTGCGCCATGGGCGCGAACCCCAGTGCGGTGGATCGCAAGGCCCTTGCATGGCAGATAGAAACCCAATCCAGCGAAACGGCTCGGTTGAAGTTTGCCGTCCCCTTGATTGGGGCCAAGGCAAGAGCAACCCTTGCCAACCTGCGAGATATACTCCCGCCGTCGCAATCCCGCGACAAAGCTATCGATACGGCAAAGGCCGTTATCAGCGAACTCCCCAATGCGCCGCCGAACAGCATTGGAGAACTCCTGGCAACCGAAGGCCGGGTTGCCGCAGGCTACTTCTTTGCCTGGCGATCTCTGCAAATCCGCTGGAAGGCCGAAGGCAGGCATCCGATCCATGACGATTGGCGACACTATTTCTCACGGGCGTCTCTCAACGCCGATGTCAGAAAGCGCAACCGGGATGCGACCCATCCGGTGAATGCCATGCTCAACTACGCCTATCGCATTTTAGAAACGCATGTCCGCATTGGTGCCATTGCCGATGGGTATGATCCCACGTTCGGCCTGTTGCACCATCGCACTGACCGTGAAGTCCAATCCTTTGTTTACGATCTCATGGAGCCCTTGCGCCCCGTCGTGGATCGGGCCGTCCTCGACTTGGTGATGAACGAGACATTCACCGGAGCAGACTTTATCCGGCAAACAGACGGTGTATGCCGTCTCTCGCCCGATTTGGCTCGAATGGTTGTCCATCGCGTACAGCAGCACCTTCAGCAACCAAGCTGACCTCACCCACAGCAGAAAGCCCGCACGGTGAGGTGCGGGCTTCCAACTTGAGGCCAGAATATTTTTCTGCGGATATCTCTATACCCCCGCCCGTTCGGGCGGCCTTTTCTCTTTTCTGCTTCGGTATTCAGTACTCGAGGATCAAACGTCCACGTGAAATCTCGATGCGGGCGAACCGGTCGAGGTATTCCATGCCCAGCAGGGACATCTCCATCTCTCCGCCATTGACCACGACCGGGAGGCCACGGCTTTCCAGCGGGCCAAGACGTATTGTCTCGACCGTGGCGGCAGCGGTTTTCACGGTTCCATTCGCGGTATTGGCCCGTCCGGCGTAACGCAGGGTCTTCATGTTCAGGCCGATACGCTTGGCATCCTGCTGGGTCAGCACGACATCCGAGGCGCCGGTATCGACCACGAAGTCCACCGGCACGTCATTGAGCTCCAACTCGAGGTAGTAGTGCCCGTCCGGCGCGCGCGGCACCTCGATCCGGTTTTCCTCCGAAAAGACGGCCTGCGACGGGACCACCTGGTCGCGGATCGTCGGCCACAGGCCATAGCCCGCGATGATACCCAGGAAGATCAGCCCCCAGATCGCCGCCTGTTGGGCCGTCTTGCTGAGGTTGCGGCGACCTTCGACCACCACGTAGCCTCCGACCGCCGCGAGAAGCAGCAGAAGGTAGGTCAGGCGGAGATAGTCGTCGCTGTCCATCAGGGGCTCCTTTCCAGTCCAAGATAGGGGCCGAAAGGGGGCTTGTCAGCGCAGATCAGGTGAAACTGGCCACGAAATCCTTGAGGCCGTCGAGCACGAACTGCACTGACAGGGCAGCCAGCAGCATCCCCAGAAGCCGGGTGACGACGTTGATTCCGGTTTCACCCAATGCCCGTTCCTGCAAGCCGGCGGTAAAGAAGAACGCCACGACAACCGAGATCACTGCGATCATCACGAGGTGCACGGCGATCAACTCGTTCCAGCCCTGCGCCTCTCCGGTCAGCAGGATCATCGTAGCCATGGCCCCGGGCCCGGCCATCAGTGGCGTGGCAAGCGGGAAGACCGAGGGATCGTTCGCGGAGCTTGCCTGTCCCTTGCGTCGCTGGGTGCGGCGCTCGAACAGCATGTCGAGGGCGGTGAGGAAAAGCAGGATTCCCCCTGCGATACGGAAGGCGGGCATGGAAATCCCGACGAAGCCCAGAACCGCCTCGCCGAAGGCGCCGAACAGCGTCAGCAGGCCGATGGCAATCAGTGCCGCTCGCAGGCCGATGGCGCGGCGCTCTGCTTCGGTCTGGCCCTTGGTGAGCGCCACGAAAAGGGGCGCAAGGCCGACCGGGTCGATTACCACGAAAAGCGCCACGAAGGCCGTTATCAGCGCGGGAATATCCATGTCAGGCCTCGGCTTTCTCCAGCTTGTCCTGGGCAGCAAGCCAGAGCGCTTCTGCCCGGTCGAGGCCATCCATGACCTCGGCATATTTCTTCTGCCACACTTCCATTTCACCGATCTTTGCGGGTTCGTAAAGGGCCGGATCGGCAAGTTTGTCCGCCAGTTTGACGCGCATTTCCTCAAGCTTCTCTACACGCGCCTCGCATTTGCGGACCTCGGCGCGGAGGGCGAGAACTTCATCCCGACTGGCTTTCTTTGGCGTAGCGGGTTTCGCGTCGGATTTGGTGGCGGGCTTGTCGGAAGACAGAAGCATTCTGCGGTAGGCGTCGAGGTCTTCTTCGTAAGGGGCAACTTGTCCGTCCTTCACCAGCCAGAGCCGATCAGCGACGAGGCTGAGCAGATGCATGTCGTGGCTTACGAGGATCACCGCACCGGAATAGGCGGTCAGCGCCTCGACCAGCGCCTCGCGGCTTTCGATATCCAGGTGGTTCGTCGGTTCGTCCAGGATCAGCAGATGCGGCGCGTGGATCGTGGCCAGAAGCAGCGACAGTCGTGCCTTCTGGCCGCCTGAGAGCCGGGCGACGTCTGTTTGGGCCTGCTCCGCCCCCAGGCCAAAGCCGGCCAGCCGCGCGCGCAGCTTGGTGGGGGCCTCGCCCGGGAAAGCGCGCAGCATGTGTTGAAGCGGGGTCTCTTCCGGGCGCAGTTCGTCCAGTTGATGCTGGGCGAAATAGCCGATGCGCAGTTTTCCAGCCCGGTGCAGACGGCCTTCGATCGGTTTAAGTTTGCCTGCCAGAAGCTTGGAAAGGGTGGATTTTCCCTCACCATTCCGACCCAGAAGCGCAATCCGGTCATCTTGGTCGATCCGGGCATTGATACGCTTGAGAACGGGGACGCCATCATAGCCGACGGCAACGCCTTCCAGGTTGATGATCGGCGGCGAAAGTTCTTTCGGTTCGGGGAAGGTGAAGACCCGGCGCGCCATTTCCTCGGGCGCGGCGATCGGGGTCATCTTCTCAAGCATCTTTACGCGGGACTGGGCCTGCCGCGCCTTGGTCGCTTTGGCGCGGAACCGGTCGACGAAGCTTTGCAGGTGGGCGCGACGTGCGTCCTGCTTCTTGGCCTCGGCGGCCAGAACCGCACGTTGCTCGGCACGGGTGCGTGCGAACGTGTCGTAATTGCCCTGGTAGAGGGTCAGGGTCCGGTTCTCGAGATGCAGGATCGAGCCTACCGCGCGGTTCAGCAACTCCCTATCGTGGCTGATCACGATCACTGTGTGAGGGTAGCGCGCCAAGTAGCTTTCGAGCCAGAGCGCGCCTTCGAGGTCGAGATAGTTCGTGGGTTCGTCCAAGAGCAACAGGTCGGGCTGCGAGAACAGCACCGCTGCCAGCGCCACGCGCATCCGCCAACCGCCGGAAAAGGCCGAGCAGGGCTGCAGTTGTTCCTCATGCGTGAAGCCGAGGCCCTTGAGGATCGACGCAGCGCGCGCCTCGCCCGACCAGGCGTCGATATCGGCCAGACGGGTCTGAACGTCGGAAATACGTGACGGATCCATGGCCGTCTCGGCCTCGGCCAGCAGGTCGGCGCGCTCGGTGTCTGCGGCCAGCACCGTATCGATCAGGGAAACCGCGGACCCCGGCACCTCTTGCGCGACACCGCCGATCCGGGCGCGCGAGGGCAGGCTGATCCGGCCGCCTTCCAGCGTCAACTCGCCCCGGATCAGGCGGAACAGCGTCGTCTTGCCGGTGCCGTTGCGGCCCACCAGGCCGACCTTGTGGCCGTAGGGAATCGTGGCAGAGGCGCCCTCGATCAAGGGGCGGCCTTCGACGGAGTAGGAGATGTCTTCGATCTTCAACATTGGCGCGGTGTGGCGTATCGCGCGGGGGGCGTCAATCGCGCCTTTTCAACGGTGTCAGGCCATGCTAGGCGGGCGCCGGATTTCATGGGGTGGGCAATGGGCCCGCCACAGCAGACGAAAAGGCAGAGAAAATGGCGATCGAACGCACTCTTTCCATCATCAAGCCCGACGCGACCAAGCGCAACCTGACCGGCAAGATCAACGCAAAGTTCGAAGATGCGGGTCTCCGTATTGTCGCGCAGAAGCGTATCCAGCTGACCATGGAGCAGGCTGGCAAGTTCTACGAGGTTCACAAGGAACGCCCGTTCTACGGTGAACTGTGCGAATTCATGGCCTCGGGCCCGGTCGTGGTGCAGGTTCTGGAAGGCGAAGGCGCTATTGCCAAGAACCGCGAAGTCATGGGCGCCACCAACCCAGCAGACGCGGCCGCCGGTACCATCCGCGCGGAATTCGCTGAAAGCGTCGGCGAGAACTCGGTTCACGGTTCGGACGCTGCCGAAACCGCTGCTGTCGAGATTGCCTACTTCTTCTCGGGCCTCGAACTGGTTGGCTAAGATCTTCTGATCTTGCGAAATTCGACGCCGGGCGCAGCAGTGCCCGGCGTTTTCCGTTTTCACGGGGTGGAGCCGCTGTCGCGGGCGCGAACGCCGATCTCATCGAGAAGCCGTTCGAATGCGTTCTCGTCCTTGCTGCCTGCGCAAATCGCATCGAAGCGGATCCGGAGTTCCTCTTTCTCCTTGCCCTTGCAGTCGTTCCAGAGCCGCCCCTGAAGGCCCATCACAAGGGCATAGTAGCCGATGAAGTGGGGGCGCACACCGCTGGCCAGGAGCCGTTTGTAGGCCGCGTCTGGCCCAAGGCTCCGCAATTCCTCGGCCGTATGGATGCCCGCACGGGCAAATTCACGTTCCGTGGCCGGGCCGAGATTGCGGATCGAGGAGACGGGGTAGGACATGCGATCAGCCTATCCCGAAATGAAACGGCGGCCCAGAGGCCGCCGTGACTGGCATTCTTTTGGCCGGGATCAGGCGGTCAGGTCTTCCACCTTCGCATCCGGCGCGTTTTTCTTGACCGATGCCACGCCGTTTTCACGGGCCGAGGTGCTGGTGTAGCCCTCGCTCACGCCGATGACCTGGCCGTTGCTGGCCTTCAGGTTGAACCGGTGCTGGCCGCTTTTCGATTCGAACCGCTCGAACCGCTCGTCATTGGCCGAGTTCTTGCGCACGGATTCAATGCCGTTCTCGGCGCTTGCACGCTGCTTGTAGCCTTCGCTGGCCAGAATGATCTGCCCATTGCCTGCCTTCAGGCGAAACCGGAATTCGCCTGCCTTGTCTTTGTAGAGTTCGAATTTACCCGCCACTGTGACTCAACTCCTGTGTAACGACGAAAATATGCTTGGCACTATCGGGCAGGTGGTGCCGGGATGCCAAGAGGATTTCTGCGGGAAGATGCCAGGTGGGGCACCTTGGGCGTAGCTTCGCCAGAATCTCAGGCGCCAATGAATTGAGCAGATGATCGAACTTCGGGCACAAATTTGTGCGTCACCGTCGAATCCTGCTCTCGGGCTCTCGCTTTCGTGATCTTTTTTCTACGCTTTCCCGTCGGGTCTGCACAGGTTTGCGGCGAGCCGACGAGTTGGGCGGCTTGAGAAAGGTGTGCGGTGGCGAAGGTTCTTGGCAGTTCGATCACCACCGCACTGGCGCAACATTTGCTGCACAGGGGCTGTATTTGATTCAGGCGACCGGAATTTCAAGCATTCAATTCCATTCTGGTCCTCTGGCCCCGATGCGGCATGTCTCGAAGGGAAGATGATATGTCGAAACTTTCACGCTCTGTGATTGGTGGATCGATCACCGCGATGACGTTGGCGGCTCCGGCTTTTGCCGTGGATTGCCCGATCAAGGTCGGCGTGCTGCACTCGCTGTCCGGCACCATGGCAATTTCCGAAACCACGCTGAAAGACACCATGCTGATGCTGGTGGAACAGCAGAACGCGGCGGGTGGCGTTCTGGGCTGCGAGCTTGAGGCCGTGGTCGTCGATCCCGCCTCCGACTGGCCGCTTTTTGCGGAAAAGGCCCGCGAACTTCTGACCGTTCACGAGGTTGACGTGATCTTCGGCAACTGGACCTCGGTGAGCCGCAAGTCCGTCCTGCCGGTGATCGAGGAATTGAACGGCCTTCTGTTCTACCCGGTTCAGTACGAGGGCGAGGAAAGCTCCAAGAACGTGTTCTACACTGGTGCCGCGCCGAACCAGCAGGCGATTCCGGCGACGGACTACTTCCTCGAGGAACTGGGCGTCGAGAAATTCGCGCTGCTCGGCACGGACTATGTCTATCCGCGCACGACCAACAACATCCTTGAAAGCTATCTTCAGCAAAAGGGCATCGCGGCCGACGATATCTTCGTGAACTACACGCCCTTCGGTCATTCCGACTGGTCCAAGATCGTGGCGGACGTGGTCGCGCTTGGCGCCGATGGCAAGAAGGTCGGTGTGATCTCGACCATCAACGGCGACGCCAACGTGGGCTTCTATAAGGAACTCGCTGCCGCGGGTGTTTCGGCTGACGATATCCCGGTCGTGGCCTTCTCGGTTGGTGAAGAAGAGCTTTCCGGCCTCGATACCTCGAACCTGGTCGGTCACCTTGCTGCCTGGAACTACTTCCAGTCCGCCGAGACCGATGCCAACGAAGCCTGGGTCGCCGCCTGGAAAGAGCGTATGGGTGAAGAGCGCGTCACCAATGACCCGATGGAAGCCCATTACATCGGCTTCAACATGTGGGTGAACGCCGCCACCGAGGCTGGAACCACCGACGTGGATGCGGTCCGCACCGCGATGTACGGGCAGGAGTTCCCGAACCTGACCGGCGGCACGGCCGTGATGCTTCCGAACCACCACCTGGCGAAGCCGGTCTTGATCGGTGAGATACAGGAAGACGGCCAGTTCGACATCATCAGCCAGACCGAAGAAGTGCCGGGCGACGCCTGGACCGACTTCCTGCCGGAATCTGCGGTTCTGGTCAGCGATTGGCAGGAGCTCGGCTGCGGTATGTACAACACCGAGACCAAGAGCTGCGTGCAGATCAAGTCGAACTACTAAGACAGGCAAGCAACCTGCTGCGGGGGGCCTGACGGTCCCCCGCGGTTTGCGGGGTGGGTGATGAGACATCTGACGAAGCTAGTTCTTGCGGCGGTGCTGAGCCTTCTGGCGGCAGTGAGCCATGCGCAGGAAATGAGCGAAATCCAGACGCTCTTGCAGGAGCATCGGGAGATCATCGAGAAAAGCTCGCGCCGCTCCATCGGCCCGGCCATTGATGCGCTGGCCGACAGCGGACTGCCCGAGGCGCAGCAGGTTCTGGAAAGATGGCAGGCCAAGGAGCTTTGGCAGCGCGAAAGCGACGGGGTCTTCTTCTATGCCGAGGAGCGGCAGAAAGACATCCTCACCCTGATTGACATCGCCACCGGGGACGTGGTGGCCGAGATCGACGACAAGGAGATGGACCAACTCAAGCCCAATAGCGGCATACGCGGCATGATCGGCGCGGCGCTAGTGCGGTTTCAGTTGATGGACCCCGACCCCGAGAAACGGCTCGCGGCGCTCAACGCGATCGAGCGCGATGCGGAAGCCTCGCACCTGGCAACCCTGCGGGGCGCGATCAAGGGCGAGGCAGACCCTGAAATCCGAGCCCGGAAGGAACGGTTGGAGCGCCTGCTGACGATCCGGTTCGATGAGGACGAAGCTGCGCGGGTCGATGCCATCGAAAGCTTCCGGGGCGACCTTGGCGTCGATGTGCGGGCTACCCTGAACCCTCTGGTCGAGACGCGCCGGATGGCGGTCGCGGGCTCTGCGCCTGACGATCCCTCCGTGGCGCGGGTGCTTCGCCCCGGTACGGAAGACCTTCCGCGCGACGAGGCCTTCGGAATTCTCGTGGACGCGGGCCTTGCTCCGCCGCGCATTGCGCGGGACGAGCAGAAAGCCATCCTGATCGCCAATATCTCTGACGGTATGATCGCTGGAATCCCGGTGTCCAGCATGGACAGCCAAGAGGCGCGCGACCAGGCCTATGCCGAGCTTGCCCGCAGCGGCGCCGCCGAGGCGCTCGCGACGGAGCAGGACGTGGATGATGCCCTTGCGGCCCACAGCTTCTACGAGGTTTATATCACCCCGTCGCCGGTGGTCGTGGCAGCCGCGCTGGCGACCCTGACCTCCATCGAGCGGAGCGTCGCGCTGAATCAGGCGGTGGACCTCGCGCTGGACGCGCTGTCACTGGCGTCGATCTATTTCCTTGCCGCCATCGGCCTTGCGATCACCTTCGGTGTGATGCGTGTGATCAACATGGCCCATGGCGAATTCATCATGATGGGCGCTTACACGGGCTACGTGGTGCAGCTTTTCATCCCAGACTACACGCTGTCGATCATCGTGGCGTTGCCGCTGGCCTTCGCCGTGACCTTCGCCGCGGGCGTGGCGATGGAGCGGCTGGTGATCCGCTGGCTCTATCACCGTCCGCTGGAAACGCTGCTGGCGACTTTCGGGATTTCCATCGCGCTGCAGCAGCTTGCGAAGAACATCTTCGGCACCCAGGCCCGCCCGCTGACGGCTCCCGACTGGCTGGGTGGGGCGCTGGTGCTGAACGACGTGGTCTCGATCAGCTATATCCGGATCGCGATTTTCGTGATGGCGCTGTTCTTCCTGGCGGTGTTCCTCTTCATCATGCGCCGGACCCGGCTGGGGCTGGAGGTGCGGGCGGTGACGCAGAACCCGCGCATGGCGGCGTCCATGGGTATCAACCCGGACAAGATCAACATGCTGACCTTTGGCCTTGGGTCGGGCATCGCTGGTGTCGCTGGGGTCACCATCGGGCTTTATGCCAAGGTCACCTCCGAACTTGGGCAGGATTATATCGTGCAAAGCTTCATGACCGTGGTCGTGGGCGGGGTCGGCAATATCTGGGGCACGCTGCTGGGCGCGTCGCTGATCGGGTTCATGCAAAAGGGGATCGAGTGGATGAACCCGTCCAACACGCTGGCGGCGCAGACCTACATGATCCTGTTCATCATCCTCTTCATCCAGTTCCGGCCACGGGGGCTTGTTGCCCTCAAGGGCCGTGCGGCGGAGGCGTGATCCGATGACCGAGACAACAGGAAGTTTCGCTCAATCGCGGCGCCTGCGGGGTAGCTTCATCGCGCAAAACCCCTCGGTGCTGATTTTCATCGCGATGCTGGCTGCGTTTACCCTCGGCATTACGGTGATGAGCGAGGCCTTCGGGCTGGGCCTTGTGTCGACCAGTTTCGTCAAGACTCTGGGGAAGACGTTGTGCCTGTGCCTCATTGCAATCGCCATGGACCTTGTCTGGGGTTATTGCGGGATCCTGAGCCTTGGCCATTTCGCCTTCTTCGGCCTTGGCGGCTACGCCATCGGAATGTGGCTGATGTTCGAGCGCACTCGGCTGATCGTTGTGGAAAGTCTTGCCAACGGCGAACTGCCCCCGACGCAGCAGGAGATCAGCGACGCTATTGCCACGCAGATCTTCGGGGTGGTCGGTGCCTCGGAGTTCCCGCCGGTCTGGGCCTTTGCCCACAGCCTGCCGATTCAGCTGGCTTTCGTCGTCCTGGTGCCGGGGCTGCTGGCGCTGGTCTTCGGCTGGCTCGCGTTCCGCAGTCGGGTGACCGGGGTTTATCTTTCGATCCTGACCCAGGCGATGACGCTGGCCTTGTCGCTGCACCTGTTCCAGAACGACAGCGGGTTGCGTGGCAACAACGGTCTTTCGGGCCTTCAGAACCTGCCGGGTCTGGATGACGTGCCGCAATCCATGGTGTCCATGTGGTTTTTCTGGGCCTCAGCGCTGGCGTTGGGGCTGGGCTATGTTCTTGCAGCCTGGGTCGTCTCGGGCAAATTTGGCAGCGTCATCCGGGGCATTCGGGATGACGAAGCGCGGGTGCGGTTCCTTGGCTACTCGGTGGAAAGCTACAAGCTGTTCATCTTTACCCTGACCGCGGTGATCGCGGGGATTGCCGGGGCGCTTTATTACCCGCAGGCGGGCATTATCAACCCGGCCGAGATCGCGCCCATCGCCTCGATCTACCTGGCGGTCTGGGTCGCCATCGGCGGGCGCGGGCGGCTCTACGGTGCGGTGATCG
>JABURR010000024.1 GCA_014762635.1 Paracoccaceae bacterium
CGCGCGAGCAAGGAACGAGGCTGCCCATGATCCCCCGCTATTCCCGCCCCGAGATGACGGCCATCTGGTCGCCCGAGACGAAATTCCGCATCTGGTACGAGATCGAGGCCCATGCCTGCGATGCCCAGGCCGCGCTTGGCGTGATCCCCAAGGACAACGCCGAGGCCGTCTGGAAGGCTGCCGAAGTCGACTTCGACGTGGCCCGCATCGACGAGATCGAGGCCGTCACCAAGCATGACGTGATCGCCTTCCTCACCCACCTGGCCGAGATCATCGGCAATGACCAGGCGCGCTTCGTGCACCAGGGGATGACTTCCTCGGACGTGCTCGACACCACGCTGAACATCCAGCTTGTCCGCGCCGCCGACATCCTGCTGGCCGACATGGATGCTCTGCTCGCCGCGCTGAAGCGCCGCGCGCTGGAGCACAAGGACACGGTCCGCCTCGGGCGCCCCCACGGCATCCATGCCAAGCCAACCACCCTGGGCCTGCCCTGCGCCCGCTTCCACGCCGAGATGGACCGCAACCGCACCCGCCTCGCCACCGCGCGCGAAGAGGTGGCCACCGGCGCGATCTCGGGCGCGGTCGGCACGTTTGCCAATATCGACCCGGCGGTCGAGGAACATGTCTGCGCCAAGCTCGGCCTCAAGCCCGAGCCGATCTCCACTCAGGTGATCCCGCGCGACCGCCACGCGGCCTTCTTCGCCACGCTGGGCGTCATCGCCTCGTCGATCGAGAATGTCGCGATCGAGATCCGCCACATGCAGCGCACCGAGGTTCTGGAGGCGGAGGAATTCTTCTCCAAGGGCCAGAAGGGCTCCTCGGCCATGCCGCACAAGCGTAACCCGGTGCTGACCGAGAACCTCACCGGCCTCGCGCGCTTGGTGCGCATGGCCGTGATCCCGGCGATGGAGAACGTGGCGCTTTGGCACGAGCGTGACATCTCGCACAGCTCGGTCGAGCGCGGCATCGGGCCGGACGCCACGGTGACCCTCGACTTCGCGCTGAACCGGCTGACCGGCGTCGTGGACAAGCTGGTGATCTACCCTGAAAACATGCTCGCCAACATGAACAAGTTCCGCGGTCTGGTCATGAGCCAGCGCGTGCTGCTCGCCCTCACCCAGGCCGGTGTCAGCCGCGAGGATGCCTACCGCCTTGTCCAGCGCAACGCGATGAAGGTCTGGGAGGAAGGCAAGGACTTCAAGACCGAGCTCCTGGCCGACCCGGAAGTGACCGCCGCGCTCTCGCCTGCGGAAATCGAGGAGAAATTCGACCTCGGCTACCACACCAAGCACGTGGACACGATCTTCAAGCGGGTGTTCGGCGACTAGGCACCACGCCGCAAGACTCGGCAGACAGACGCCGCTCACCCCGCGTGAGCGGCGTTTTCCTTTGGGAATCGGCGGGTGCGTGCTACGGTTTGGCCAATCGTTTCAGAGGGAAGTTGTCATGAAACTCACCGCAGTCCTCTCCGCCGTCTTTCTGGCCGCCAGCACCGTCATGGCATCTGCTGCCTGCACCGGCGACCACCAGCAAGCGGCGAGCTGCGCCGATGGCACGACCTGGGATCCCGAGGCCAAGGCCTGCGTCGACACCAGCGCCTGATCCGGCCCCATGCGAATTCCGATGTGGACAGCGCCCCGCGCGCTGGCTACCGTTTGCGTATGAGCGATACTGACGGAAGACGCTGGCACGACATGGGCGGCAACGCCGCCGGCACGGTCCTGCCCGAAAATCACGACTTTGCCCTGTGGGAGAAGCGCGTGGACGCGCTGATGGTACTCTGCTCCTCCAAGGGCTATTTCACCGTGGACGGGCTGCGCCGCGCGCTCGAAGACATGGGCGAAGCCGCCTTCGAAGAGATGTCCTATTACGAACGCTGGGTCGCGGCCGTGAACCAGAACCTGATCGAGCGCAATCTCTACACGCTCGAGGAACTGGGCGCCAAGATGGCCGAGGTGAAGGCCCGCGGCGAAACCTATGGCGAGGCCACCGGTGGCTAGGGTCCGGGTCCGCGAGATGATGCCGCCGGGCCATGTGCGCACGCCTGCCTACCTGCGCGGCAAGACCGGCGAGATCGAGCGCGAGCTTGGCCCCTTTGCCAACCCCGAGAAGCTGGCCTATGGCCACGAGGCCGAAAAGCGCGACCTCTACCGTGTGCGCTTCACGATGCGGGAAATCTGGGGCGATGGCGCCGAACGCCCCGAAGATACGCTCGATGCCGAGATCTACGCCCATTGGCTGGAACAGGTGGACGACTGATGCCCCATGACCATCACGATCACGACCATTTCCACCACGAGGGGATGAGCCCTTCGGGCCACCCCTACCGCGCCGACAACGACGTGCCGCTGACCTATTGGCAGACCATGGAAATCGCCATGCGCGAGATCCTGATCGAGAAGGGCATCCTGACGCCCGAAGCGGTGCAGCTCCAGATCGACGCGATGGACGCCCGCAGCCCCGCCAATGGCGCGGCGGTGGTGGCCCGCGCCTGGACCGACCCCGAGTTCAAGGCGCGGCTGCTGGCCAACGGCTCTGACGCCACACGCGAGATGGGCTTCGATATCGGACCGATGCACCTTGTCGCGGTGGAAAACACCGACGCCGTGCATAACGTGATCGTCTGCACGCTCTGTTCGTGCTACCCGCGCAACCTGCTGGGCCTGCCGCCCGATTGGTACAAGTCCCGCGCCTATCGCTCGCGCACGGTGAAAGAGCCGCGCAAGGTGCTGTCGGAATTTGGCCTGGACCTGCCCGATGACGTGACGGTGCGGGTCCACGATTCCACCGCCGACATGCGCTACATCGTGCTGCCCGCCCGCCCCGCCGGAACCGATGGCATGTCCGAGGCCGAGCTGGCCGCGCTGGTCACCCGTGACAGCATGATCGGCGTGGGTGCGCCAAAACAGCCCTGATCCGCGGCTTGTATCACGGCACCCCTGACGCTATCTGAACGGCACCCCGCAGCGCAAGCTGTGCCTGACCCCGTGAATGCCATGGCCACCGAACAGACAAACTGGCGCGATTCCCTGCAGAACGCGGCGTTGCGCGGCGCCCTGGGCTTTGCGCTGGCGCTGCCCTATCGCTGGCGGGTGCCTCTGATCGGCTGGCTGGTGTCGCGGGTGGTGGCGCCGATCGCCGGGTGGCGCCGGCGGATCCGCGGCAACCTGGCTCATGTCTGCCCCGACATGGACCCGGCCGAGGTCAAACGCATGACCCGCGCCGTGCCGAACAACGCGGGCCGCACCCTGATCGAGATCTACTCGGGCCGCGAGTTCCTCGACCGGGTAAAAGACCTGGAGCCCACCGGCCCCGGCGTCGCCGCCCTGCGCGAGGCCCGCGCGGCAGGCCGCCCGGTGATCCTGGTGACCGGGCATTTCGGCAATTACGACGCCCCGCGCGGCGCGCTGGCGGCGCAGGGCATCCCCATGGCGGCCCTCTACCGCCCCATGCGCAACGCGAAGTTCAACGCCCATTACGTGAACGCGATGTCGACCATCGCCTCGCCGGTTTTCCCGGCCGACCGGCGCGGGCTGATCGGGTTGCTGAAATACCTGTCCACCGGGAACACCATTGGCGTGCTGATCGACATCTACGCGACCAAGGGAGCAAAGGTCTCGTATTTCGGAAAATCTGCCCCCACCGCCACCTCGGTCGCGGAATGGGCACTGAAATACGACGCGCTACTCTTGCCGATCTACGGCATTCGTCTGGAGAACGGGCTGGATTTCGAGATCCGCATCGACGCGCCGATCCCCCACACAGACCCGGTCACCATGACCCAGGCGCTGAACGACAACCTTGAGGCGCTGGTGCGCAATCACATGGACCAGTGGTTCTGGATCCACCGCCGCTGGAAGCCCGGTCGGCAAGCCGGGATTCAGCGCAAGCGCGCGGCGGCCAGCACGGGCCCGTGACCGTCCTTCTGGATCAGAACCACAACCGGTTCCGATCCGCGCACGGTCACCGACAGGTCCAGCGGCGCGCGGCCGTTCCAGTCTGACACCACCTCCAGCGCAGTGACGATGTTGAAGTAGTCGATGGTCTTGCCGGCGTTCTCGCCCCGCTCGATCGCGACGGAGGCATGGGGCTGGTAACGCGCAAGCTGCACCAGCATCTTGCCCGGCTCCCGGCTCTCGGCCCGGATCTTCAGCCGATTGCCGTTGCGTGAGAGGCTAAGGCTCACCGGCTTGTCGCGGGCGGCATCGTCGGCAATCATCTCGGCCAGTTGCATGGGCTTGTAGCCCACTACGTGATCACGCCCTCCGACGACGAATTGCGGCGTGTAGATCGTGCGCGCCCCGGCGGCAGAGGCATAGCCTTTCTGGCGGCGGGTGAAGGCGGGGCTGCCGTAATTGTCGGTCCAGCCAATGTAATCCCAGTAATCCACGTGCAGCGCGAGCGCGATCACGTCCTCTCGCGGGGCAAGCTCAGCCATGAGCGCATCCGCGGGCGGGCAGGAGGAACACCCCTGCGAGGTGTAAAGCTCTACCACCACCGGAGGTTCCGAGCCCTGGGCCTGGAGCCCGGAGGCCAAGGCAAAAGAAAAGACAGCAGCCAGAATCGCGCGCATGAGTTCGTCCCGTTATCCCACGACAGCCTTTGTAGCCGCCCCCGCCGCCCCCTGCCAATCAAGGTTTCTTGAGAGCCCCGCGAGCGGGTGGACTGCGCTGCTCCCCAACCTTGGACCGCCGGAAACTGGATTTTTCCGGCTTTATCACGACGACGGGCTGGTGACGCCATCGGGATAATGCATGGTAATCGGGACGTTGTAACCGATCGCGCTGTGGGGTTTGTCCTCGTTGTAGTGTCTGCGCCAATCCTCCAGCTTTTCGCGGGCGTCCGCAAGGCTCATGAACCAGTGCGCGTTCAGGCACTCCGCCCTGAGTTTGCTGTTGAACGCTTCGATGAAGCCGTTGTCCGTGGGTTTCCCGGGCCGTGAGAAGTCAAGCGTGACGTCATTCACATAGGCCCAGAGATCGAGGTCACGGGAGATAAATTCGCTGCCCTGATCGACCCTGATCGTCTTTGGGTAGCCGATCCGCCCACAGACCCATTCGAGCGTCTGCACGACGTCTTCGCCTCGATAGGAGAAACGCGCATCGGCCGCCGGACAGAGCCGTGAATGCGTGTCGACAACGGTCAGGATGCGCAGCTTCTTGCCAAGGGCGAGCTGGTCGTGGACAAAATCCATCGCCCAGACATCGTTCGGCCCCACGGCGTCCTGGCGGTCCTCGCGCCGTTTTCCTTCACCAGCCGGTTCAGAAGCGCGTTCTGGGGGTCGTCGCATTCGGGCAACGGCTTGCCCGCGCCGGGGAGGTTGTCGAAGGCGCCGTCCGCCTCGGCCTCGCGGATGCGCTGGTCCATGAGCTCGATGAGCGGGTGGTCCATGGGCTCGGGATAGCCACGCGCGGGGGTGGGGGGAAGGGTGTGGAGGTGCGGTCACTCTTTCGGTGGATACTCCGGCTGCGTGCCCCAAGGGACGTATCTCACGCAGGTATTACCGACCAAGGTTCCGCCTCTCTCGACACAGCCGAACTTGTGGAAAGGCAAGTAGGAAATTCCTCCTGCGATCAGGCCCGCCAAGAAGGCGCCAAAGAACAGACCGAGGCACCAATCATCATCCATCCGGAGCGCCTTCTGTTGCGGGGTCCGAAACGGCCCGGGGGGTCGGACGGTCTACCTTGTATTGCTCCACTCTCGGCGCCCATTCTTCGCACATAGAGCCGGAGTAGTCCCAAGACCCTCCTCGATCGAGGCACATGTCGATGTGGATGAATTCCAAAAAACCTTTCCCGGCCCACGCGCCGATGATGAAAACCGCCCCCGCAGTGATCAGGCATTTCCTTGTCATTCGGCTCTCCCCTGGCGCCCGGAAAGGTTGCAAAGCCCGTCTCCCAAGTCAATCGTGGGAACGGGGCAATGGTCAACTACCTGCACAAAGCATCCCCGACGAAAAACGCCCCGGCGCGGGGCCGGGGCGTTTCGGTTCGGATGGCTCCGGGCGTCACTCTTTCAGGGTGATCCGGCCATCGGTATAGGGCTGGTAGGGGCCGTTCGCGGCAAGGAACTCGGCCGTCACATCGGCGAGGTCGGGGCCGAAGTCGTAGACGTTCATCGCGTCCACGAACATCTTGTAGCCATCGCCGCCGTTGCGCACGAAGTTGTTCGACACCACGCCATAGACCTTGTCGGCGCCGACCGGGACATAGCCCGCGCCCTCGTCCACCATGACCTCGCTGACGCGGCTGCCCGCCGGGGCAGCGGGATCGAAGGCGAACTTCAGCCCCGCCACCTGCGGGAAGCGGCCGCCGCCCTCTTCCACCTGGCTGACGCCGTTTTCCAGCGCCGCGACCAGCGTCGCGCCGGTCACCTGGAAGGTCGAGAGCGTGTTCTGGAACGGCAGCACCGTGAGCACCTCGCCCATGGTCACGGGACCCGCGTCGATCGAGGCGCGCAACCCGCCGCCGTTCTGGAATGCGACCTGGATACCCTGGTCGCGCACCCGGTCGAGCATCGCGTCAGCCACGAGGTTGCCCATGGCGCATTCCACCGCGCGGCAGACCGAGCGGTCGCCCTCGATGGCGCCCGCAGCCTCGGCCACGACCTTGTTGCGGATCTCATCAAGCGGCCCGGCCAGTTCGGCGATGCGCGCCTTGGTGACGCCATCCTCGGCCACGCCGCCATCCATGATGATCGGCTCGCCCACGGCCTCGGTCACGTTGCCCGCATCGTCGAAGGTCACGTTCAGCTCGCCCAGGAACTTGCCATAGGCATAGGCCTGCACGATGGCGGTCTGGCCGACCATCACCGGATAGGGGCCCTTGGCGCCCTCGATGGTGTTGGACAGAAGCGAGTTGTCATGGCCGCCCACGATCACGTCGATGCCCTCGACCTCGGCGGCGACGCGCTGGTCCACCGCAAGGCCCGAGTGGCTGAGGACGATGATCTTGTTCACGCCCTCGGCGCTCAGCCGGGCGACCTCGGCACGGACCGCCTCGACCGGGTCGCCGAAGCTGACGTTCGGGCCGGGGCTGGACAGCTCATCGGTATCCTGCGGCGTCAGGCCGATCAGGCCCAGCTTCTCGCCGCCCTGCTCGATCACCACGGATTTGCGGATCATGTCCGTCAGCAGCGGCTCGCCCGAGATATCGGCGTTCGACATCAGGATCGGGAACGAGACCGATTCCGCGAAGCCGCGCAGAACCTCGGGGCCGTCGTCGAACTCGTGGTTGCCCACGGTCATCGCCGTGTAGCCCATCTTGTTCATCATCTCGGCCGCGGCCTTGCCCTTGTAATAAGTGTAGAAGAGCGTGCCCTGGAACTGATCCCCGCCATCCACGAGGATCGAGTTGTTGGACCGCGCCCGCGCCGCCTCGATCGCCGAGACCAGCCGCGCCGAGCCGCCGAAGCATTTGCCCTCGGCATTGTCCTCGTCCGAACAGCCGGAGTCGTATTTCGAGATCGGCTCGAACCGGGCGTGGAAGTCGTTGGTGTGAAGAATGGTCAAAGTATAATCGGCCAGCGCAGCGCCGCCACTCATGGCAAGCACTGTGGCCGAGGCAAGAATATGCCTTAGCATCGGAACCCCCGTTGGTTGCTGTCCGGGTCTTAATGGCCCGGTCCTGTGACAATGCCATGAAGGTAGCGACGAGTCCCGCCCGACGCTACGTAAGGTTGCATCGCAGCGAACGCTTGACCCCTCCCCTGCCAGCGGGCATTTGGGCGCCATGATGATCTACAAGATATTCCGGGCCGACGAATGGGCGGCGTTCGAGGCGGCGGGTGAGACGGCGGGCGCGCCGGTGGACCTGGCCGATGGCTATATCCATTTCTCGACCGCCACCCAGGCGGCCGAGACCGCGGCCAAGCATTTCGCGGGCGAAACGGGTCTGGTGCTGCTGGCGCTGGATGCGGACGCCCTGGGCGATGCGCTGAAGTGGGAGCCGTCGCGCGGCGGCGCGCTTTTCCCGCATCTGTACCGGACGCTCAAGCTGTCCGAGATCGTCTGGCAGACCGATCTGCCGCTGGCCTCCGAGGGGCATGTCTTCCCCGAGGACATGGAATGAACCCGCTGGAGCGTGTGGGCCTTGCGGCGCTGCGCCGGTGCGATCCCGAGACCGCCCACGGTCTGGCGCTGAAGGCGCTGACCTCGGGGCTGGTGCCACTGCCGGGGGCGGTGGCGTCCGACCGGCTGAAGCTGCAGCTCGCGGGGCTGACGCTGCCGAACCCGGTGGGCCTTGCGGCGGGCTTCGACAAGAACGCCGAGGCGGTCGGCCCGCTGATGCGCGCGGGCTTCGGTTTCGTCGAGGTTGGCGCCGCAACCCCGCGCCCGCAGCCGGGCAACCCCAAGCCGCGGCTCTTCCGGCTGAGCGAGGACCGCGCGGTGATCAACCGCTTCGGTTTCAACAACCAGGGCATGGAGGCGATCTGCGGGCGGCTGGCGAAACGGCCCCAAGGGGTGCCGGTTGGGCTGAACCTTGGCGCCAACAAGGACAGTGCCGACCGCGCCGGGGATTTCGCGCAGGTGCTGACCCATTGCGGCCCGTCGCTGGATTTCGCGACCGTCAATGTCTCCTCCCCCAACACCGAGAAGCTGCGCGAGTTGCAGGGCAAGGCGGCGCTTGCGGCGCTGCTCACGGGCGTGATGGAGGCGCGGGCGGGGCTCAAGCGCCCGATCCCGGTCTTCCTGAAGATCGCCCCGGACCTGAGCGATGCCGAACTGGCCGACGTGGCCGAGGTGGCGCTCGACGCAGGCCTCGACGCGATCATCGCCACCAACACGACGCTCTCGCGCGACGGGCTCACGAGCCGCCACAAGGATCAGGCGGGCGGGCTTTCGGGCGCGCCGCTTTTCGACCGCTCGACCCGGGTGCTGGCGCGGCTGTCGCAGATCACCGAGGGCAGGCTGCCACTCATTGGCGTGGGCGGGATCGCCTCGCCCGAGGATGCCTATGCCAAGATCCGCGCGGGCGCCTCGGCGGTGCAGCTTTATTCGGCCATGGTCTACGAAGGGCTGTCGCTGGCCGCCCGCGTGGCGCGGGGGCTGGACCGCTTGCTGGAACGGGACGGATTTGCCACCGTGGCGGAAGCGGTCGGAACGGAACGAGGGAAATGGCTGTGAGCGACGTCACCATCTGGCACAACCCGCGCTGCTCGAAATCGCGCGAGACGCTGAAACTGCTTGAGGACCGCGGGATCGAGCCGGTGATCCGCCTCTACCTGCAGGACCCGCCCACGGCGGACGAACTGCGGGCCATGCGCGGCATGCTGGGCGTCGAGACGCTGGCGATGATGCGCGTCAAGGAAGCCGCCTTCAAGGAGCTGAACCTCAGCCGCGACAGCGAGGACGAATTGCTGATCGCCGGCATGGTCGCCCAACCGGTGCTGATCGAACGCCCCGTGGTCATCAAGAACGGCAAGGCCGCCATCGGTCGCCCGCCGGAAAACGTGCTGGCGGTGCTTTAGGGTTCGATCCCGGGCCTGGACGACCTCATTCAGTCACCCTGGCGCGATGCGCGAATGGGATCCGGCGGTTCTCCGCCCGATCTGGCCCGCCGCGGCCGAAAGGCATTGATCAAGCGTAGGGATCCCCCCGATCTTTGCGTCAACTCGCAGTCCCCCGGAGAAGGTCGGATGAAGAAGACAGTCGCAATCGTACTCTCCCTGTTCCTCGCGTCCTGCGGCACGACCGAATTGCCCGGTGGCGATGGCGCGGCGGTGCGGTCGGGCGAGAAGGCGCTGGTGCGGACCAGCAATGTGCCCCTGCTGGTCTCCATGACCTTGGACGTGCCCGAGACGGTGCAGATCCTGAGCATCGACGGTCGGAAGATCGACTCCGCCATCCTGAAGCTGGACGAACAGATCGCCGTCGACGTGGGGCGGCGCGCGGTGGAAGTCGCTTGCGTCGACCGCAGCGGCTACAACGAGGACGACTTCACCGAGGTCCTCGTGCTGGACCTGAAGCCGCAGCACGAATACCTGATCAACTGTTCCTTCGATTCCCGCTTCGGCCCCAACGGGACCTACGTGGGTGACTTCCACGTGGAAGAACGGCGGCTGCGCTAGCTCGCCTCGGCCTCCAGCGCGGGGTAGCGCAGGCCAAGCGTGATGCCGCGCACGACGAAAGAGATCAGGAAGGCGATCCAGAGCCCATGGTTGCCGTAGGCGGGCACCAGGATCAGCACCGCGCCAAGGTAGACCAGCGCCGAGACCAACATCATGTTGCGCATGTCCGCCGAGCGGGTGGCGCCGATGAAGATCCCGTCCAGCATCCAGGCCGCGATCCCCAGGATCGGCGCCAGAACCATGTAGGGCAGGTAGATGCGCGCCTCGGCCCGGACCTCGGGCGCGGTGGTCATGAAATCGATGATCGCGCCCCCGAACAGCAGGAACGCCAGCGCCAGCACCAGCGAGGTGCCCACGCCCCAGATCGAGGTCATGACCGCGCTGCGCCTCAGCGTGCCGCGGGCCTTGGCGCCCAGCGCCTGGCCCACCAGCGTCTCGGCGGCGAAGGCGAAACCATCCAGCCCGTAGGCGGTGATCGACAGGAACTGCAGCAGGATCTGGTTCGCCGCCAGCGGCACGTTTCCGAAGTCCGACCCGATCAGCAGGAACGACACGAAGATCGCCTGCAGCAGCACCGAGCGGATGAGGATATCGAGATTGACCGCCCCCATGCGTTTGAGCCGCGCGGGGTCGAAGACCCGGGCCGGATCGCGCCAGCCCGGCAGGGTGAAGGCGTCGCGGCAAAGCCAGAGCCCCAGCGCGAGGCCCGACCATTCGGCGATGAAGGTGGCGATGGCCACGCCCTCCACCCCCCAGCCGAGGCCGAGCACGAACCAGAGGTCCAGCACGATGTTGAGCCCGTTCATCACAAGCTGGATCACCAGCACCGCGCGGGTCCGCTCCAGCGCGATGAGCCAGCCGGTGATCCCGTAGATCGAGATGATCGCCGGAGCCGACCAGACGCGGATCGCCATGTAGTCGCGGGCGAGGCTTTCGACCTCGGCCGTGGCGGGCGAGATGGCGAAGGCCCCCGCGAAAAGCGGCACCTGCAACAAGATGAAGGCCGCGCCTCCGGTGAAACCAATCAACAGCGCGCGCACCAGCAGCGCCGAGACCTCGGCCCGGTCCCCTGCCCCGTGCGCCTGGCTGGTCAGACCCACCGTCCCCATGCGCAGGAAGCCGAAGATCCAGTAGACCGCCGAGAGGATGATCGCGCCCACGCCCACCGCGCCGATGGGCGCTGCCGCGCCAAGCTGGCCGACGACGCCTGTATCCACCGCGCCAAGGATGGGCACCGTGGCATTCGACAGCACGATCGGAACGGCGATCTTCAGGACCCGCCGGTGGCTCAGCGGCGGGGCGGATGCCTCAGCCATTCGCGGGCGGCGGCATCAGGAAATGCCCGGTCGCCTGCGCATAGAGCCGGGAGCGGTTGTCCTGCCAGGCCTCCACGTGGACCGAGGCATAGCGCCGCCCCGAGCGGTTCACCCGCGCCCGCGCATAGGCGTCGCGCGGCAGGCCCGAGCGCAGGTAATCCACCGTGAAGTCGATGGTCTTGGGCAGGCGCGGCAGGTGGCTGCGGTCGATGGTCTGCGGGTCGATCTTGCCGCTTTCGATGTCTTCCCAGAGGTAGGACCAGCTCAGCTCGATGATCGCCGTGACCTCGAGAAAGGCCGCCGTAACCCCGCCGTGCAGCGCGGGCAGGATCGGGTTACCGATCAGCATTTCCTGGAATGGCAGCGTGGCGGTGACCTCGTCGCCGCGGCGGTCGAACTGAATGCCGAGGAACCGGATATAGGGCACCCCCTCGACCAGCGCGTTCAGCGCGGAGTCACGGCGTTGCTTGACCAGTTGCACCGGGTCGGGACGGGGGCGGCTCATCGCTTCACCTCCAGGGTGAAGGCGCCGGTGGCGGAGGCGACGGGGTTCTCGTCGTCATCGTCGGTGGCGGTGGCGCGCACGAAGGCCACGTTGCGGGTGACGTGATAGCACTCGGCCCGGGCCCGGATCGCCTGGCCCGGCGTGGCCGCGCGCATGTAGTCGATGCGCAGGTCGATGGTGGCAGTGCCGCCGGCCTCGGGGTGGCTCATCACCGCGGCGCCACCGCAGGTGTCCATCAGCGCCGAAACCGCGCCGCCGTGGATCACGCCGGTCTCCGGGTCGCCGATCAGCTTCTCGTCATAGGGCATGCGAATCTCGGCCGTGCCCTCTTGGAAGGCGACCAGTTCCATGCCCAGCGCCCGCGCATGGGGCAGCGCCTGGATGAACTGGCGGGCGATTTTCATCTTGTCTTCCGTCACTTGCGCGCCCCTCACATCCATGTGTTGCACCCTTGGTTATTGGCTCTTGCCAAGGCGCTCGCAAGTGCTATCTTCTGCAATTGAGAATAATTCGCAATTGCAGGGGCGCCCGTGACCTTCACCTCACCGACCATCGAGAACGTCGATGTCCAGCCGTTCCAGGCCAGCGACTGGCTTGGCCCGTTCCGGTCCAAGCGCCTGCTGGTGGCCGCGATCTTCGGTGCGCTGGCGGTTGCGCCCGGCACGCTGGGTGAGTTGACCCGCAGCCTGATGACCGATGCCTATGTGCAGGTTTCGGTCTTCGTGGCAGCAACGCTGATGCTGTTCTACGGGGCCGAGAAACTGTTCCGCTTCGACATCGGCACGGCGCTCAGCAAGTCGCGCGGGTTTCAGGTGCCGCTGGCAGCACTTCTGGGCGCGACGCCCGGATGCGGCGGTGCGGTGGTGGTCGTGGCCGCCTATTCCTCGGGGCACGTGGGCTTTGGCGCGGTGGTCGCGACGCTGACCGCGACCATGGGCGACGCGGCCTTCCTGCTGATCGCCACCCGGCCCGACGCGGCCATGGTGGTGCTGCCGCTGTCCTTTGCCGTGGGCATCGTCTCGGGCTGGCTGGTGGACTGGCTAAACACCGTGGACCTGAGCGCCGATACCACGGGCCACTGCGAAGTCGCGCCGCTGATCGGGCGCACCCGTCCGCAGGACATCGCCTATCTGTTGCTGGCCATGCCGGGCCTTGTCGTCGGTGCGGCCCAGATCGGGCAGGTCGAAATCAATTCGATCCTCGGCATCCCGGTTCTCTGGATCGCCATGGCGGGCACGGCGCTTGGCCTGTTCATCTGGGCAACTTCGCCGCTGAAGGCGATGACCAACCTGGGCGACAGCCCGGTCACGCGCATGGCCGAGGAGACCAGCTTCATCTCGGTCTGGGTGATCGGCGCCTATCTTGCCTATGACTACGCGGCCGAGTTCGCGGGGCTCGATATCGCTGTCATGTTCGCCTCGATCGCGCCGCTGCTGCCCCTGCTGGCGATCCTGATCGGCTTCATCCCCGGCTGCGGGCCGCAGGTTCTGGTGACCACGATGTATATCAACGGGGCGGTTCCCTTCGCCGCGCTGATCGGCAACGCGATCTCGAACGACGGGGACGCGCTGTTCCCGGCGATCGCGCTGAACCCCAAGGCCGCGGTGCTGGCAACGGCCTATTCCGCGGTGCCTGCTCTGATCGTCGCCTACGGCTTTTATCTGCTCGTTCCGGACTTCATGAACTGAACGAATTGACCTTCCCGGTCCAAGGTTTACCTTGGGTCAACGGAGGTGGAGATGGGCGGCCAGAGACTATCGTTCAAGGAGATGTGCGCGAGGTTCGACGTGACGCCGCGCACCCTGCGATATTACGAATATATCGAGCTTCTCCGTCCCGAGAAGGAAGGCCGCGCGCGGTTCTACACGCCGCGCGAAGTGGCCCGGATGACGCTGATCCTGCGCGGGCGGCGTTGGGGATTCTCGCTCGAGGAAATTCGGCAATGGCTGGAGATCTACGAGGAACAGGGCACCAAGGCACAGATGCAGACCTTCGTGGATTACGCGGACCGGCAGCTTGTGGAACTGGAAAAGCAGTGCCGCGAACTGGCCGAAACCATCGAGGACCTGAAGACCTTCCGCGCCGAGGCCGCCAAGGCCGCAAGCTGATCCTGCCCCGAAAGACCGACGCAACGTCACATTGACGTTAACGTCAACTTCCCTTGCGAGACTCACTCCGATCCCGCATCTAGAGGTCATCGACGCCCAGAGGAGAGAGGTCGATGACAGAGGAAACCCTGACCATCCGCGAGATGTGCGCCGCCTTCGAGGTGACGCCGCGCACGCTACGGTTCTATGAATCGAAAGAACTGCTGTTCCCGATCCGGGACGGGCAGAAACGGCTTTACACCCGGCGCGACCGCGCCCGGCTGAAGCTGATCCTGCAGGGCAAGCGCTTCGGGTTCAGCCTCGAGGATATCCGGCAATTGCTCGACCTCTACGACATGGGCGACCAGCAGCAGACCCAACTCGAGAAGACCTATGAGAAGGGTCTTGAACGGCTGGCCGCGATGGAACGCCAGCGCGATGAGCTGACCGAGGCCATCGCCGATCTGCAGAAACAGTTGACCTGGGTGGAGCAGATGCTCGTGTCGTTCCGCCAGTCCAACGCCGCCGAATAAGGGAAACAGAAATGCCCAGCTACACCGCCCCCGCCAAGGACATGCAATTCGTTCTGCACGAGGTGCTGAACATCTCCGACGCCGGCATTCCCGGCTACGAGGACCTTGAGCCCGACTTCACCTCGGCCGTGCTGGACGAGGCCGGCAAGGTCGCGTCCGAGGTGCTGGCGCCGCTGAACCCGGTGGGCGACACCGAGGGCTGCACGCTGGAAAACGGCGTGGTGCGCACGCCCACGGGCTTCAAGGCGGCCTTCGAGCAGATGAAGGAGGGCGGCTGGAACGGGCTTGACCTGCCGGAAGAATTCGGCGGACAGGGACTGCCCTATCTGATGGGCACCGCGGTGGGCGAGATGTTCGTCTCGGCCAACATGGCGTTCAACATGTACCAGGGCCTGACCCACGGCGCGATCAGCGCGATCATCGCGCACGGGACCGAGGACCAGAAGACCACCTTCGTCCCGAAGATGGTCAGCCTCGACTGGACCGGCACCATGAACCTGACCGAGCCCCACGCGGGCACCGATCTTGGCATCATGCGCACCAAGGCCGAACCGCAGGCGGATGGCAGCTATGCCATCACCGGGCAGAAGATCTTCATCTCGGCGGGCGATCACGACATGGCCGAGAACGTCATCCACCTGGTTCTGGCCAAGGCCCCCGGCGGCGGCGAGGGCACCAAGGGGATCAGCCTTTTCATCGTGCCGAAATTCCTGGTGAACGCCGACGGCTCGCTGGGCGCGCGCAACCCGGTCTCGGTCGGCAAGATCGAAGAGAAGATGGGCATCCACGGCAACGCCACCTGCGTGATGAACTATGACGGGGCCACCGGCTACCTGATCGGCGAGTTGCACAAGGGCATGCGCGCCATGTTCACCATGATGAACGAGGCGCGGATCGGCGTGGGCCTGCAGGGCTATGCCCAGGCCGAGGTCGCCTACCAGAACGCGCTGGAATATGCGAAGGACCGGCTTCAGGGCCGCGACGTGACGGGGGCCAAGAACCCCGATGGCGCCGCCGACCCGATCATCGTGCATCCCGACGTGCGCCGGAACCTGATGGACCAGAAAAGCTTTGTCGAAGGGGCGCGCGCCTTCACCTTCTGGGGCGCGCAGCTGATCGACCGGGCGCATCGCGCGGGTGACGCCGAGGCCGAAGGGCTGATCAGCCTGATGACCCCGGTAATCAAGGGTTTCCTCACCGACAAGGGGTTCGAGACCACCATCGCCGCGCAGCAGGTCTATGGCGGCCACGGCTATATCGAGGAATGGGGCATGTCGCAGTTCGCCCGCGACGCCCGGATCGCCATGATCTACGAGGGTGCCAACGGCGTGCAGGCGCTGGACCTGGTGGGCCGCAAGCTGGCCGCCGAGGGCGGCAAGCCGGTCATGGCCTTCTTCGAGATGGTGAAAAGCTTCATCAAGGAGAACGAGGGCGACGAGGCGCTGAAAAAGGATTTCCTCGAGCCGCTGAAATCAGCGTCGAAGGACCTGCAGGCGGCGGGGATGTATTTCATGCAGAACGGCATGAAGAACCCCAACGCCGCGCTGTCGGGCAGCTATGATTTCATGCACCTTTTCGGTCATGTCTGCCTCGGCCTGATGTGGGCACGGATGGCCAAGGCGGCGCAGGCGGCGTTGGATGCCGGCACCGGTGACGCGGCGTTCTACGAGACAAAGATCGCCACCGGGCGCTACTACATGGCGCGGCAGCTGCCCGCCACAAAGATGCACCTGGCGCGGATCGAAAGCGGGGCCGATCCGGTCATGGCGCTTGACGCCGCGAACTTCTAGGGTGGCGCCGGAGGGCGCCGGACCGAGTCCCCGCAAGACCCGGCCCGGCGCGAAAACGGGAGGAGCGAAAGACATGTCATCACCCTGGATGACGGACGAGCACCAGATGCTCGCCGACATGACGTCGAAATTCATCACCGAGGAATGGTCTCCGCATTTCGCGCGTTGGCGCGATGCGGGCGAGATGGACAAGTCCATCTGGCAACAGGCCGGAGAGCTTGGCCTGCTTTGCCCCTCGATCCCCGAGGAATACGGCGGGGCGGGTGGCGATTTCGGCCACGAGGCCGTGTTGATCATGGAGGCCGCGAAGGCCAACCTCGCAAGCTGGGGCCACGGCATCCACTCGGGCATCGTGGCGCATTACATCCTGGCCTATGGCACCGAAGACCAGAAGAAGCGCTGGCTGCCCAAGATGATCTCGGGCGAAATGGTCGGCGCACTGGCGATGACCGAACCCTCCGCCGGGTCGGACGTGCAGAACCTCAAGACCCGCGCGATCCGCGACGGCAACAGCTATCGCCTGACCGGGCAGAAGACCTTCATCACCAACGGCCAGCACGCCGACCTGATCGTGGTCGCCGCCAAGACCGACCCCAAGCAGGGCGCCAAGGGCGTCTCGCTTGTCGTGGTCGAGACCGAGGGCGCCGCCGGGTTCCAGCGCGGGCGCAACCTCGACAAGATCGGGCTGAAGGCCAGCGATACCTCGGAGCTGTTCTTCGAAGACGTGGAGATCCCGCCGGAAAACATCCTCGGGCTGGACGAGGGCCAGGGCTTCTACCAGATGATGAAGCAGCTTCCGCAGGAACGCCTGATCATCGGCTGCGGCGCAGTGGGCGCGATGGAGGGCGCGGTGGAACGCACCATCGCCTATTGCCAGGAACGCGAGGCCTTCGGCGGGCCGCTCACGCAATTCCAGAACACCCGCTTCAAGCTGGCCGAGTGCAAGACCAAGACCACCGTCGCCCGCGCCTTCCTCGACGCCTGCATCGCCGAACACCTGCGGGGCGAGCTGACGGTCGAGAAGGCCGCCATGTGCAAGTATTGGCTCACCGACACGCAGGGCGAGGTTCTGGACGAGTGCCTGCAGCTGCACGGCGGCTATGGCTTCATGCAGGAATACGCCGTGGCCGAGATGTGGACCGACGCGCGCGTGCAGCGGATCTACGGCGGCACCAACGAGATCATGAAAGAACTGATCGCCCGCAGCTTCGCCCAGGCGAAGTGAGACCGGGCAAAAAAACAAGGGAGAGACGGATGACGATCAAGCTCTACTGCTTCGGGGAAAGCGGAAATGCCTACAAGGCGGCGCTGAGCCTCACGCTGGCGGGGATGGAGTGGGAGCCGGTCTACGTGGACTTCTTCCGCGGCGAGACGCGCAGCCCCGAATACCGCAAGATCAACGTCATGGGCGAAGTGCCCGTGCTGGTCGACGGCGACCTGACGATCACCCAGTCGGGCGTGATCCAGGACTGGGTGACGAAGCAGACCGGCAAGCTGGGCGGCAAGGACGAGGCCGAGGCGCGCGACGTGCTGCGCTGGATGTTCTTCGACAACCACAAGGTCTCGGGCGTGGGCGGACCGCTGCGCTTCAACATGAACTTCCTGCCCGAAGACAAGCGCAACAAGGAGGCCAACGCCTTCCTCGCCATGCGGCTGGCCTCGGCGCTGAAGGTTCTGGATACCGCGCTTGAAGGGCGCGACTGGCTGGTGGGCGACGCCATCACCAATGCCGACATCGCCTGCTGCGGCTACCTCTTCTACGAAGAGCCCTTTGGCTTCGACCGCAAGGAGTACCCCAATATCGACCGCTGGCTCGACCGCATCGCGGCGCAGCCCGGCTGGAAACACCCCTATGACATGATGCCCGGCAACCCTTCGGACCGGGCGTGAAGGAGGACCTATGACCGACGCCTATATCTACGACGCGATCCGGACGCCGCGCGGCAAGGGCCGCAAGGACGGCAGCCTGCACGAGGTCACCTCGGTGCGGCTGTCCGCCGTGACGCTGAACGCGCTGAAAGAGCGCAACAACCTCGGCGGCCACGCGGTCGAGGACGTGATCTGGGGTAACGTGACCCAGGTCGCCGAACAGGGCGGCTGCCTTGCGCGCACCGCCGTTCTGGCCTCGGACCTGGACGAATCCATCCCCGGGCTGGCCATCAACCGGTTCTGCGCCTCGGGGCTCGAGGCGGTGAACCTGGCCTCGAACCAGGTGAAGGGCGGCGCGGGTTCCGCCTATATCGCCGGCGGGGTCGAGATGATGGGCCGCGTGGCCATGGGCTCGGACGGGGCCGCCATCGCCGTGGACCCTTCCGTGGCGATGGACACCTATTTCGTCCCGCAGGGCATTTCGGCCGACCTGATCGCCACGGAATACGGGTTCTCGCGCGATGACGCGGACCTGCTGGCGGTGGAAAGCCAGAAGCGCGCCGCCAAGGCCTGGGACGAGGGCCGCTTTGCCAAATCCGTCGTCGAGGTGAAGGACCGCAACGGTATCACCATCCTCGACCATGACGAATACATGCGCCCGGGCACCGACATGCAGGGCCTTGGCGCGCTGAAGCCCAGCTTCAAGGACATGGGCGAGACGATGCCAGGCTTCGACGCCGTGGCGCTGATGAAATACCCGCATCTTGAGCGGATCGAGCACATCCACCACGCGGGCAACTCCAGCGGCATCGTGGACGGCGCCGCCGCACTTCTGATCGGCAACAAGGAGTTCGGCGAGGCGCACGGGCTGAAGCCCCGCGCGCGCATCCGCGCCACCGCCAAGATCGGCACCGATCCCACGATCATGCTGACCGGCCCGGTCCCGGTGACCGAGAAGATCCTGGCCGAAAGCGGCATGAGCATCTCGGACATCGACCTGTTCGAGGTGAACGAGGCCTTCTCCTCGGTGGTGCTGCGCTTCATGCAGGCCTTCGACGTGGATCATGACAAGGTGAACGTGAACGGCGGCTCCATCGCCATGGGCCACCCGCTGGGCGCCACCGGGGCGATCATCCTCGGCACGCTGCTGGACGAGCTTGAGCGCACGGGCAAGGGCACCGGTCTGGCCACGCTCTGCATCGCATCGGGCATGGGTGCTGCCACGATCATCGAACGCATTTGAGGACGGACAAGACAATGAGCGAATTTCACTACGAGCTCGGCGCCGACGGCGTCGCGGTGATCACCTGGGACGTGCCCGAGAAGTCGATGAACGTGATGAGCAACGAGGGCTATCACGAGCTGGGCAGCCTGGTGGACAAGGGCCTTGCCGATGACGCCGTGAAGGGCATCGTCATCACCAGCGGCAAGGACAGCTTCGCCGCGGGGATGGACCTGAACGTGCTGGCCAAGCTGAAGGACGAGGCGGGCGACGACCCGGCTCCGGTCATCTTCAACTGGCTCATGGAAGCGCACAAGCTGCTCAGGAAGATCGAGCGCGCGGGGATGGACCCCAAGACCAACAAGGGCGGCAAGCCCATCGCCGCCGCCCTGCCCGGCACCGCGCTTGGCATCGGCTACGAGATCCCGCTGGCCTGCCACCGGATCTTTGCCGCCGACAACCCCAAGGCAAAGGTCGGTCTGCCCGAGATCCTCGTGGGCCTGTTCCCCGGGGCCGGCGGCACCACGCGCCTGTCGCGCAAGCTCGGCGCCATGGCCGCCGCGCCCTACCTGCTGGAAGGCAAGACTCTGGAGCCGACCAAGGCCAAGGCCGCCGGGCTGGTGGACGAGGTCGTTCCCGCCGATGAGCTTCTGGCAAAGGCCAAGGACTGGGTTCTGTCCGCCGGTGACGCGGACATCATCAAACCCTGGGACCAGAAGGGCTACAAGATGCCCGGCGGCGCCCCCTATCACCCGGCGGGTTTCATGACCTTCGTGGGTGCCTCGGCCATGGTGAATGGCAAGACCAAGGGCGTCTACCCGGCGGCCAAGGCGCTGCTGTCCTCGGTCTACGAGGGCGCGCTGGTCGATTTCGACACCGCGCTGAAGATCGAGGCGCGCTGGTTCACCGGCGTGCTGATGAACCCCTCGTCCAGCGCGATGATCCGCTCGCTCTTCGTCAACAAGGGCGCGCTGGAAAAAGGCGCCGTGCGTCCCGCCGACGTGCCGGACCAGAGGGTGCAGAAGGTGGGCATCCTGGGCGCAGGCATGATGGGCGCGGGCATCGCCTATGTCAGCGCCAATGCCGGGATCGAGGTGGTGCTGATCGACTCCACGCAAGAGGCCGCCGACAAGGGCAAGAGCTATTCCGAGGGCATCCTCGACAAGGGGATCAGCCGCAAGAAGGTGACACCCGAGAGGAAGGAGCAGGTCCTCGCCCGGATCACGGCGACCACGGACTATGCGCTCCTGGACGGCTGCGACCTGATCGTGGAAGCGGTCTTCGAGGACCCGAAGGTCAAGGCCGAGGTCACCGCCAAGGCCGAGGCGGTGATCGGCGCGGACTGCATCTACGCCACCAACACCTCGACCCTGCCGATCGGTGAGCTGGCCAAGGCCTCCAAGCGGCCCGAGCAGTTCATCGGCATCCACTTCTTCAGCCCCGTCGACAAGATGCTGCTGGTGGAGATCATCAAGGGCGCCCAGACCGGCGACCGCGCGGTGGCCAAGGCGCTGGATTACGTGCGCCAGATCCGCAAGACGCCGATCGTGGTGAACGACGCGCGCTTCTTCTACGCCAACCGCTGCATCATCCCCTATATCAACGAGGGGGTGCGCATGGTCGGCGAAGGGATTGCGCCCGCGCTCATCGACCACGCGGCGCAGATGATGGGCTTCCCGGTGGGGCCGCTGCAGCTGGTGGACGAGACCTCGATCGACCTGGGCGTGAAGATCGCCAAGGCCACCAAGGCGGCGATGGGCGATGCCTATCCCGACGGTGCGGCGGACGAGGTGCTGTTCTGGATGGCAGAGCAGGGGCGGTTGGGCCGCAAGGCCAAGGCCGGGTTCTATGCCTATGATGAGAAGGGCAAGCGTCAGGGCTACTGGCCCGGTCTTGCCGACAAGTATCCGCTGCTCGACACCCAGCCCGAGCTGTCCGAAGTGCAGCACCGGCTGATGTTCGTGCAGGCGCTGGAAGCGGTGCGCGCGCTGGAGGACGGGGTTCTCATGGACATCCGCGAAGGCGACGTGGGCGCGATCCTGGGCTGGGGCTTCGCGCCCTGGTCGGGCGGGCCGCTGAGCTGGCTGGATATCCTTGGATCGGCCCGGGCGGTGGACCTGTGCGATGGTCTGGTCGCGCGCCACGGGGACCGCTTCACCGCGCCGAACCTGCTGCGCGAGATGGCCGAGAAGAGCGAAAGCTTCTACGGGCGGTTTGGTGCCTCGAAGAAAGCGGCCTGAGACGGAACGCGGGCGGCCGGGAGACCGGCCGCCCGGTCACGCGGCGACGCGCCGATCCTGCACGAGTGTCGTGAACAGGTCGATGGCCGCACGCGCCCCCAGACTCCGGAAATGGCTGCCCTTGCGGTCGGGCCCCGCGCAATGCAGCAGGGCGCCGGTATTGGCGAAAATCAGTTCTTCTTCCTCGAATTTCAGGGTGATCCGGCGCAGGTCCTGCGCGGCACTGATGCGCCGGATGCCACCATGGCCCACCATCAGGTCCACCGGGATCAGCGCATGCGGTAGTCCGGTGAGCGATTCTACCTCGGCACCGCGCAGCAGGATCTTCTGGCCCGGCATCATGCGCAGCGTGGAGCAGGTGTTGAGCATCCCGCCCGGAACCTCGATCAATTGCGGCGCGTCCTGCTTGCGGATGATCGCGTGATGGGTGTCGATCACCTGCTTGAGATCCCCGTCAAACGTCTGCACCTGGTCGCCGGCGACCAGGGTTTCCACCGGGCGCCATCCGCGCGCGGTTTCGACCCGCGTGCCGGCCAGGAATCCGGCCCGAATACGGGGAAGCCTTTGCTGTGCGGCCAGTTCGGCCGAGATTTCTTCGCAAGGGGTAAATGCACCTGATCCCGGCATGTACATGGCACCTGTCCTCGTCATTTCACTGTCCCCTGTCTTGGAGCGAATTCCATAGGGGGGATTTGATTTTGCCATGATGCAGCCCGAATTGTGTTCAAATTGTGGCATATATTCCCGCTTGAGTAGAATTCTGCGAAAACGTGCCAGATCGTTCAAATAACTGATAAAACAGGTTAACCAAGCATAAATAAACAATTTTATTACATTTATCCTCACCGAAACGTGAGCCTCTGAGAGCGGATATTCGCCGGGTGATTCCGGCCGAAAACATGGCACTAAAACCTGTAGTTGAATTTCTCGATGTCGACGGCAGAGATTCGCGCCACAATCTCCGCCTCGCGGTCCGAGTAATACCGCCGCCAGTCCGGGTCCCGGGCCGAAACGTTCACCCGCGGCAGTGGCCCGGGCCGGAAGCCGAGGTGGGCTTCGAGCCGGGACAGCCCCTCCTCCATCGCCTCGAACCGGATGAAAAGCGCCTCGCGCTCCTGCCCCTGCGCATCGGTGACGAAGTCGGCGTAGCTTTGCGCGCGCAGTTCGGCGACGGTTTCGACGCTGTTGAGGAACTGCGAGAAATCCAGCGCCTTGGCCCTCGCCACCGCCGGGTGGCGGAAGGACTGTTCCCGCAGCCAGTGATAATAGCTGACCACCCGGTCCCACGGGTTGCGCACGAGGGTGACGATCAGGAAGTCGTCCATCTCGGCCTCGCTCACCAGCCCGCCCAGGTCGGACAGCGTCGAATGTTTCCATAGCCGCCCCCGCGCGGGCAGGTCCTTTTGCCGCCGCGCCCGTGCCCGGCCCTTCGGCGTGTCGGCGACGATGATGTCGTCCTTCATCGCCCGCGCCTCCAGCGCGAGGGTCAGCGCGGTGCCGCCGGTCTTGGGCGGATGCAGAAAAATGTAGCGGCGACCGCGTGACAGGATCATGATCCCACGCTATCCCGCCGCAACGGCCCGCGCCAAGGCAATGTCTTTTCAAGACCGCCGGTTCGGGTCAGATTGGGGAAAACCAAGCGGAGGATCGTCATGGGTTGGATGAAGGATGAAACCGGACTTGGCAAATGCCCGGCCAATTACGTGCCGCTCACGCCGCTGTCGCATCTGCGCCGCGCCGCACAGATCTTTCCCGACCTCGATGCCGTGGTCTATGGCAACCGCCGCCTGAGCTACACCCAGTATACCGACCGGGTGACGCGACTGGCCTCGGCGCTGGCGCAGATGGGCGTGCAGCCCGGCGACGTGGTGGCGACGATCCTGCCCAACGTGCTGCCCCATGCCGAGGCAAGCTTCGGCATCCCGGCCTGCGGCGCGGTGCTGAACACGATCAACACAAGGCTCGACGTGGATACGGTCGCCTATATCCTGGGTCATGGCGAAGCGAAGGTCGTGCTCTGCGACAGCCAGTTCCTGCAACTGGCCGAGGACGCCTGCGCCGCACTGGACGGCCCCGCCCCCACGATCATCGAAGTGGCCGACGAGCAGGCCGGGTTCCCGCCCTCGGGGCGTTTCCAGGAATACGAGGCGCTGCTGGCGGCGGGATCGTCGGACTATGCCTGGATCATGCCCGAGGACGAGTGGGAGAGCATCGCGCTCAACTACACCTCCGGCACCACCGGGCGGCCCAAGGGCGTGGTCTATCACCACCGCGGCGCCTACCTCGCCACCACCATGAACGCGATCTCGTGGCGCATGGTGCTGTTCCCGAAATACCTGACCATCGTGCCGCTGTTCCACTGCAACAACTGGTGCCACACTTGGATGGTGCCGATGATGGGCGGCACGGTCATCTGTTGCCGCAACGTGACCGCCAAGGCGATCTATGACGCCATCGCGGACGAAGGCGTGACCCATTTCGGCGGCGCGCCGATCGTTCTGAACTCGATCATCAACGCGCCTGAGAGCGACCGCCGCGCCTTCGACCATGTTGTCGAGGTCTTCACCGCGGGCGCCCCGCCCCCGGCGGCGACGCTCGCCAAGATCGAGCCGCTGGGCTTCAACGTGACCCAGGTCTACGGCCTGACTGAAACCTATGGCCCGGCCACCGAATGCCTCTGGCAGCCCTCGTGGGAGGGCACCGAGGGCGCGGAGCGCGCGGCGCTCAAGGCCCGGACCGGCATCGCCATGCCGATGATGGAAGAGATCACCGTGATGGACCCCGAAACCATGGAACAGGTGCCCATGGACGGCCAGACCACGGGCGAGATCATGATGCGCGGCAATGTCGTGATGAAGGGCTATTACAAGAACCCCGAGGCCACGGCGAAGGATTTCTCGGGCGGCTATTTCCACTCGGGCGACATCGCCTTCCAGCATCCCGACACCTACATCAAGATCGCGGACCGGGCGAAGGACATCATCATCTCGGGCGGCGAGAACGTCAGCTCGGTCGAGGTCGAGGGCGCGCTGATGCACCACCCGGCGGTCTCGCTCTGCGCGGTGGTGGCCAAGGAAGACGAGAAATGGGGCGAGGTCCCCTGCGCCTTCGTCGAACTGCTGGACGGGAAAAGCTGCACCGCCGAGGAACTGATCGCCTTCGCGCGCGAACGGCTGGCCGGATTCAAGACGCCGAAACTGGTCGTGTTCCAGGAATTGCCCAAGACATCGACCGGCAAGATCCAGAAGTTCGAACTGCGCGCGGTGGCCAAGACCCTCTGACATTGTCGCGGATCGGCGCTTGCTGTATCCTGCGCCGCAACGATAACGGCACGAGCAGGCCTGCCGCAGATGACGGCACTCAAGGAATTTCAGCGGCTTGAAAGCCCGGGGCTCTGGCGCCCCTCGCCCGGCGAACAGCGTCGGGACGTTGTCGTGTCCTTCGGGGATGCCTCTCTCATCATCACCGACACACGCGACCGGGCGCTGAGCCACTGGTCGCTGCCGGCAGTGGAACGCACCAACCCCGGCGAGATCCCGGCACTCTATCGGCCCGGCCCGGATGCCGAGGAAGTGCTGGAAATCGAAGACGAGATGATGATCGGCGCCATCGCCAAGGTGCAGGGTGCCATCGCCCGGCGCCGCCCGCATCCCGGGAGGCTGCGCAACATCCTGCTGGGGGGCGGTCTCCTGCTGGTGCTGGCGCTGACGCTGTTCTGGCTGCCCGACGCGATCATCCGGCACACGGCCTCGGTGATTCCGCAGGCCAAGCGCGACCAGATCGGCGCAGATCTGCTGACCGAGATCCGCTTTGCCACCGGCGCGCCCTGCGCTTCGGCCCTCGGCCAGAAGGCGCTGGATCGGCTGACGAACCGGGTCCTGGGCGAAGGGCCCAAGACGCTGATCCTCGCGGACGGCGCGCTTGTGTCGGCGCATCTGCCGGGCAAGACCTACCTGCTGAACCGGGCCATCGTGGAAGACCACGAGACCGCCGAGGTCGCCGCGGGCTACCTGCTGGCCGAAGGCCTGCGCGGCTCGCAGTCCGACCCGGTGGAAGACCTGCTGCACCACGCGGGCGTTCTGACCAGCTTCCGTCTGCTGACCACCGGGGAGATTCCGGAAAGCGCCATCGCGGGCTACGCCCGCCACTTGCTGACCGCCCCCCAGGCCGAGGTCGATCCCGAGACGTTGCTCGCCCGGTTCGAGGCGGCAGGCGTTCGCGCGACCCCTTACGGGTTTGCCCTCGACATCACCGGGGAAACCACGCTCAGCCTGATCGAGGCCGACCCGGTGCCGCTGGCACAGGCGCAGCCGCTCATCTCGGATGGCGACTGGGTCGCCCTGCAGGGGATCTGCGGCGGGTGATTTACTTGGTGCCGTACATCCGGTCGCCCGCGTCGCCCAGGCCCGGCTCGATATAGCCCTTCTCGTTCAGCCGCTCGTCCAGCGCGGCGGTCACGATGGGCACGTCGGGATGGGCCTCTTTCATGCGGGCAACGCCTTCCGGCGCGGCCAGCAGGCAGAGGAACCGGATCTTCGTCGCCCCAGCCTTTTTCAGCAGATCCACCGCCGCGGCCGAGCTGTTGCCCGTGGCCAGCATCGGGTCCACCAGGATCACCATCCGATCCTCAAGATCGGCGGGCACCTTGAAGTAATACTGCACCGGCTGCAGCGTTTCCTCGTCACGGTAAAGCCCCACGAACCCGATCCGGGCCGAGGGCACCAGCTCCATGATCCCGTCCAGAAGGCCGTTGCCCGCCCGCAGGATCGAGACCAGCGCCAGCTTCTTGCCCGCCAGAGTCGGTGCCTCCATCTCGCACAAGGGGGTTTCCACGGTCCGCGTGGTCATCGGCAACTCGCGCGTCACCTCGTAGGCCAGAAGCTGGCTGATCTCACGCAGAAGCTGGCGGAACACGGCGGTGGGCGTGTCCTTCTTGCGCATCAGGGTCAGCTTGTGCTGCACCAGCGGGTGGTCGACGATGGTCAGATGTTTCATCACGTTTGCTCCAGTCTCTTGATCACCCGCGCGCGGGTTTCGTCATCACAGAAGGCCGCCTCGGCCGAGGCGCGGGCGAGATCGGCGAAGATCTCGTCGTCCCAGCCGAAGGTCCTGTTCAGCATCTCGTATTCACGGGTCATGGTGGTGTGGAAGAACGGCGGATCGTCGGTCGAGACGGTGACCGTCACGCCGCGCTCCCGAAGGGTTTCGATGGGATGGGACTTCCAGTTCGGGTAGACCCCCAGCACCACGTTCGAGCCGGGGCAAACCTCCAACACCACGCCATCCTCGGCCAGCCGGTCCACGAGCGCCAGATCCTCGATCGCGCGCACGCCGTGGCCGATACGCTCCACCCGCAGATCATCCAGCGCATCGCGCACCGATTCCGGCCCGCCCCATTCCCCGGCGTGCGCGGTCAGCCGCAACCCGGCCTCGCGCGCCATGTCGAAGGAATAGGCGAAGTCCTTGGGCTTGCCCGCCTTCTCGTCCCCCGCGATGCCGAAGCCCACCAGCCAGTCGCCCGCCGTCTCGGCGGCGCAAAGCGCGGTTTCCCTGGCCTTCTCGGGGCCGAAATGGCGGATGCAGGTGACGATGCCGCGAAGGATGATCCCGTCGCGTTTCTCGGCGATCTCTGCCGCCTCGCGGATCGCGTGTAGATACTCACGCCAGGCCCCTACATCGCGCCCGCCGCAGAAATCGGGGCTGAGGAAGGTCTCGCCATAGACGACCCCGTGGGCGGCACTTTCTTCCAGCACGGCAAGGGTCAGGCGGTGGTAATCCTCGGGCGTTTTCAGGGTCGCGGTCGCGGCCTCGTAGACCTGAAGGAAGTGCCAGAAATCGCGATAGGCATAGCTGCCGTCCTCGGCGAAGACCCCCGAGATATCCATCGACTTCTTCTTCGCCAGATCGCGGATGAACCCCGGCGGCGCGGCGCCTTCCAGGTGCAGATGCAGCTCGACCTTCGGCATCTCTCGCATCAGAGGAAACTCCTTCCCGGCCCCCGCGGCGGCACCCCCAGGTGCGCCGCGACCGAGGCCCCGACATCACTGAATCCCACCAGCCCAAAAGGCCCGGCGCCCGGCCCCGTGCCCACCACCGGCACCCGTTCGCGCGTGTGATCGGTGCCGCTCCAGGTGGGATCGTTGCCGTGATCGGCGGTAAAGATCATCAGGTCGCCCTCTGCAAGGTTTTCCAGCAGGCGCGGCACCTGGGCGTCGAACCATTCCAGTGCGCGGGCATAGCCCGACACATCGCGACGGTGGCCATAGAGGCTGTCGAACTCCACGAAATTGGCGAAGGTCAGGCTGCCGTCCTCGGCTTGCGCCGTCAGGTCCACCAGGTGTTCCATCAGATCGGCGTCCGTCCCCTTGCGCAGATCGTCGATGCCGCGATGCGAGAAGATGTCGCCGATCTTGCCCACCGCATGCACCTTGCGCCCCGCGCCCTGCACCCAGTCGCAAAGCGTCGGCTCCGGCGGGGCGATGGCGAAGTCGCGGCGGTTGGTGGTGCGGGTGAACCCGTCCTCGGGGCTGCCCACGAAGGGCCGGGCAATGACGCGCCCGACCTTCATCGCGTGAAGCGTGGGCGCAAGGGCGCGGCACAGGTCGATCAGCCGTTCCAGCCCGAAGGCTTCCTCATGGGCGGCGATCTGAAAGACGCTGTCCACCGAGGTATAGCAAATCGGCCAGCCGGTCTGCAGATGGCGCGCGCCCTCGGCCTCGATGATGGCGGTGCCGGGCGCATGGCGGTTGCCAAGGATGCCTTCGGTGCCCGCCAGCCGGCAGACCTCGGCCACCAACTCTTCGGGGAAGCAGGGCTCGGTGTTGGGGAAATAGGTCCAGTCCCAGGGCACCGGCACACCGGCCAGTTCCCAATGGCCCGAGGGCGTGTCCTTGCCGCGCGAGCGTTCCGTCGCCGCGCCCCAGAGGCCCTGGGGTTCCGCGTCCAGCCCCGGCGGGTCTTCGCCCGAGGCCAGCGCGATGGCCCGCCCAAGGCCCAGCCGGTCAAGGTTTGGCAAATGAAGCGGACCGCTGCGCCCCTCTTCCGCGCGGCCCTCGGCACAGGCCTGCGCGATATGGCCCAGTGTATTGGCGCCCGCGTCGCCGAACTCTGCCGCATCGGGCGCGCCGCCGCAGCCCACGGAATCCAGCACGACAAGGAAAGCACGGCTCATGGAAGAACGCTCCGATGGATGAGGGGGGGCACCTCGGGCGCGACCTCTCCGATGACGATGGCTTCGCGCACCGTCTGGGCCGCGGCCTCACCCGCGGCAAGGTTGGCCGCATGGACCCGGGCCAATGGCTCGCCGGGCTGAACCGGCTCGCCCAGCGCAGCCACGCGCGACAGCCCGACCGAAGGATCGATCCGTTGCCCGCCCACAAGCCGACCGCCGCCCAGATGCACCACGGCCTCGCCCAGCGCGCGCCCGTTCATGGCCGAGACGAACCCCGTGCGATCGGCGGTCACGTCCAGCACCACGGGCGCGGCGGGCAACCGGTCCGCCCAGTGTTCCACGAAATCGCCCGGGCCGCCCTGCGCGGCGATCATGCGGCCGAAGCGGTCCGCCGCCGATCCATCCCGGATCACCTCGGCCAGCTGCGCGGCACCCTCGTCACGGGTCTCGGCCATGTTCGCCAACACCATGAGTTCGCCGCCCAGCGCGCAGCTCAGCTCGGCGATCCGGCTGGACGCATCGCCACCGGTCAGAACCTCCATCACCTCCATCACCTCGAGCGCGTTGCCCAGCGACGAGATGCAGGGCTGGTTCATGTCGGTGATCAGCGCCGAGGTGGCGCAGCCCGCGCCATTGGCCGTCGAGACCAGCGACTCGGCCAAGGCCAAGGCATCTTCCATCCGCGCCATGAAGGCACCGCTGCCGACCTTCACATCAAGGACAAGCCCCTGCAGCCCCGCCGCCAGCTTCTTTGACAAGATCGAGGCGGTTATGAGGTCAATGCTCTCCACGGTCGAGGTCACATCCCGGATCGCGTAGAGACGCTTGTCCGCCGGGGCGACCCGGTCGCTGGCCGAGACGATTGCGCAGCCCACCTCGCCCACGACTTGGTGAAACCGCGCCTCGTCCAGTTCGGTGCCAAGGCCGGGGATCGATTCAAGCTTGTCCAGGGTCCCGCCCGTGTGGCCGAGCCCTCGCCCCGAGACCATCGGCACATAGGCCCCCAACGCCGCCAGCGCCGGGGCGAGGATAAGCGAGACACTGTCCCCGATCCCGCCGGTGGAATGCTTGTCGATCACCGGCCCGGGCAGGCTCCAGCGCATCACCTCGCCAGTATCACGCATGGCCAGTGTCAGGGCCACGCGCCCCTCGGGGCCAAGCCCGTTCAGCACCGCCGCCATGGCGAAGGCGCCCGCCTGGGCATCGCTGACCTCGCCGCTGGCAAGGCCGCGCGCGAACCAGGTCAGTTCGTCACGGCTCAACGTGGCGCCGTCGCGCAGTCGGGCAAGGATCGCGCGGGCATCCATGCGCTCAGCCCTTCTCCATGCTGGACTTGCGGAAGGCGCCGGGAAGCAGCTCGGAGATGGTACGGGTCTCGGTCACACCGGCGATGGTCGCCATCGTCACCGGTGCATCCGGCGCGGCGAACTCGGCCAGTTTCTGGCGGCATCCCCCGCAGGGGCTCACGGGATCGGGGCTGTCGGCGATGACGGCAACCTCGGCGATCTCGGTTTCGCCCGCCGCGACCATGGCAGCGATGGCACCCGCCTCGGCGCAGGTGCCTTCGGGATAGGCGGCGTTCTCGACGTTGCAGCCGACGTAGACTGCCCCCGAGGGCGTGCGCAAAGCGGCGCCGACCTTGAACTTCGAATAGGGCGCCCAGGCGTTTTCCCGCACCGTCCGCGCAGCATCCAGAAGCGACATGAAACCCCCTTGCAAATGACTGGCCTCCAAACTGCGGCGGGTCGTGCGCCAATGCAAGCGCATAGCGTGTCTCGGCGCCGCAACGTCAACCGCCTTGCAAAGCCCGCGGGGAAGGAGTTGAAGGGGCGCGCAGCGTAGCCCCCCTTCCGCCCGGACGGGATTTGGTTTAACGCTAAACTAACTTTGCGAAGGGAGGCAGTACCGTGACAGACCAGCGGCAAGACGTGTTCCGCCAGCAGGCGCTCGATTACCATGAATTTCCGAAACCCGGGAAACTGGAGGTCCGGGCCACCAAGCCGCTTGCCAACGGTCGCGACCTTGCGCGCGCCTATTCCCCCGGCGTGGCCGAGGCCTGCCTCGAGATCCGGGACGACCCGCAGAACGCCAGCCGCTATACCGCGCGCGGCAACCTTGTCGCCGTCGTCTCGAACGGCTCGGCAGTGCTTGGTCTGGGCAATATCGGGGCGCTTGCCTCGAAACCGGTGATGGAGGGCAAGGCCGTCCTCTTCAAGAAATTCGCCAATATCGACTGCTTCGACATCGAGCTGAACGAAACCGATCCCGAGAAGCTGGCCGAGATCGTCTGCGCGCTGGAGCCCACCTTCGGGGCGATCAACCTCGAGGACATCAAGGCGCCCGACTGCTTCGTGGTGGAGGAACTCTGCCGCAAGAAGATGAACATCCCGGTCTTCCACGACGACCAGCACGGCACCGCCATCGTCGTCGGCGCGGCGGCGACCAACGCGCTGCACGTGGCCGGGAAGAAATTCGAAGACATCAAGGTCGTCTCCACCGGCGGCGGCGCGGCGGGTATCGCCTGCCTCAACATGCTGCTGAAGCTGGGCGTGAAACGCGAGAACGTCTTCCTGTGCGACCTGCACGGCCTGATCCACGAGGGCCGGACCGAGGACATGACCCCGCAGAAGCAAGCCTATGCCCAGCCCGGCGGCCCGCGCGGACTGGATGACGTGATCGAGGGCGCGGACCTGTTCCTGGGCCTTTCCGGCCCCGGCGTCCTGAAGCCCGAGATGGTGGGCAAGATGGCGTCGAAGCCGATCATCTTCGCGCTGGCCAACCCCACGCCCGAGATCATGCCCGACCTCGCCCGAGAGGTTGCGCCCGATGCGATCATCGCCACCGGTCGGTCGGACTTTCCGAACCAGGTGAACAACGTCCTCTGCTTCCCGTTCATTTTCCGCGGGGCGCTGGATGTGGGGGCGACCACCATCAACGACGAGATGGAACTGGCCTGCATCGAAGGGATCGCGGCCCTGGCCCGCGCCACCACCTCGGCCGAGGCGGCGGCGGCCTACCAGGGCGAACAGATGACCTTTGGTGCCGACTACCTGATCCCGAAGCCCTTCGACCCGCGCCTGATGGGCGTTGTCGCAAGCGCCGTGGCGAAGGCCGCGATGGAAAGCGGCGTGGCCGCCCGCCCACTGGATGACCTTGCCGCCTACAAGCAGAAGCTCGACGGTTCGGTCTTCAAATCCGCGCTGATCATGCGCCCGGTCTTCGAGGCCGCCGCCACCGCCCAACGCCGCATCGTCTTTGCCGAGGGCGAGGACGAGCGCGTGTTGCGCGCCGCCAACGCGATGCTGGAGGAAACCACCGACCGCCCGATCCTGATCGGCCGTCCGGACGTGATCCAGACCCGCGCCGAACGCGCCGGCCTGCATCTTCGCCCCGGCCAGGACTTCGAGATCGTGAACCCCGAGGACGACCCGCGCTACCGCGATTACTGGACCACCTATCACCAGATCATGGAGCGCAAGGGCGTCACCCCGGACCTGGCCAAGGCGATCATGCGCACCAACACCACCGCCATCGGCGCGGTCATGGTCCATCGCGAGGAAGCCGACAGCCTGATCTGCGGCACCTTCGGCCAGTACCTGTGGCACCTGAACTACGTGAGCCAGGTGCTGGGCACCGGCGGGCTGCACCCGGTGGGCGCGCTCAGCCTGATGATCCTGGAAGACGGCCCGCTTTTCGTGGCCGATACACAGGTCCACGCGGAGCCCACGCCGGACCAGATCGCCGAAACGGTGATCGGCGCGGCGCGGCATGTCCGGCGCTTCGGGCTTCAGCCGAAGATCGCGCTCTGCTCGCACTCGCAATTCGGCAATCTCGATTGCGACACCGGGCGACGGATGCGTGAAGCAATGGCCATTCTCGATGCGCAGCCCCGCGATTTCGCCTACGAGGGCGAGATGCACGTGGATGCAGCACTCGACGTGGCCCTGCGCGAGCGGATCTTCCCCCATGCGCGGTTCGAAGGCACGGCCAACGTGCTGATCTTCGCCAACACGGACGCGGCTTCGGGCGTGCGCAACGTGCTGAAGATGAAGGCCGGCGGACTGGAGGTTGGCCCGATCCTGATGGGCATGGGCAACCGCGCCCATATCGTGACCCCCTCGATCACCCCGCGCGGGCTGCTGAACATGTCGGCGCTGGCTGGCACACCCGTGGCCACCTACGGGTAAAGGTGGTGTCAGACCAATTCGAACCGGTCTCCGAATGGGCAGCGAGCCTGCCCCTTATGCCGCACCGAGTTGACGCCACTCAGCGAGAGCGGCGGCTCGGTTCTTCTTGAAGTTGGCTCTGGAAGAGAGGGTGCGCTCCGAATTGAAATGGTTGAAGACCGAGGCGTGGACGGAGGCGAACATCTGCAAACTTCGCATTCGCCGGAAGCGCTGCATCGCCCGTTCTCGTCGTCGAAACGGTAGATGCGAATTCTCCACCCGGGTGTTCAGCCAACGGCCGGTTTCATGGCGATCTGCCACTCCGTTTTTCTTCATCGCGGCGCCGTAGGAGCCCAGGCAATCGGTCACGAAGGCCTCCGCCTTGCCGTGCCGCTTCAACGTTTTCCTGAGGAATTTCAACGCGGCCTTCTTGTCCCGCGTCCTTGTCACGAAGCTCTCGAGAACCTCGCCTTCATGGTCGACAGCCCGCCAGAGTTAGCGCCGCTCGCCGTTGATCTTCACGAATATCTCGTCGAGATGCCAACGCCAACGGCTCGACCGCATACCTGCGACCCGCCGTTTCCGGATCTCAACGGCGAACATAGGCCCGAACCGATGCCACTAATATCTGATCGTCTCGTGACTGACATCGACGCCGCGCTCGTGGAGCAGGTCTTCGACGCTCCTGAGCGACAAGGGAAAGCGAATGTACATCATCACCGCCAGGCGGATGATCTCCTAGCTCGCCTTGAAATACTTGAAAGGGTCACGTTTCGTCATCCGAAGACGGGATCCGTCGCAGTCTTCGCTCCCGGTGCCGGAGCATCGTGGTGGTGATGGGAATGATCTGACATCGGTTTTCCCCTTTCGGGGCTCAATGTGGGGCTTCCAGCGGTGGGAAGGTCAATGGGATGCTTTCTCGGGCTCGCCTGTCTTTCCGTGCCCGTGATCATGGTTGCCGGCCGTGGGCGGATTGCGCTTCAAAAAGCCATGCTCGAATGCGAAGACGGCTGCCATGCCGACAAGGGCGACGAGGACGATCGTCGGGTCGCTTTGCCATTTCATCACGGTGAAGGCCCCGAGAACGATGGCGTCGAGCCCGATGGCTGTCAGCAGAACCCAGCCGTGCGCGCCGATCTCTTCTCTGAGATGTCGCCAAACGCCCCAATGGATCAGTATGTCCATCACCAGGTAAAAGAAGGCGCCAAGTGAGGCGATGCGGCTGAGGTCGAAGAAGACTGTGAGTACGGCGGCAATCACCACCGTATAGACAAGGGTGTGGTCCCGGATCGTGCCCGGCATCCCGAAATGGCTGTGCGGGATCATCTTCATGTCGGTCAGCATGGCGAGCATGCGGGACACTGCGAAAATGCTTGCGATCACGCCCGATGCCGTCGCGACGAGCGCCAGCGCGACCGTCAGGTAGAAACCCATCCGGCCGAGAGCAGGCTCTGCCGCCTCAGCAAGCGCGTAGTCTTTCGCGGCCACGATCCGATCGAGCGGCAGGCTCGAGCCCACGGCAAAGGCCACGAGCAGGTAGACCACCACGCAGATCGCGATGGAAATGACAATAGCGCGACCGACGTTGCGGTGGGGGGTCGTGATCTCGGCACCGGAATTCGTGATCGTCGTGAAGCCCTTGAAGGCGAGGATCGCGAGCGCCAGCGATGCAATGAACCCGGCGGCGCCCGTTTCCCTTTCGCCCGTCGCTTCAAAGGAGATGCCACCCGCCCAAAGCGCCGCGATGCCGAAGAGCGCGATCCCGCCGACCTTGAGGACAGCCATGATCTGTGAAAGGAGCCCCACCGATCTGTTGCCGGAGGCATTCACGACGTAGGCGAAGACGATCAGGCCGACACCAATCGTTGGAACAAGCCAGCCGCTCGGCTCCATCCCCAGCCCGCGCATCAGGTAGGTGGCGAAGGTCCGTGCCACGAGGCTTTCGTTGATGACCATCGAAAGGGCCATCAGGAGTGCCGCGCCAGCGGCAACCGTCGTCGGCCCATAGGCCTTCTTCAGGATCATGCCGATGCCGCCGGCAGACGGCCAGGCATTGGACATCTTGATGTAGGTGTAGGCGCTGAATGCAGTCACGACGGCGCCAGCGACAAAGGCCAGAGGGAACCACGGGCCGGCCAGTTCGGCAATCTGCCCAGTCAGGGCAAGGATACCGGCGCCGATCATCACGCCCGTTCCCATCGCCACGGCGTCGGGCAGGCTGAGGCTGTTCTTGCTGTAGTCTGAACTCATGATCAACCGGCCTCCGTGGCGTCTTTGGCCGGGTCGTGGCTTCTGGAAGTGGCGCCACCCCGAAGCGAAAGCAGCAAGAGTGGCAGCCCCGTCATCAGCCCGAGCCCAAGTGCGATCCATTCCGCACTGCCGAAGGTGCCCTTCATCGCGGCGCTGCCGAAATGCGCAAGCACGAAGCTTGCGGGCAGGATGCCGGCTATGGTGGCCAAAGCGAAGCGCCAAAAGTGCAGCCGACTGAGCCCCGCAGCATAACTCATCGCGTCGAAAGAGACGAAGGGCAGAAGGCGGCTAGCGAAAACCGTGAGCGCCAGCGCATTCTGCGATCCCAGCAGGCCGAAATCGGCCTTGTCGCCGAGAAGGCGCTCGACCGGTCTGCGCCCCAGTCCGCGGGCAATCAGGAAGGCGACAAGTGCGCCGATCTCCGATCCGAGGGCCACATAGAGGGTGCCGGCATAGTGGCCGTAGGCGGCACCCGAGGCCAGCGCGATCGGCGCGCTTGGAATCGGGCTGGCAACGACCGCGAGCGCCATGAGGGAGACGACCGCGAGCGGTCCAAGCGGTCCAGCGCTCGCGACCCACGCCTCGACTGTCGCCCGGTCCAGGTCGAAGGACCACCATCCTGCGGCCCAGCCCAAAAGACCCAGCCCGAGGACTGCACCAACCACGAGGACGCCCCCCTTGCCGATGGGCAGTGCATTCGTCTTCTTCAGGTCGCTCTCCTGGGGCACGTCAGGCAAGTTCCTCCGGCATCGAGGCAAGCGCCGCGTCAAGCGGTACCACGGGCAGCCCGGCAGCGAGCCAGCCGGGGCCCAGGCGGGATCCCAGCATTCCCTCGGAGATATCGACGTAGCCTTCGTATCGAGCCTGTCGGAGCGCACGGAGCAGGGACGCGGAACGACCCCCGGTCGCGCAGATCAGGCCGACGTTTCGGGATCCGGCCAGCGCCTTCGCCGCGAAGAGGCGATCCGGAAAGCGTTCTTCGTGCATGCTGATCGGCCAGACCCCGGCTCCGACGCCGGTTTCCAGCCACTCCTCGCGCGACCTCACATCGATCACGCGCGCGCTGTCTCCCAGAAGCCCATCGTACGCCTCGTCCGCCGACCAGACAGTCTGCGCCTGCGCGTGCAGGCGAAACGTGATGAGGGTGAGCGGCGCTGCCGCCAGCCCAAGAACCAAGAAGCGCCGACCGTGAGCCATTGTCATCGGTTGTCTCCTTCAGGCCGCATCCACAGCGCGCACGAGCATGTCGCGGACCTGGCCGGCGACCGCGTGCAGCTCTTGGTTGTCGACAGCCGCCATCGAGGCGACCGGATCGATGGCGCTCACCTCGGTGCCGCCCTCGACGCTGCGAAGGATCACGTTGCAGGGCAGCATCGCGCCGATCCGCGGCTCGAGGCCCATGGCTTCCCAGGCCATGTTCGGATTGCAGGAGCCGAGGATCTTGTAGCCATCCATGTCCTTGTCGATCTTCTTTTTCATCGTGGCCTTGACGTCGATTTCGGTCAGAACGCCGAAGCCTGCCTCCGTCAGCGCCGCGCGTACGCGGGCCTCCGCATCGTCGATGCCGGCGCCCGCCATCATGCGGTCGTGCGTATATGCCATTCTGTCTGTCCTTTCATGTTTGAGGCCCGATTCCGCAGTGTACGGAACCGGGCAAGGAGTGGCGGAAAGGCAGGCTCAGTTGTTGCCCATGCGACCTTGACCAGGTGTCCCCATCATGCCGCCGTCGCCCTGCATGCCGTCGTTCGGTTCGGGCATCATGCGGTCGCGCACCGTCTCCATGCTCTGCATTATGTCAGCCGGCTTGACCATCTCTGACACCGACACCGTGCCGTCTCCATCATCGTCGAGGAACTGGAAGCGGTCCACCATGGTTTCGCGAATGAGCGCGGAGTGGAGGGTCTCGAATTCGGCGAGCGACAGGGTTTCGTCGCCATCGGCGTCGTATTCCGCGAGCAGGGCCTGCAGCCCTTCGTGGGCCTCCTGCGATGTGACCGTGCCATCGCCATCGGTGTCGAATCGCTCCATGGTCGCGCCCATGAACGATGCGCCGCCGCCCATCATGCCCATGCCTTGGCCCATGTCCGACATGGGCCCGCCGGAGCCTATCGTGCCCATGCCGCCCATGGGGCTGCCCATCCCGATCATCGGCGCGTGCATTCGCATCATCAACTGCCTCATGTCATGATTGCCGACGCCCGGCCCCTGCGATGCCGGTGCACCTTGCCCACCATGGCCATGATCGCCCGCGGCCAGTGCGGCCCCGCCTACGGACATCAGAATGGCGGTAGCCGCCGCGAGTTTTGCTCCAGTTTTCATGTCTGTATCCTTTTCCGTGTGAAACGCCTCACCGACATGGGAAAAAAAATAAAGAACGCCAAGGCTACGTCATCGCCGATTTTGTATCCGTTCGTCGCAACGCCGGTGCCTGATACAAAGCGTTACAATCGCGCTGCTGACCCCGTGTCGCGACACTGCCAAATGAGAAGGATGAACAGTTTGCCACATATCCTGGTCGTCGACGATCACCGCCAGATACGGGACTCGGTCACGCGGTTCCTGGAGCGGAATGGCATGCGGGCGACGGCGGCGAAGGATGCCCGAGACATGGACGAGAAGCTCGCGAAAGGTCACTTCGACCTGATGGTGCTCGATGTCATGATGCCGGGCGAGGACGGGCTTTCGATCTGCAAGCGCCTGTCGGCCGAGAAACGGCTTCCGATCATCATGCTCACGGCCCTTGGGCAGGATCAGGACCGGATCGTCGGTCTGGAGATCGGCGCGGACGACTATCTTCCAAAACCGTTCAACCCGCGCGAACTGCTCGCCCGGATCAAGGCAGTTCTGCGCCGCGCACCCGAGGAAAGGAGCGACGCGGGAACGCTTTCAGGCCGTACCCTGCGCTTCGGCGGGCTTACGCTGGATACCGACACCCACGTTCTGACCGGCCGGGACGGCAATCGCTTGCAACTGACGACGGCGGATTTTCGGCTTCTGACGGTCCTTCTGGCGCGTCCGCGCACCGTTCTGAGCCGAGAGCAGCTTCTCGATCTCACGGCGGGGCGCGCTGCGGGCCCGCTCGACCGCACGATCGACAACCAGATCAGTCGGCTGCGGCGCAAGATCGAGACGGACCCGTTGCGCCCGGTGCTTATCACCACTGTGCGGAGCCAGGGCTACAGCCTGAACGCGGATGTCGAGGTGGTCGCATGACCCGGCCACGGATAGGCAGCCTGCGCGCGCAGCTCGTGATCCTCATTCTTGGAGCATTGGTCGTCGCGCAGTCTGTGAGCCTGTGGCTCTTCGCGGACGAGCGCAGTCTGGCCGTCCGCGCTGCCCTGGGCTTCGAGGCGGCGGGGCGCGCTGCCAATGTCGTGCGCCTGCTGGAAGAAGCTCCGCCCGATCTTTCCGCGTCAATCGTGCGGGCGGCGAATTCGCCGCTCGTGCGGTTCGACCTTGCGCCCGCCCCGAGCGTCAACGCGCCCGACCATCATCACGCAGCCTATATCGAAACGCGCGTCCGGGCCTTGCTTAGCGACGGCTTCAGCCGCGACATCCGAGTCAACCTTAGAGAAACCGCTGTTCCCCTCCACCCGATCCCGAACCTGTCCCCGCAAATGGATCAAATGCATCGAGAGATGATGCGTGGCCGGATGCAGGCCGTCGAGATGACCCTGTCCATCGCGCTGACGGGCGGCCAGTGGCTGAACGTCGACACCCGGTTCGAACGCCCGCCGTTGCAATGGCCCTTGGCGTCCTTCCTTGCCTTCGGGCTGACGGCCGCGTTAATCCTCGTCGCGGCGTTTTGGTTCGTGATGACCCGCCTGACCGGACCCCTGCGGGATGTCTCGCGCGCCGCCGAGGATCTGGGTCGCGGCGACGCGGTTGAGCCGTTGCCGGTCGCCGGTCCCGATGAGGTGCGGGACCTCACCCGTGCGTTCAACCGCATGCAAGAACGGCTGACGCGCTTTGTCGCGGATCGCACACGCATTCTCGCCGCCGTGAGCCACGACCTGCGTTCGCCTCTCACAGCGATGCGATTCAATGCCGAGTTGGTCGAGGACGAAGAGACCCGCGAGAGTTTGATCGCTTCTATCGACGAGATGCAGGTAATGGCCGAAGCCACGCTCAACTTCGCTGAGGGGCTGGTGGGGCGTGAAGCCTCAGAGGTCGTCGACCTGCCTGACTGGCTCGAGAAACTGGCAGACGACAAGGCCACGCCGTTCGCGCTGACTGGTGGGCCGAGGATGACGGTACGAATTCGCTCCCTTGCCCTGCGCAGGGCCGTTCGCAACCTAGTGGAAAACGCCACCCGCTACGGGGGCGGCGCCACTGTCGGCTGGCACCGCGTGGGCAACAACCTAGTGATCGAGATCACCGATCATGGCCCTGGAATCCCCGAGGTAGAACTCGAGGAGGTGTTCGCACCGTTTCACCGGTTGGAGGCGTCCCGCTCGCTCGAAACCGGGGGGCACGGGCTGGGCCTTGCCATCGCTCGGGCGATCGTGCGCGGACACGGCGGAGACATCCAGCTCGAAAACCGTGCCGAAGGCGGGCTGAAGGCGTCGCTCTTCTTCCCGCTGTCGGAGGGCGCACCTATCAACGACCAGACAAAGCAAAAGGAGCCATGAAATGAGACGAACGGCAATCTGGGCAATCATCGGTCTTGCGGCGCCGACAGTGGCCGCTGCGGACCTTGGGGAAAACTGGCAGGAAGGATATGGTCACATGATGTGGGGTGGTGGATACGGCTTTTTCGGCGGGCTTATGATGATACTGTTCTGGGGCATTATCATCGCCCTGATCGTCTTTTCCGTCAAATGGTTGAACGACAACCAAGGCGGTGGAAATCGTGAAAAGCGCGATGCGCTCGAGATCCTGCGCGAACGCTTTGCTTTGGGCGAGATCGACGAGGAAGAGTTTGATCGGCGGCGCAAAGCGTTGGAAAAGTGAGCTGGGCGCCTCGGGCCTTGCCCGCTGCTGCGGGACAAGGACGGGGCGATCGCTATTCCATAAACAGGGCCTGTCGCTCCGCGGAGCGTGTGGGGCGGCACGTTGTCAAGGCTACCTCGCGATGTTGCCCCATTCGTCTACCGCAGCATCGTCGGGCGCCGCCATGACCCTGTCCGGGGGAAGCAGTTCCGGCAGGACAATCCCGTCCGGTGCAGCCCGGCCATAGATCGTGGTGAACGAATCCCGTAGCACTCGAAGCTATCCAGTCGGTGACTTCCGCCGAGAGAGCGCGCGGCGCCGAAGTGTCGGCCAGATATGCCACTCCGAAGAGCATGATCCCCACGAGGGGCGGCGCGAGCCCGGCGCGGATCGCGCCCCGCAACCAAGGCAGCAGAAAGAGGTCCGCCGTCACCCCGGCGACCACGACATCCTGGTCATGCCGGCCACGCCCTGCAGCACCCAGACAAGCCAGCCCCCACTAACCGCCAGAAGCAGGCCCGGCACCATTGGCGCCGCCGATGCCTCAAAAACAAGAGGCGCGGCCAGCATGGAACCGCCCCTGCCGATAAATCGGAGCAGCGTGCGGAAACTTTCCGTCACCGCCGCGGGGTCATTTCCTCGTGTGGGGATCGCCCGGCGATCATTGCGCTTCTGTCCCGAGAGCCTCGAACGCATAGCCGACCCGCCCGCCGTCGCAGGCGAGCGTGACGACACCGTCGGCGCTGGTCCGAACCGCGCGGCACCCATCCGGAAGCACCAACCCCGCATCGCGCGTGGACAGCCCGGCGTCAGGATTCGGGCATTGTCTTGGGGACGTTCCGCAACCTGCCAGCGCAAGAATGGCGGTCAGGGCCAGTTTCGGACGCAGGCAGTAACTCGCTACTGCCTCGTCAGCGCGCTGCATCGACCGGGACCGATCTCCGCGCCATGTCCAGATTCTCTTCGGGATCCTCCTTGAGGGGGGCCGCAGCGCTGTCATGGCAGGAATTGCCCATCATACGATGCATCACGACATGCGCGCCGAGGCACAGCGCCAGCGGGGCCAGAATTTCAAGATTGCTCGCAAGCCCGCCGAGCGTTCCGCCCGCCACAAGGAAGGCGCCGAGCGGGACAAGCATCACGGCACAACAGGCCATCATGCCGAGCTTCATGCCTGCACCACCCGATAGCAGAGTACGTGAGGTCCGGGCCATGGTGTCCTCCATATCCATCTTTAGGCCGGACGATAAGCGCCTCTTCCGGGCGAAGGTCAAGGATACATTCGGATACAAAATACACGGACTTGTCAGGTTGCGGGGCGGCCGCGAACGGGTAGAAAAACCGCAAAGATCGAGCGGTCCGAAACCGCGGTGCCCTACCGGCACCTGTTTTGAATAGAGCAGATCTCAGGCAAGGAAGAGGCGAGGAATATGGATAAGCTCGGGCTACTGATCAGTGGTGTCTTTGTTGCCGGGCTTGGTGTGGGGACCTGGCAATTCATGCAGCCGGCCGAGCAACCGGCGGGGTCAATGGTCCACCCGGACCAAACAGCAATAAGCGACTTGGCCGACGGTGCGCCGATCGTCGAGGTTCGGCCTCCCGAGCAGTTGTCATCCGACGCAATTATCGGAAAGCGCGTCTTCGAAGCCTCGTGCGCGGCTTGTCATGGGGCAAACGCGGCCGGTCAGAACGGTGTCGCGCCGCCGCTGATCCACCGCACCTACGAACCGAGCCATCATTCCGACGAAGCCTTTCAGACGGCGGCACGGAACGGTGTGCGCGCGCACCACTGGCCTTTTGGAAACATGCCCCCGGTCGAGGGCCTGACCCGCGCCGACGTTCAGTATATTGCGCGTTATATCCGCGAGGTGCAGCGCGAGAACGGGATCAATTGAAGCGGGTGCTGTCCTTTCTCGCCGTGCGTACGGGTCTTGCCGCGATGTTCATGATCGCGCTCGTAGTCCTCGCCGTTCCGACGCCTAGCCTTGCCGACACGCCGGACGCTCATTTCGAGAGCGCCGTGGTCGCGGACAGCCACGGCGTGATTGCCGGGAAGGAGGTACATGACAACATGCTCGACGGCGCCTGCCATCCCGACCCGACTTGCTCTCCGACTGCCATTCTCTTGACCCGGCCGCCATTCGGGGCAAGCCGTTACGAGGCCGCGCGTCAATCGCTTGCGGAAACCATAATACGCGGGAGAAATGCACCTGTTGATCCTCCGCCTCCGCGACTCTGAGCCGTTCCACGACTGAATTCCCTGAACGACGCTCAGATATGAGAGACCAAGACATGATAAAGACACTTCTGACCGGCACCGCCCTCGCGGCCAGCCTTACTGCCTCCATCGCGATGGCCAGCCCGGGACACGGCGATGGCATCGGCGAACCTGGCGACGCGGCGCAAGCCGACCGTACCATCACCATCGAAATGGACGAGATGAAATTCAGCCCGGAGACCATTCAGGTCGAACCCGGCGAGACGATTCGCTTCGAAGTGGTGAATGTCGGTCGCGCTGTGCACGAGTTCAATATCGGCACGAGCGAGACATGGAATGGCCACCGTGACGAAATGCGCACCATGATGCGTGAAGGCATGATGACGGTGCGCAACATCAATCATGACCGGATGATGGAGGCCGGGATGATGCATGACGACGCCAACAGCGCCCTTCTGGCGCCGGGAGATACGGGCGAAGTCATCTGGACGTTCCCCGAAGGTGGTGAGATCGGGTTCGCTTGCAACGTGCCGGGCCACCGCGAGGCCGGCATGGTCGGCGATTTCCGGATGGGACAGGACTCCTGACGCACAAGCGACTGGTGGCGGGCGAGATCGTCGTCCGCCCCGACACTTTCCGGAGATCATGGCCATGCCGACACGACGCGCCTTCATCGGACAGACCACTGCCATTCTGGGCTTGGCGGTGAGCGGTCGGGAGGGTGCTGTCAGGCCAATGTGAACTAGTCTCCACATGGACAGAGACACTGTCCGTTATTCCGCGCAGAGACCCCGCCATTCGGCGCGGGCGGCGGCGCGGTTGGCCTTGAATAGAGGTCTGCTTGAGAGGCTGCGTTCCTGGTTGAAGTGGTTCGAGACTGAAGCGTGGACGGCGGCGAATTTCTGCAGACTTCGCATGCGCCTGAAGCGGAGCATCGCCCGCTCTTGTCGTCGGAATGGCAGGTGCGAGTTTTCTACCCTGTTATTCAACCAACGGCCGGTTTCATGGCGGGCATCGGCGCTAATCTTTTTCAGGGCAGCGCCATAGGATCGGAGCTTGTCGGTCACGATGACCTCGGGCTGACCGTGCTTGCGCATTGCTTTCCTGAGGAATTTTAATGCAAATTTCTTGTCACGGGTCTTTGTGACAAAGCTTTCCAAGACCTCGCCCTCGTGATCGACAGCACGCCAGAGATAGTGCCGCTCGCCGTTGATCTTCACGAAGATCTCGTCGAGATGCCAACGCCATTTGCTTGATCTCATGCCCGCAATGCGGCGCTTCCGGATCTCCGCGGCAAACATCGGACCGAAACGATGCCACCAGAACCGCACCGTCTCGTGGCTAATCTCGACGCCGCGCTCATGCAGGAGATCCTCGACATTGCGTAGCGACAGAGGGAAACGGACGTACAGCATCACCGCAAGGCGGATGATCTCTGGGCTGCTGCGAAAGCCCTTGAACAGGTCAGGTTTGGTTATGTTCCGACGCTATGAGGCCGCCATGTCCGCCTCAACCGGAATCCTTCTGACAGGACCCCTTCAACTGTTGAGCAGCTTCTTTCGAGCAGCGTATTCTTCCGCGTCGATCTCACCCTTCGCAAAACGCATGTCGAGTTCTACAATCGCGTTTCTTGGGCCGTGTTGCGGCGCCTGGGCATCGAAGCGACGGACGAGCCAGATCACACCTGCAACCACGAGCCCCAGGACAATCAGCCAAAGAACCGGCCCGAACATCATTCCGAAGCCGTATCCATATCCCCAATCCATCATGTGACCGTATTCGCCGGGATCGGCCATGGCAGGCTGAACCGACAGGGCCAGCAGCATCGCAAACCGTCTCATGAAGTTCTCCAATTCTGTCGAATGCCTGTCTGGCCTATACCCGCCGGATCCCGCGGTCATTGACCTAACGCAAGCAATCCGCTTGCCGCGCACGGAAGACCTGAAGTAGCCATTCGCGCGCGTCGCACCACCTGGAACAGGCTTCTGGAGCGCTATGGTTGGCTTGTGCCGCAAGAGCCCGGCACGCTTGTCCTTAGCGCGGCAAGGAAGGAGGCCTGGCAGAGCGTGCGCGCCGAGGCCGAGGTCAGACGATAGGACCGGCGGGATGATGCCGGGCCGGGCACAAGGGTTGACCCGGTCGCAGATCGGCTGTTCGCCTGATCACACTCTTAGGTGACCCCTAAACCACCACTTGCGAGAGCGCCGCCAGGTATCGACCGGGCGGCGCTTTCGTTTTGGAACCGCCGTGGTACCAGCGTGCGACAGGGACCGCGGCCAGCCTTCCGAACACGTCCAAGGAAGGCCGCGTGTCGCGCGGGAGAGACGGTGGTGAGGGAGGGGCGGAATGCGGACATTCGCTGCAACTCGAGGCAAGGCCTCCTATCCGGGACTGTGCAGAAGCCGGATTTGGAAGAGAAAACCCGTTCGACCTTTTGCCAGGGCATCAGGAAATTCTAGCCGCGCAAGCTAATATTAGGTTCTCTCCCGCAAACCGACAGTTAGAGAACCCAAATCTTCATGGCGCTTCCTTTGGTGGGAACCTGCGGCTACCGCGAGACTGTTTCGGCGACCTGGAGAAAGGCAAACGGCGGAATCCTGTCGAGTTCCCGCGCGACATCCATATTGACCACGTAGGCAAAGTCCGATGCACGAACGACTGGCAGATCACCGGGTGTCGCACCGTCCCTAAGGATCGCCAGAGCTTGCCCGGCCGCAAGTTTTCCGATGTCGTAATACCGCGCAGCGATGGAGAGCAGGGCGTGTTCTTCGCGAACCAGGCTTTCGTAGGGGCTCAGGATCGCAATCCCGTTTTCGACGGCAGAGGAGGTATAGATCTTGCCCTGCGTCCGAAGGAATGAACTCGATCCGAGATACATCCATCGCACCCCCTGCTCGCGGAATTCGGCCATTCTAAGGGGGATCAGGGTGGGGTCCGGGGTCCCCGGATTTCCAGGGTCAAGCTCGATGGGCACGAACTCGATTCCCAAGCCAGGTAAAATGGCCTCCAGTTCCTCTTTCTTGATCACGGAGTTGTGCTCGTTGGAGTGGTACAAAAGACCCAGCTTGGTGAAGTCCGGGTCGTATTGCCGGATGACTTCGACGTTCACCGCTTCGGGCACGCGGTTGAACGTGCCGGCCAAGTTAGGCCGCCCGCTCGTTTCGAAGCTTTCTGCGATACGGGTTCCGAAGGGGTCTGCCACCACGGTGAACACCACCGGGATTTCATTGAGGAAGGCCGGGTTGCCGATGTCATCGAGCGTGCCAATCATACCCATGGTCACGCTGGTACCGAAGGTCAGAACGAGATCCACCTGTTTCTCGCGGGCAAGCTCGACGACGCCCGGAAGCCTCCCCTTGTCTTGCTCGATGTCTATGATCTGAACCTCTGCATCGAAACCGCTTTCGGCGATGGCGTCCTTGAAGCCATTGCACAGATGCTCGCAGCCTTCGTAGAAGACCCCCATGATCGTCTTGGTCTCTGCAGCGACCGGGGCAGCAGCGAAGGTCATGAAGAAGACCGCAGCTGCAGTCAGGGACCGGGTGAATTTCATGGGGTCTCTCTCGACAGTTTTGCACGCACTTCACTTGCCCCTATAGCTTGTTGTCAAGAATTGCTTCCAACGCATCGCTGCATAGATTGCGCCGCCAGCAAGCGACCAAGCCGCAATCGCCAGGATCGCCGCTTCGTATCCGGCCAACCCGGCAATCCCGGCGATCACAACAAGACCGGCGATGCTGCCCAACCGCTCGCCGGTCCGGAGCGCACCCAATATCGCCGTCGGCCCGATGTGCGACAGGCTCGTTTCGGCGAGGGTCAGCGCGATTGAGACCTGGATGCCGCGCAGCAGGGCACTTCCGATACCTGCGCCGATCATGGCAAGGGCTATGGTCAACTGTCCCGGGGCCGCCGCGGCGGGAAGCAGAGAGAGCCCGGAAAGGAGCGCGGCGGACGTACACAGGACCGGCGGCGGCACCCTCAGACGCTCGGCAATTGCACCGGAGAATGTGCTGACCGCCATGATGGCAAGGAAAAACAGCATCAGGATGCGGCCGATCTCGGCCGAGGTGGCCCCCCGCGCGTCCAATATCAGCGCAACGAGATAGCTCACAAACGCCTGCATAACGACCGCGCCCGGGATCGCGATACCGAAGATCAACGCGAGGAGCCCCGGATATCTCAGCGCCGCCCATTTGCCACTGGCGGTTCGTGTCGCATCGTCAGCCGACTGACGGCCAATGTCTTCGGAGATCAACCAGTTGCTGAGGAGCGCTGCCACCGCGATCAGGGCGGCACTGACCAGAAAAACATTCGCCTGGCCAAGCCGGTCGGCAAGCACGCCGCCAAGAGCGACGCCGCTGAAGATCCCGCCGAAAAGCACGAGAGTGAAGGTCCCAAGCATCTTGTCTCGCTGGGATCGCTCTGCAACGCTGAGGACGTAGTCCTGCGCAGCGAGCGTGACGAGCGCATATCCAAGACCGGTCACCGTGCGCCAGAAGATGATTTCCTGCGCGGTGGCAGCTGCGTATAGACCGATGTGGGCGGCCAGTGTCGGGATCGATGCAAACACGAATATGTTTCGGACCCCGAAACGTTCGACAAGTACCCGCGCATAGGGCGAAATCATCGCGATTGCGAAGAGATACCCCGCGAGGGGCAGGGCGATCAGAACCGACATATCGAGCCAGGGCCACAGATTGCCGGATGCCCGCGTGTAAATGGGCAGGAATGCAAGCGGGAGCTCATCGGCTGCGGCGAACAGGAACAGCGCAAGGCGGATATCCGTAAAGGAAGAGGTTTCGATGGGCCGGGTTCTGCCCCCGGACAAGCCGAAACGCTCACCTATCTTTCTGAGAGTCGTCTTGTCTGCGTCGGTGGCGGATGCCAGCGCCTGAGCGAATGCGTCATGCAGGGCCTGTGCTCGGCCGGTCAATACTTGGAGAATGTATTGTGTCGACCCGCGGCCGCGTGCAGAGGCGCGCCGGGAAAAGTCTCCTGCGGCCTGCATCGCGCTCAGCAACTGCATACGCTCCAGCCCGACGGTCAACGTGCGTCCGGTCAGAAGAAGCATGGCCTCGCTCGCCAGCAGAACAGCCACCAAAAGGATCACCATCGCGTCAAGGAACGCGTCCCTGAACTTCTTGGTGATCAGGCCCGGATCGATGTCGATGACGACATAGGCAACTTCCTCTCCGTCATGCATGATCGGATGGCTGCGTACATCACGCCGTTCTCGTGGCGGCGCGAGATATGGATCGATCCGTTCGCCTGCTTCGATAACGATCCGACCCGTCGCGATCGCGATATAGGCAACCTCCGGAAGACGCTCGAGCATCTCTCCGAAGAACCTGTCGGCGCCGACGATCTGGTCGAGCTCGATCCCGCTGTCCAGCGCACGCTGGACGTTGTCGCTGACGACCGTTCCAATCAGGTCGGTCCGGGCCGCGAGTTCCGGTTCGACGGATTTGGCAACGGCGCGGATGACAACCGCCCCGAGGAGCAGCGAAGATGCCACGATCAGTATGATCGTGATTGGCAGGAGTCGTCCGAGAAAAACCGAAGTCAGCATGCCGCTGTCAAGGTTCGCGCCATTTTCGCCGGTCGGCGATGGTCTGGGCTGGTCGAGATCGGCGGCAGGATCAGCTATGGCGCGCTCCGCCCGCCCGTACATAAGACCGGCTTCTCTGAGCGTTCGCGCAAGCCGGGCGAGCCTTACATCGAGCGCGCTGGATTCGGATTGCAGTTCGGCATGCTGGAAGTGTTGAGCCGGTTGAGGGCCCTCTAAAACACCACGCAACTCCGCCAGCTTCCACCTGGGGCGGTTCAACGAAAGATAGATCAGGCAAAAGGCAAGTGCCGATGTCCCAACGAATATGAAAAATGCATAGCGCAATGTGATGCTGGCGATGTTTCGGGACGCCTCTTCGAGCGGGCTTCGCGGATATTCCACGATCACCGCGCCTCCCATCTGGCCGCCTTTCTCGCGACGCAGGGTGAAGCCGCTGTAGATGGCGTCGCTGTTTTCCTGCCCCCATTGGTCGTGATCAGAGAGGCGCATCGCAGAGAGCACATCGTCGGAGATCGTTGCTGGCTTGGTCCCTGTTGTGTGGGCTACGATGCCCGAGGGGTTGACCGCGTGTACCGCGATGATGTTGGGATCGATTTTAACGCCTCGCCCCACGATCTTTTCACCGTCGCGCAGCATTGAAATCGGCAGGTTCAGATCCAGGATCGGCCGAAATGCCTCGGCGGTGGTCTGCGCGATTACCGACACCCGCTGGCGGAGAAGGTCCGAGTAGATCGCGTCATGCTGTAGGACAAGCAGCAGCGAAAGAATGCCCTGTGCGATTCCGATGGCAAAGGTCGTAACGATCCAGCTCCGAAAACGCATGCTGTCCTTTCCAAGGCGCCGCAATCCGATCCCGGGCAAGTGAGCCCGCCCTCGGCCCTTTTCGAAAACTCGACCAATTGGCCCAAGCCTACAAGAGAAAAAGGCCCGGACATGCAGGAGCACGGTAATTACGACTGAAAATGCACGTGGAGGAGCAGAGCTCTATCAGTTCATCATTTTTTGCGATGCCGTGGCGTATGAAAGGCGATTTGACCAATTGGTGCTGTCAGACCAATGCGAACTAGTCTCCATGTGGACAGAGACACTGTCCGTT
>JABURR010000056.1 GCA_014762635.1 Paracoccaceae bacterium
AGCCCCAGCCAGGCCGCGAACTGACGGCCTGACTTGAAGACGGACGGATCGGGAAGGGCGATCCTGTACAGCAAGCCATCAAGATCGTGGCGAACGCGACCAGCTACGGGATCTTCATCGAGGTCAATCGTGATGATGCGCCCAAACCGGAACCCCTGGACGTTTACGGGCCGGCCGGCTGCAGGCAATCACTCAAGAGCACCGCGATCGAGCAGCCGGGGCGGTACTTCCACCCACTACTTGGAACGCTGATCACCGGAGCGGCAAGATTGATGCTTGCCCTATCTGAGCAGGTTGCCTCGGACCAAGGCCTTGGCTGGGTGTTCTGTGACACGGACAGTCTTGCCATCGCCCGGCCTGGTGCCATGGATCAGGCAGACTTCTTGGATCGTGCGCAAGCTGTCGTCACCTGGTTCCGTGAGCTCAATCCGTACCAGAACCGAAGCGCGTGATGGTGCCTCCGGAGACGTTACGCGGAAATCGCGCCGGCTCACGGGATCGCGATCGTCTCTCTGCCAGATGGCATAACCCAAGCGCCCGGAAGAACAGGATAAATCAGGGAAAGAAAGACTGTGCTGACAGAGATAGGGGTGGGTGGCGGTGCTGGCAGACTAATTCGAACCAGTCTCCACAAGGACAGCAGACCTGTCCCTTATGCTGCACAAAGAGAGCGCCACTCGGCGAGAGCAGCGGCGCGGTTCTGCTTGAAAAGGTATCGACTGGAGAGGCTGCGTTCCGTGTTGAAGAGGTTATTGACTGAGGCGTGTACTGCGGCGAATTTTTGCAACGTTCGCATGCGCCGAAAGCGGGGCATGGCTCGCTCCCGTCGTCGGAACGGAAGATGTGAGTTTTCCGCCCGGTTGTTCACCCAGCGACCCGTTTCCTGGCGATCGCCCATGCCAAGATCCCTCAAAGCAACACCATATGACCGAAGCTTGTCCGTGACGAACACATCGGCCCGTCCATGCTTCTTCATTGTTTTCTTGAGAAATTTCAGCGCAGCCTTCCTGTCTCTCGTCTTCGTAACGAAACTTTCCAGAACCTCGCCTTCATGATCTACGGCCCGCCAGAGGTACTGCCGCTCGCCATTGATCTTCACGAAGACCTCGTCGAGATGCCAACGCCAGCGGCTCGATTTCATACCCTCGATCCGGCGCTTCCGGATCTCGGCGGCAAACATCGGGCCGAAGCGATGCCACCAGAACCGGACGGTTTCGTGGCTTATGTCTATACCGCGCTCGTGCAGCAGATCCTCGGCGTTTCTCCGCGAGAGTGGGAAACGAACGTACAGCATCACCGCCAGGCGGATGATCTCTTCGCTCGAATTGAAGTATTTGAACGGGTCACATTTCTTAATCCGGGGACACTACCCAGTCCCCCCACCCCGCAGCAAGCCAAGTTGCAATGACAACGCCGTTCGAATCCGTCTGACAGCACCCCTATTGTTCTATATCGAGTCGCTTGATCATGTCGTCCCGAGCAGAAAGGGCATGCTTTGCTTGGTCCGGAGCGATTGCCGCGCAGCCATTGATCAGGCATTCCGCAGCCAAAATGAACGTAGTCAGGGAGTTTGACAGGAAGCTCGTCTCATGTGGAACTAGGATAGCGGCACGCGAAATGGCGACAAGAGGCGAACTCGCCCGATCGGTGATTGCCACGACCTTGATGCCCTGATCGGCTGCGGCGCGGGCCGTTGCCGCCACATGTGTCGAATAGGGCGCGCAACTGGCCGAGACCAGCGCGTCTTCCTGGCTTATCGAGGCAAGGCCCTCCGCCACTCCCAGATTGTTGGAATCCAGCAGATGCACATCTGACCGGATCATCCGCAAACCGTAAACCAGAAAAGTGGCGAAGGCGTGGAACTGGCGGATTCCATGCACCATGACGCGCGGCGCCGAGGCGATTACGCCGGTTGCAACGCGAAACTGATCGATATCGCAGCTTTCAAGGAAGCGCTCGATATTCGCCTGGTTCTCACGGCAAAGTCGCGCGATCCCGCCAATGCCTGTCGCATCTTCGCCTGCCAGCGCGGTTTGCGCCTGCCTTGTGTAGAAATCTCCAGGCGCGGACATCGATGCATTGAGCAAGACATGCTGGAAGGCGCCGAAACCCGGATAGCCCAAGCTGCGCGCCAGCCTGGTCAGCGTGGAAGGGTTGACTGACAGCTTTTCTGCCAAGGCGGTGATCGACAGCAGCGCCGGATCGCCGCGCAGGTTCAGGATCTCCGCGAAGGCCCTCTGCGCCTTAGGCCCTAGGGAGAGATGCGTCTCCCCGCGCGCAATCCGGAACAGCAAGTCGCGCAGCTGCTGCACGTCTTGCGGTGGCGCGGCCGCTTCGCCAGCGGCAGTGTCAGTGGCTTGCAAAGACGGGTCGGTCCGAGTTCTGGTCATAGATGCTCCATTCCACGTCGGATCGTCCTACGTGGAACACCGCCGTGGCAAGCGTATTCTCGTTGTCCGGATCATCCGGCTGGCATCTGTGGACCGGCAGACCCGGGCCCGATGTGTCACGCAGAATGGCCAGCGGATTCATGTTGCCATCGGCAAGCATAGCCATGCCGCGCGCCTGGCGGTCTTGCGAGGATTGAGTGATCATCTGACCCGGCTCCTCACGCTTGAGGTGCAGGGCATGGTTGGCATGGACGCATGGTGCCTCGATCACACGGGCCGAACAGGCCCCACCTCCGAATTCCACGCTCATCACCCGCGGATCGCCGGCTTGCGCCAGCGTCATGTGAAACCCACCGCTCGCGTTGTGCCGCCCAAGCATGGCCAGAGCCTCATCCAGCGACTGGCAGGCAAGCACGCCACGACCCAGCCCAATCCTTGGGATCTGCGCGCTCACATCATGCAGCCGCAGATTGTTGACCGCCTGCACCAGCCCCGCCGCATTTACGCCGAAGGTATGTCCGGGCAATGATCCGGGATAGCAAAACGACATCAGCGCCGGCCCATCGTTCGGTGTCAGCCTTGCGATAAAGGCGTGCCCCCGGAACCCCGGCAAGCCGTCCTCGTTGTGCCCGATCACCGGGATAACGCCAGGAATCTGGACCGTGGTGCAGCCGTCGGGAACATTGGACATGAGATCGCCACGGCAATTCCACGCCACAACATGCTCGAGCGGCAGCTCAAGCCCCTCCGCCAAGCCCTGCAGCTCCTCCCAAATGGCCGGGAAGACATCCCGCAGGTTTTCCGTCATGAGCCGCACCGCATCCGCATGGGCACGGTCCGTCACCGCATGCCAGTAATCCACGTGTAGCAGGACATCCCGCACCGCCGCTCGCCCCGCCTCGCCCAGTGCGCGGCCGATCTCGCGCGGGGTGCCTGATGAGGTGACGCTGCCCAGTTCGGACATCGCAATCTCAGACATGCTGAAGAAAATCCTTCATCCGGTCATTGGGCGGCGAGTCGATCACTTCGCGCGGGTCGCCATCGACGGCGATATGCCCATGCTCCATGAAAATCAGCCGCGTACCCACCTGCTTGGCAAAGCCCATCTCGTGGGTCACGACCACCATGGTCATGCCCTCTTCGGCCAGCGCCCGCATGACGTTCAGCACTTCTTGCTTGAGTTCGGGGTCCAGTGCCGATGTCGGCTCGTCAAACAGCATGACCTTGGGCTTCACCGCCAGCGCGCGGGCAATCGCCACGCGCTGTTGCTGGCCGCCCGACAGCTCGGCCGGGTAGTGACCGGCCTTTTCGCGCAACCCCACCTTCTCCAGAAGGTTCAGCGCCGCCTCGCGGGCCTTTTCCCGGCTCAGGCCGCGCACCTTAGAGGGGCCGAAAGCCACGTTTTCCAGCGCTGTCAGTTGCGGGAAAAGGTTGAACTGCTGAAAGACCATGCCTGCTTCCTGCCGGATTTCGCGCAACTGCCGCTTCCCGCCGGTTACGCTCAATCCATCCACGACAAGGTCGCCGCTCGTGATCGCCTCGAGGCCATTGATGCAACGCAGCAAGGTGGATTTCCCGGAACCGGACGGCCCCACCAGCACGACGACCTCGCCTTTCTCGATCGACAGGTCCACGCCATCGAGAACCTTCAGCGGGCCGAAATGCTTCGATGTGTTCTTGAATTCGATGATGCTCATAGGATGCTCATGCGTTTTTCGATGCTGCGCAGGATCAGGCTCAATGTTCCGGTCATGATGAGGTAGATTATCGCCACGGCGGTCCAGATCTCGACCGCGCGAAAGTTCGCGGCCATGATTTCCTGCCCCGTGCGGGTCAGTTCACCCACGCCGATCACGATGAAAAGCGAGGTATCCTTAAGGCTTACGATGAACTGATTGCCCAGCGGCGGTATCAGGCGGCGAAAGGCCAGCGGCCCGACGATATAGACCAGCACTTTCCAATGTGGCAGACCGATCGCCAACCCGGCTTCGGTCAGCCCCTTGCTGATCGACAGGAACGCGCCGCGCACGATCTCCGCAATATAGGCCCCGGCGTTGACCACGATGGCCAAAATTGCCGCGCTCATCGGGTCGATGCGCAGGTCCGCCAGAACCGGCAGCGCGAAGTACAGGAACATGACCTGCACCACGATGGGGGTGCCACGGATGATCTCGACATAGGTGAAGGCGACCGCGTTCAGGATATGCCCGCCATAGGCGCGCATCAGCCCGGCAAATGTGCCTAGGACAAGGCCGCCGATCAGGCCGACCAAGGTAATGTAGATCGTCGTTTTCGCACCTTCCAGAAGCTCGGGTATGAATTCGACGAGGACGGACCAGTCCGTTTCCATGGAAGGCCTCCGTAATTGGGGGTCAGTTGAAAGAGTGGCTGGGCCGGGCGCTGTTGCGCCCGGCCGCTCTCTGGTTCAGTTGCTGTCGCCGAACCACTTGGAATAGATCGCGTCGTAGCGGCCGTCTTCACGCATCCTGGCCAGCACCTCGTTCACCGGGCCGACCAACTCGCTGCCCTTGGGAAAGCCGATGCCATACTGGTGCGCCATCTGCTGATCGCCGACGGCCTTGACATCCCCGCCACCGGCCGTGGCGATGTAGTAAAGTACGTTGGGCGTGTCATGCATGGCGGCATCCACGCGCTCCGTGCGCAGTTCAAGATAGGCATTGTCGATATTGGGGAACTTGCGCAACTCGGTATCCGGCAGGTTCTCTTCCGCCCAGTCCGAAGCCGACGTGCCTGTTTTCACCGCCAGCGTCTTGCCGGCAAGATCGTCCCATGTCGCGATTTCGCTGTCGGCGGGCACCATCAGGCGAAAGCCGCTGTCGTAATAGCCATCCGAGAAGTCGATGACTTCCTCGCGCTCTGGCTTGATGGTGATCCCGGCCAGTGCCACATCAACCTGACCAGTTTGCAGCGCTGGGATGATGCCCGAAAAATCCATCGGGCGCAGTTCGAATTCCAGCTCTAGTTCTTCGGCGATCGCGTTCCACATGTCGATATCGAACCCGGTATATTCTCCGTCCTGCTTGAATTCGAACGGCACGAAGGCGGTATCGGTCGCCACGACGATCTCGTCGGCATGGGCAATGGATGCGCCAAGGGCAAAGGCCGCCGAAGCGGCGAGATTCAGTAGTTTGTTCATGGTAACTCCCGGTTGGCATGAGTGCAAATTTATCGCGCTTTTTTATCAGCGGTGCAAATTTATTTGCACATTTGGTGGTGAAATGCAAATCTGGGTGCTGTCAGACGAATTCGAACCAGTCTCTACAAGGACTAAGGTGCCCCTAGATTTGTAGACGCTTTGCTCCCTAACTTTGAGGCGAGGAGTCCGAGATGGGGACAAGCGACTACAGCGAGGAGTCCAAGCGTGATGCGGTGCATCAGATCACGGTGCGGGGGTATCCGGTTCGGGAGGTTTCCCCGCGTTTGGGCGTGAGCACACATTCTTTGTACAAGTGGAAGAAGGGTGCTGTCATGTGTGGACGGCTCCGTTTGCGCAAGGGTTGATTTGAGGGAATGGTGATCTTTGCGGGGTGCGGTCATGTGTCCGGCCTTTGATCGCGGTTCAT
>JABURR010000002.1 GCA_014762635.1 Paracoccaceae bacterium
TCAGGTCGCGCACCGCGGCATCCCCGCGCGCCTCGATATCGGCCAGCGTCGATTCTACGACGCCCCGGACCTTTGCATCGTCCTCGGCCCGCTCTGCTTCGGGCTTGCCGCTCTTGAGATGAGTGATCGCCATGTTGCACCTTCTCCTGACTCTTGTGTCGGTCATTTCACGTCGCGAAATGGATAGGCGCAACGGACAGGACATTCCAGAACTCCGTGCATCCCGTTCCTCTCGGCGACCTTATCCGTTTGTTAATGCATCGCGCGCATAGTCGGTCCCCGAGTGAGGAACGGAAAGCCGATCGTATTCGGCACAAAACCATCAAACCACTGGGCATCAAACCATTGGGAGCCTGTCCTTGTCTCTTCGGGCCATGCTTTTCAGGGTCCGCCCGAACCCGCGTGCAGCGTAATGAGAAAGGCCCCGGTAATGGCCGCAATCCCTGTCCCCACGACACCGTCTTCGCCGATCCTGGACGAATTGAAGCTCGCCAACGAAAGGCTGGAAAGCTTCGCCTATGTGGCCAGCCATGATCTTCGAGCGCCCCTCCGGGCAATCATGGCCCTTTCCGAATGGATCGGTGAAAACCTCAAGGAAGAATACGGGGAGGTCCCCGCCAGTGTCTCGGCAGACCTTACGGAGATCTTCGCGCAGGGACGGCGCATGGACAAGCTGCTGACCGATCTCTTGGACTATTCGCGAATCGGCAATGCACATGAAACGAGATCCCCCTTCAACGCGGAAGAGGTCGTCCTGGATTGCATCAACCTGTGCCGCATCCCCCCGGATTTTTCGGTCAGGCTCGAGCCGGGTTTTCCGGATTTCCAATGCAGCAAGGTCGAATTGTCGATCGCGGTGCGAAACCTCCTGTGCAACGCGATCCGACACCACGACAAGGCCAGCGGCAAGATCGTGATCTTCGCGGGCGAAAAGGACGGTCAGGGCTTCCTCACCGTCGAGGATGATGGCCCGGGCGTGCCCATCGAACACCGCGAAGTCATTTTCGAGATGTTCCGGACAATGTCCCCAAAGGGCGGCAGCGGTCTCGGCCTCGGGATGGTGCGCAAGATCGCGGAGAGAAGTTCCGGGTCCGTCGACGTGACCGGCAACCCCGAGGGACGTGGCTCGCGCTTCTCGGTTCGCCTCCCGATCCGGGAACCCGGGTTTGCTCGGAGCGGTGGCGATGCAGACGACGCGTCACCCTGACCGGGCCAAGCTTAGCAGAATCATAACGGTTTGGCCTTCAGGGTAATCAAACACCTGAACGAAAGTCGCAGAATGAACAGCGTCACAGAACTCAAATCCGCGGGCGCGGAAAGCCCGAACCCCGCACAAACGCCGGATCGCCCCGCCGCCCTGATCCTTGACGACAGCGTGGTCGATCGCCGCAAGCTCAAGTCGGTGTGCGACAAGGCCGATCTTGCGCTCGATTTCCACGAGGTCGACTCCATCACGCAGATGCGGGAAGCCCTGAACGAGCGTCAGTACGACATCATCTTCATCGACTACCGCCTGACCGATGGCGACGGGCTGAAAGCCCTGGAAATCATCAGTACCCACCCGTCCAACCGCCTCGCCGCGACGATCATGATCGCCGGGGTGGCGCAGGCCTCGATCGCGGTCAGCGCCCTGAAGGCAGGCTGCAGCGATTACATCCTGAAGGACGCGCTCGACCCGAACTGGCTGCGCCGGGCGGTGATCAACGCGCTGGAAAAATCCCGGCTGCGGCAGGAATTCGATTCGTCCGAAGAAACCCGCGTTGCCCTGCTCTCGGCGATGAAGGGCTTCTCGAAGGACTGCGTCGAGGAAATGAAGCCCCTGCTGTCGCGCATGATGCGGCAGGTTCGCCGGATTCGTGGGCGCGCCATGACCCACCCCGGCGGAATCCCCGAGATCGAGGAACTGGAATCCTCCTGCCGCCGTCTCTGGCAGTTCCTCGAAGAGATCGAAACCTACTCGGACAGGTATCGCTGATCCGATCACAAGACCCGCAGACATGAGAAACGCGCCGCCTGAAAACTCTCGCCAACCGGCCTGTCAACGTACCGCAATGCACGGAAGAAGATCACCTTGCCTCCGCATCAATCGGGAAAGGACGACCCGATGACCGCCGCCGCCCCGACACGCGCCGAGTTCGAGAAGTCCGGTCGACTTCATTTCGTCCACTACCTGGTGGTGATCTTTTCCTTCGTCCTGACATTCGTCGTCTGGCAATACTCGACGAAACAGGCCAACGCCCGGGTGACCGCCGCATTCGACCGCTCCGCCGACCAGATGCTCGAACTGATCACCGACCGAATGCAGAAATACGAAGACGGCCTTTGGTCGGGCGCCGCCATGATCACCGCCTCGGGGGGTGAGGTCGTCTACGACGAGTGGCATGACTTCGCCCGCACCCTGCGCATCGACGAAAAATATCCCGGGATCAACGGAATTGGCGTGATCCTTCGGGTGCGGCAGGGCGATCTGGACGGCTTTCTCACATCTCAGCGGGCGGTGCGCCCCGGGTTCGAGATCCGGCCCCAGGTCTTTCCGGGGGAAAACCTTCCCATCACCTATATCGAGCCCAAGGATATCAACGCGCAGGCGGTCGGATTGAACATGCGGTTCGAGTCGAACCGTTTCCGGGGGCTGATGGCGGCGCGCGACTCGGGTGAAGCGCGGATCACCGGCCCGATCACCCTGGTCCAGGATGCCGGGGCGACGCCCGGCTTCCTTTTCTACGCCCCCTACTATGCCGCTCCGTCCCCCGAGACGCCCGAGGCACGCAGCGCCCAGTTTCTCGGCGCCGTCTATGCGCCCTTCGTGGTCAGGAAACTCATGGAAGGCGTTCTGGACAAGGACCGGCGTGCCATCCGCGTCACGATCAGCGACGACGGGGAGGTAATCTACGATGAAAACAGTCCCGATGAGGCGGATTTCGATCACGATCCCATGTTCACACGCTCGGTCGAGATCGCCTTCTATGGGCGCGTCTGGCGCTTTGATATCCGGACCAACACCGCCTTCCGCAGTGCCCATGGCCATAACCAGCCCAAGGTCATCCTCGCCTGCGGCATCGCGATCGACACGCTTCTGCTATGCTTGTTCGTGCTGTTGACCCGCTCCAACCGCCGCGCCATCGCCTTCGCTGATATCTTGACCGAGGAGCTCCGGCGCGAGAAGCGCGAGCTGCAGGCCTCGAACGCCGCGCTGGAACAATACGCCTACGTGTCCTCCCACGACCTGAAAACCCCGATCCGCAGCATGCGCGATGTCACCGACTACCTGCGCGAGGATCTGGAACAGGATCATGCCGCGGCGCTGGCCGACCCGAAGATCTCTGAAAACTTGCGGTCCATGCGCGAACTGACCGACAGGATGGAAATGGTGGTCAAGGGCGTGCTGGACCATGCCCAGATCGGGCGACGAGGCGACGTCTTCGACCAGGTGGACCCCGGTGCAATCATCAACGGGCTGGTCCGTTCCCTGAACCTTCCGCGGGACAGGATCGAAAAGGCGGGCACCTTCCCGAGGCTTCATGTCAACGCGGTGCAGTTCTCCCAGATCGTTGCGAACCTTCTCGAGAATGCGCGGCAACACCACCCGAACCCCTCGAACCTGAAAATCCAGATCACCGGCCAGGTAACGGGTGATGACTTCAGGCTGATTGTCACGGACAACGGTCCAGGCATCGACCCGCGCTATCACGGCAAGATATTCGAGATGTTCCAATCCCTTGGGCAAAAAGGCGGTTCCGGCTCCACGGGGATCGGGCTGTCGATCGTCCGGCGGGCGGCCGAGGGCCTCGGCGGCAGCGTGTCCCTTGAGTCCCGAGAAGGCAAGGGCGCGGCCTTCACCGTGACCCTCCCGGGGGCAGTCGAAAAGGCTGGTCACAACATCGCAGCGGAGTAGATCATGACGGAGCGAGATCTCAACATCCTCGTGGTCGAAGACAACGACTTCGACGTCAAGCGCATCACGCGCGGCTTCGGGAAACTGGGATACGACCGCCCGGTGATCCGGGCGCGAGACGGCCTCGACGCGCTGGAAATCCTCCGCGGTGAGGGCGCGCGAGCGAAGCTGTCATCGCCGGTGGTGGTACTGCTGGACCTGAACATGCCCCGGCTTGGCGGCATCGAATTCCTCGACGAACTGCGCGCGGACCCGACGCTGTGCAACACGCCGGTCTTCGTCATCACCACCTCGGATTATCACAAGGACGTTCGCCAGGCGCATGAGCGTCAGGTCAATGGATATTTCGTCAAACCCACCTCCTCGGACGAGATGGTTCACGTCCTGCGCACCCTTTCGGACTTCTGGGAAAGCTGCGTCTACCCAGAGTGATCCGGCCCTACCACATGGCCACCAGCACGACCCAGACCGACAGCGCCAGCCCACTAAGCGCGGTGTAGACACCGTTCCAGCGCAACCCCACATGCAGGGCGCTGACATTGCCGAAAGACCCCACGAGCAGGGTTGTCGCGGTGAACGGGGAGCTTGCCCCACTCAGCGCCCAGCCGGAAGTTATCGCCACTATGATGTCCGAGGGTCGGACGCCGATGGCGGCCGCCTCGGGGATGATCGGCGCCAGAAGCGAAACCGACAGGATCGGGTTCATGCCCAACTGCCCGGTCAGGGGAACGACCCAAACAAGCCCGACGAGGATCACCCAGGCGGGCAGATCGGACAGGTCGATCCCCGCCCGCGCGATTATCGGCGAGAGCAGGACCGCGCCCAGGGTCCCGATGAACCCCGCCATCATCAGCAGGACAAGCTCACCCCGGTAGGCTGGGAGGTCGCGGATCAGGAAGCCATGCGCACGTTCCGTGACGGCGCGGCCTTTCGCCGGGCCCTCGGCCTGGATCCAGGCCCACGCAAGCGACATCAACGGCACCACCACCAGCACGACAGCCACGGCGCGCAGCCCGGTGACCAGATGCAGCGACCCCACGAGGATCACGAGAGCCGCCAGCAGCCCAAGCAAGGGCAGAAGGCAGGACCAGCCATCCTCGGAGGGGGCACGCGGCGGCGCCGGGCGCGACAGGCGCGGCTTGAAAATCGTGTCGAGGGCCCAGCCGAGCCCGGCCAGGATCACCCCGCTGCCAAGCGCCGGAAGAACTGCCCCGGCCCAGGTGGCGCCAGGGATCAGCGAGGTCGAAATCGCCATGGCGAAGGCCAGCGGGGACCACGGCAGGGTCGAGACGAACCCGCGCTGAACCGCAAGCAGCATGCGGCGGGTGCGATGGGCGCGGATTTCAGGATCGGGCTCTTGCCTGGCGTTGCCCGAGGCCAGGCTACCCAGCAGCGCGATCGCACCGTAGCTCAGCAGGATCGCGAAGACCTGGCCGCCTGCAGTCAGCGCCGCATATCTCCGCCCCGGGGGTTGCTGTGCAAGGAACCGGCCCGCGCGCTGGATCGCGGGGGAACTGTCGGCCGTGTTGCGCAGGGTCGTGAGGGCAGCGAAGAACCCGGCGATGAAGGCCGCGCTCGACAGGGCCCGGAAAAGCTGCGCGCTCCAGTCAGGACGGGAAAGAAATGCGGCCAGCACAAGGACGATGCCGACGGCCACGAAGATCTGGCGTGACCTGCGAACCTGAACCGTAAGTACGAGGATGAGACATCCCGAAAGAACGGCTGCGGCCCGGTCCGCCCAAGCCAGGCCGGACCATTCCGAAATGGCCACGACCACGGTCAGGGCCGCGAGCAAGACCCCGCTCAGCCGGTCGAGAAACCCGGATTCCTTCGGCATGTTGTTCCCCAGAAGCCACCACCGGACCGCAAAAGCAAGTCGCGGCCCGGAAGGTGAAGTTGACAGACGCGAGGCCGCAGTAGCGGCGCCTCGCGTCCCGGTGTCAACCGAGCACCTGCGTGATCGCCTTTCGGGTCTTGTCGACGATGATATCGGCCTCTGCCTTGCTGAGGCAGAGCGGCGGCGCGAAGCCCAGGATATCGCCCTGCGGCATGG
>JABURR010000006.1 GCA_014762635.1 Paracoccaceae bacterium
CCCGCCCCGTAGATCCAGAGTGGCCGCGTCGCCCTGCGCACCGGCTCCACCATCCATCCCGCGACCAGTTGCGGCGCGACGCCTGTACCCTGACTGCGCGCCCGTGACAGAAGGCGAATCACCGCCAACGGCATTTCCGCGCCCCCGATCACCGGGCGCGCGATGACCTCGGCGTCCAGGGTCTCCAGCCGCTTCGCGTCATAGATCTCGGTCAGGAGCCGAACCGCCCCGCCGCAGCATTGCCCCAGCGCAGGTCCCAGGGGGTAGCGGTCGATCCGGTCTCTGCCACCGTTCAGGGCATCCCGCGCGCGCTCAACCGCTTCGAATTCCAGCGCCCCGCCGCCGATCGTGCCGGATTGCCCGTACTCCCAGACCAGCATAGCCGCCCCTATCTCGCGCGGGCCCGAGCCCTGCAGGTCTGCCACCACGACCCGGGCGACGCGCGTCTCCAGCGCCACGGCGTCGCGCAGGGCCACAAGATCGAAACTCATGACCGCGCCCTCCCGATCGCCGCCAGCACTTCCTCTGCCGTGGCAGGCGCCTGTAGATCCGGATAGCCCGGCCCACAGGCCGCCACCGCATCGGCCAACGCCGACCAGGCCGAGATTCCCAGCATGAACGGCGGCTCCCCCACCGCCTTCGAGCGATAGATCGTCTCCTCCCGGTTCGCCCCGTCCCAGAGCGCCACGTTGAACACCTCGGGCCGATCCGAACAGGCCGGGATCTTGTAGGTCGATGGCGCGTGGGTCCTGAGCCGCCCGCGGTCGTCCCAGACCAGCTCCTCGGTGGTCAGCCAGCCCGCGCCCTGCACGTAGCCGCCCTCGATCTGGCCGATGTCCAGCGCCGGGTTCAGCGAGGCCCCCGCATCATGCAGGATATCGGCGCGCAGGATCCGGTTCTCGCCGGTCAGGCTGTCGATCACCACCTCGGTCGCCGCCGCCCCGTAGGCGAAATAATAGAACGGCCGCCCGCGCCCGGCGATCCGGTCCCATTCCACCTTCGGCGTGCGGTAGAACCCGGTCGAGGACAGGCTGACCCGCGCCAGGTAGGCCCGCTGCACCACCTCGGCGAACTCAAGGCTCTCGCCGCCCACGTGAACCTGCCCGCCGGCAAACCGCACCGCGCCCGCCTCGGCCTGGTACTCGCGGGCAATGAACTCGGCCATCCGCGCGCGGATCGTCTCGCAGGCCGCCTTCACCGCCATCCCGTTCAGGTCCGACCCCGACGAGGCCGCCGTGGCCGAGGTATTGGGCACCTTCCCGGTATCGGTTGCGGTGATCTTCACCACCTCCGGTGCCACGCCGAACACTTCCGCGGCCACCTGCGCCACCTTGCGAAACAGGCCCTGGCCCATCTCGGTGCCGCCGTGGTTCATGTGGATCGAGCCGTCCTGGTAGACATGCACCAGCGCGCCCGCCTGATTGAGATGCGTCAGCGTAAACGAAATCCCGAACTTCACCGGCGTCAGCGCGATCCCCTTCTTCAGGATCGGATTCGCCGCGTTCCACGCATCCACCGCCGCCCGCCGCTCCGCGAAATCCGAGCTTTCCTCCAGCCGCGCAATCAGCTCGTGCAGGATGAAATCCTCCACGGCCATGTGATAGGGCGTGGTCTGAACCTCCGCAGTCTTCTTCTGTTGAGAAATATCCTCGGGGGGGCGCGCCGCAGGCGCGTGGGGGGCAGACAGCCCCCCTGCCTCCGCCGGGGCATAGAAATTCGCCTTGCGCACGGCAAGCGGATCCAGCCCCAGCTGCTGCGCCACGTGGTCCATCACCCGCTCGACCCCCACCATGCCCTGCGGCCCGCCGAAGCCGCGATAGGCTGTGGCGGACTGGGTGTTGGTCTTCAGCCGATGACTCACGATCCGCGCATGGGCCAGGTGATAGGCGTTGTCCGCATGCAGCATTGCCCGATCCGCCACAGGCAGGCTCAGGTCTTGGGCCCAGCCACAGCGGGTGTATTGGGTGAACTCGATCCCCTGGATGCGGCCCACCGCGTCCACGCCGACGCGATAGTCGATCCGGAAGTCGTGGCGCTTGCCGGTGATCACCATGTCGTCATCGCGATCATAGCGCATCTTGACCGGTCTCCCGGTCTGGCGTGCGATCACGGCGCAAGCCACCGCCAGCGCGTTGCCCTGGCTCTCCTTGCCGCCAAAACCACCGCCCATGCGGCGCACTTCGACCCGGACGGCGTGCATCGGCACGCCCAGGGCCTCGGCCACCTTGTGCTGGATCTCGGTCGGGTGCTGGGTCGAGGAGTGCACGACCATGTCGCCACCTTCCTGCGGCAGCGCCAGCGCGGCCTGGCCTTCCAGGTAGAAATGCTCCTGCCCGCCCAGCTCCAACCGTCCCTCAACGACGACCGGCGCCGCGGCGATGGCGCTGGGCGCGTCGCCTTTCTCATAGATGCGCGGCCCGTCCTCGAAGCGGCTGTCGGCGGCCAGCGCCTGATCGATCGTCAGGATCGCCGGTTTCTCGGCGATCTCCACCTGCGCCAACCTTGCGGCCTTGCGCGCGGCAAGGTGGCTTTCGGCGGCCACCACGAAGATCGGCTGACCGACGTAGTGCACGGTACCCATGGCCAGCAACGGCTCGTCATGGGCCGAGGGCGAGACATCGTTGGCGAAGGGCAGATCGGCAGCGGTCAGCACCGCCACCACGCCCGGCGCGGCACGCACCGCCGAGAGGTCCACCCCGGTGAGCTCACCATGGGCCACCTCCGACAGGCCGAAGGCCAGGTGCAGCGCGTTCGCCGGAAGTGGCATATCGTCGATATAGCGCGCCTGGCCGGTCACCTGCAGCGGCGCGGAATCGTGGGGAAGGGGTTTAGCCACGCTCATGCCCGCACCTCCAGCACCCGGGTCGCGGCACCCTGATCCTCGTGGAAATAGCGCCGCAGCATCGCCTTGGCCGCCGTCATCCGATAGCTTGCCGAGGCACGCATGTCGCTCATCGGGGTGAAATCCTGCTCGAACGCGGGCAGGGCGGCTTCGACCGTTTCGAGGGTCCACGGCTGATCAGTCAGCGCCGCTTCGACGTTGGCCGCGCGTTTCGGAATCCCGGCCATGCCGCCAAAGGCGATCCGGGCCTCGGTCACCAGGCCTTCGACCACGCGGATCGAGAAGCAGCCGCAGACCGCCGAGATATCCTGGTCGAACCGTTTCGACAGCTTGTAGCAGCGCAGCCGGTCTTCCTGCCGGGGGATGGTCACCGCCTCGACGAATTCGCCCGGCGCACGGTCCTGCTTGCCGTAGTCGAGGAAGAAGTCCTCCAGCGGCAGGCTCCGCCGCGCCGCGCCCTTGCGAAGGTGCAGGGTGGCCCCCAGTGCGATGAAGGCAGGCGGGCTGTCCCCGATGGGTGAGCCATTGGCGATGTTGCCGCCCAGCGTCGCGGCATTGCGGATCTGCACCGAGGCGTAGCGGCGCAGGAGTTCCCCGAAGTCCGGATGATGCGCGGCCAGCACGGGCTGCGCATCCGAGACGGTCACCCCGGCGCCGATGCGAATCTCGCTATCTGTCACCTCGATCTGCCTCAACTCTTCGATCCCGGCCAGGAAGGCCACAGGGCCCAGGTCGCGCAACTGCTTGGTGACCCAGAGCCCCACGTCTGTTGCCCCGGCAATCAGGGTGGCATCGGGATGCGCGTCATACCATTCGGCCAGCGCGTCGAGGCTTTGTGGGTGGAAACATGCCTCGTCAGAGGGCTCTTCAGGACCCGCCGCAAAGGCCGGATCTGCCTGCATCCACTCCGGAACCGGCGCCTCGGCGGCGGCTTCGGCGGCGCGGATAATCGGGGCATAGCCGGTGCAGCGGCAGAGGTTTCCGGCAAGCCGGTCGTCGAAATCGCGTTCCCCGTTCAGATGGGCCACGGCCATCGACACCACAAAGCCCGGCGTGCAGAAGCCGCATTGCGAGCCGTGATGATCGATCAGCGCCTGCTGCACCGGGTGCAGCGTTCCGTCAGGCCCCGAGATCCCCTCGACCGTGCGCACCGCCTTGCCATGAAGCTGCGGCAGGAACAGGATGCAGGCGTTCATGCTGCGGCTGCCGCGCGCGTCGGTCACCATGACGGTGCAGGCGCCGCAGTCGCCCTCGTTGCAGCCTTCCTTGGTGCCGGTGAGGCCGCGCCGTTCGCGCAGCCAGTCGAGAAGGGTCCGGGTGGCGGGTTCGCCCCCGACCTCAACCGTCTCTCCGTTCAGAAGAAACGAGATTCGGGCCATTCATGTTCTCGGCCGCTTTCTGTTGTCGCGATCTTCGCCGCGATTGCGCTGGCCCGATGCGGCGTAAAGCCATGCGCTCCCTGTTGCGTGAAAAAAGGAAAGCCAGCTTTTGACCATTTGGCAAGTATCATGACCCCGGATCATGCCGAAACAGTTTCAAAATTCTCAGGAAGATGGCCATCTCGGCCCGCGGGTAGCGCGCCGGAAATCGTTCTTGACCGGCAAAAACAGACTGTTGCGACGATGGCACACCAGCGCCGGAATTTACGCGATGCGGGGCTTCACGGAATTGTTATCGGTTTCCTCGGCTATCGTTTCCCACACTGCCAAAGACGTCGGGGGGCGCGTCCGGCACTCGCGAAATGAGAAACGAGGAAACGATATGACGCGTAAGTACTTTTATATTCTGGCTGGCGGCCTGTTCGCCGCCGCTTGTGCCGCACCGATCGTTTATGGTGGAATTGATTTTGGTGTCGACTCGAGCCAGTACGCCTTTGATGGCGAATGCGACGACCCGCGCTTTGCGGGCGGTGGCATGGCCACGAACCAGGATGTCGACAACATCAAGCGTGATGCGAGCGACTGCCTGAAACTCTACCAGGCGCAGCGTATTCGACTGGCCCGGACCCGGGCGCAATGGGACATCTCCCAGTGCCGCCGCGTCAGCTATGGCAACAACTCGTCGCAATGGTCGCGGGATGGGGAATGCGACGATCCGCGTTTCACCGGCCCCGGCGTGGACGAGATCCTGCTCGGCGAAGACCGGATGGCGGATGCGGCGGACTGCCGCGCGCTCTGCAATTCCGGCGCGGTCTGGCTGAAGTAAGCTGATCACGGTGATATCGCGGGCGCGTCTTCAACGGGCCGCGCCCGCCACGACAGAGGAGGGTTCACGAATGATTTTGAAAACAGCTGCCGCGGCGGTTCTCGCCATGTTGCTGGCCATGCCTGCCCATGCGCAGGGGCTTTCGATCAACGGGATCGATTTCGGCATGAACGACAGCGAATATGCCGATGACGGGGAATGCGACGATCCGCGTTTCGTGGGGGACGGGATGGCGGAGTCGCTGGACCAGGCCAATACCATGATGGACGCATTCGACTGCGCGGTTCATTTCCAGGAAGGCAACATCCGCCCGCAACGGACCAAGGCCGAGTGGGATATCGCCGAGTGCCGAGCGATCGACTACGGTGACAATTCCTCGCAATGGGCGCGGGACGATGAATGCGATGATCCGCGTTTCACCGGCCCCGGCGCGGACGAGATCATGGTGCCCGAAGACTTCAAAGCCGACGCAACTGATTGCCGCGCGCTCTGCACGTCCGGTCAGGTCTGGCTGAAGTAACGCGCAATCGCGGTTTTCACGACTCTTTCGGGGGGCTAATCTGCGCCCATGAGCGACGCCCTCCGATTCATTCACCTCCGCCTTCACACCGAATACTCCCTCCTGGAGGGGGCTGTTCCGGTCAAGAAGCTGCCTGGCCTCGTGGCGGGCATGGGCATGCCGGCCGTGGCGGTGACCGATACCAACAACATGTTCGCGGCGCTGGAGTTCTCGGTGAACGCCTCGGGCGCCGGAGTGCAGCCGATCATCGGCTGCCAGGTGGACGTGGAGTTCGACCCCGCCCAGCCCGGTGAACGCCCGCGCCCGCCTGCGCCGGTGGTGCTTCTGGCCCAGAACGAGGCGGGCTACCTGAACCTGATGAAGCTCAATTCCTGCCTCTACCTCGACACCGGCGGGGCGCTGCCGCAGGTCACGGTCGAGGAACTGGCGACCTATTCCGAAGGGCTGATCTGCCTCAGCGGCGGGCCGGAGGGGCCGGTGGGCAAACTGTTGCAGCAGGGGCAGCGGCCCAAGGCCGAGGCGCTGATGGGGCGGTTGGCCGCGATCTATCCGGACAGGCTCTATGTCGAACTGCAGCGCCATCCGGGCGAGGGCAGCCAGACGCCCGAGGCCGAACGCCAGACCGAGCGCGGCTTCGTCGAAATGGCCTACGCGATGGACCTGCCGCTGGTAGCCACCAACGACGTCTATTTCCCCAAGGCGGACATGTACGAGGCGCACGATGCGCTGATCTGCATCGCCGAGGGCGCCTATGTGGACCAGCAGGAGCCGCGCCGCCGCCTGACGCCACAGCACTACCTGAAAAGCCCCGAGGAGATGGCGACGCTGTTCGCCGATCTGCCCGAGGCGCTGGAGAACACCGTCGAGATCGCCCGCCGCTGCGCCTACAAGGCCGAGAAACGCGCGCCGATCCTGCCGCGCTTTGCCGAGGATGAGGTCGAGGAACTGCGCCGCCAGGCCAAGGAGGGGCTGGTCGAACGGCTCAAGGTCATTCCCCATGCCGCGCCGGTCGAAGACTATGAAAAACGGCTCGAATTCGAGCTGGGCATCATCGAGGGGATGGGCTTCCCCGGCTACTTCCTGATCGTTGCCGACTTCATCAAATGGGCCAAGGACCATGACATCCCGGTGGGGCCGGGGCGGGGCTCGGGTGCGGGCTCATTGGTGGCCTATGCGCTGACGATCACCGACCTTGACCCGCTGCGCTACAGCCTGCTCTTCGAACGCTTCCTGAACCCCGAACGCGTCTCGATGCCCGACTTCGACATCGACTTCTGCATGGACCGCCGGGAAGAGGTGATCCAGTACGTGCAGGAGAAATACGGCCGCGAGAAAGTGGCACAGATCATCACCTTCGGCGCGCTTCTGTCCAAGGCCGCCGTGCGTGACGTGGGCCGGGTGCTGCAGATGCCCTATGGCCAGGTGGACCGCCTGTCGAAGATGATCCCCGTGGAGGGCGTGAAGCCCGTCTCGATCGAGAAGGCGCTATCCGACGAACCCCGCCTGCGCGAAGCTGCCCGCGCCGAAGAGGTGGTGGACCGGCTCCTGACCTATGGCCAGAAGATCGAGGGGCTGCTCAGGAACGCCTCGACTCACGCGGCGGGCGTGGTGATCGGTGACCGCCCGCTGGACGAGCTGGTGCCGCTCTACCAGGATCCACGTTCCGACATGCCCGCCACCCAGTTCAACATGAAATGGGTGGAACAGGCGGGGCTGGTGAAGTTCGACTTCCTCGGGCTCAAGACCCTGACCGTGATCCAGAACGCCATCGACCTGATCCAGCGCGGCGGGCGCAGCCTGCACGAAGGCCCGGACGGTACGCAGATCTACACGCCACCAGACGGCGCGGTGAACGATATCGGGCAGATTCCGCTCGATGACGAGAAGACCTACCAGCTTTACGCTCAGGCCCGCACGGTGGCGGTGTTCCAGGTTGAAAGCTCGGGCATGATGGATGCGCTGAGGCGCATGAAGCCCACCTGCATCGAGGATATCGTCGCGCTGGTGGCGCTCTACCGTCCCGGTCCGATGGAGAACATCCCGACCTATTGCGAGGTCAAGAACGGGCTGCGCGAATTGCAGTCGATTCACCCGTCCATCGACCACATCCTCGAGGAAACCCAGGGCATCATCGTCTACCAGGAACAGGTGATGGAAATCGCCCAGGTCATGGCGGGCTACACCCTTGGCGGTGCCGACCTGCTGCGCCGCGCCATGGGCAAGAAGATCGCCGAGGAAATGGCCAAGGAGCGCCCGAAATTCATCGACGGCTCGGTGGCCAACGGCGTGAGCAAGGAGAAGGCGGGCGAGGTTTTCGACCTGCTCGAAAAATTCGCCAACTACGGCTTCAACAAGTCCCACGCCGCCGCCTATGCCGTGGTCAGCTACCAGACCGGCTGGCTCAAGGCGAACCACCCGGTGGAGTTCATGGCCGGTGTCATGAACTGCGATATCCACCTCACCGACAAGCTTGCGACCTATGCCGAAGAGGTGCGCCGGGGCTTGGAGATCGGGATCGTCGCCCCCTGCGTGAACCGGTCCGAGGCGACGTTCAGCGTGGCCGAGGGGCAGGTTGTCTATGCGCTGGGCGCGCTCAAGAACGTGGGCGTCGAGGCGATGAAGCTGATCGTCGAGGCGCGGGGCGAGAAGCCCTTCGCCACGCTCTTCGATTTCGCCCGGCGGGTGGACCTGAAGCGGATAGGCAAGCGCCCGCTGGAAATGCTGGCCCGCGCCGGGGCCTTCGACCAGCTTGACCCTAACCGGCGCAGGGTCTTCGACAGCCTCGACGCGCTCAGCGCCTATTCGGCGGCGGTGCATGACCAGAAATCCTCGAACCAGGTCTCGCTGTTCGGCGAGGCCGGGGACGACCTTCCCGAACCGCGCCTCTCGCCGGTGGATGACTGGCTCCCGAACGAGCGGCTGGCCGAAGAGCACAAGGCCATCGGCTTCTACCTCTCGGGTCATCCGCTGGACGATTACATGGCGCCGCTCAAGCGCAAGGGCGTCAAGACACTGGCCGAGGTCACCGCCGAGGCCGAGCGCGGCGCGCTGGTCGCCAAGATCGCAGGCGCGGTTTCGGGCCGGCAGGAACGCAAGTCGGCGCGCGGCAACCGCTTTGCCTTCGTGCAACTGTCGGACCCGACCGGGCTTTACGAGGTCACGGTCTTCTCCGACACGCTGGAGGCGGCGCGCGACAATCTGGATACAGGCTCGAACGTGGTGCTGACGGTCGAGGCGACGATGGAATCCGAGCAGTTGAAACTGCTCGCCCGCGCGGTCACCCCGATCGATACCGTGGCGGCGGATGCGGGCGCCATGGGGCTGAAGGTTTTCGTGGAAGCGCCCGAGGCGGTCTTCTCGGTCAAGAACCTGCTCGAACGGATGGGCGACGAGAAGGCCACACGCGGCAAGGGGCCGATCACCTTCTGCATCGCCGACCGCGATACCGGCACCGAATGGGACGTGACCCCGGACCGGGATTTCCCGCTCAACCCGCAGATCAAGGGCGCGATCAAGTCGCTGGGCGGCGTGCTGATGGTCGAAGATATCTGACAAAAAAGCGGCGCCCGAAGGCGCCGCCGAGTTTGACCATGGGAGGTCCTGCCTAGAGATTCCCGGCAGACATTTCGCGGGCGATGTGATCGGCCTGGCGAATAGCCAGGGCCACGATCGTCAGCGTGGGGTTCTCGGCCGCGCCCGTGGTGAACTGGGAGCCGTCCGAGATGAACAGGTTGGCGATGTCGTGGGTCTGGCCCCACTTGTTCACCACGCCGTCCCGCGCGTTCTCGGACATCCGGTTGGTGCCGAGGTTGTGCGTCGACGGATAGGGCGGCGTCGGGAAGGTCCGGGTCGCCCCCACCGCGTCATAGACCGCCATGCCCTGCTTGTAGGCATGGTTGCGCATGGCGATGTCGTTCGGGTGGTCGTCGAAATGCACGTTCGCCACCGACAGGCCGTACTGGTCCTTGACGTCGTGGTTGAGCGTGACGCGGTTGGTTTCCTGCGGCATGTCCTCGCCCACGATCCACATGCCCGCCATGTTCTCGTACATATCGAGGGCGGTGGTGAACTCGCGGCCCCATGCGCCGGGGTCGAGGAAGGCTGCCATGAACGGCAGACCGAGGCTGAGCGTTTCCAGTTCGTAGCCGCCGACGAAGCCGCGCGACGGATCGTGCCGCGACTCGTCCTGGATGATGCCGGCCATGGTCGTACCGCGCCACATCTTCACCGGCTTGTCGAACACTGCGTAGACCGAGCCGGTCATGTGCCGCATGTAGTTGCGGCCCACCTGGCCGGAGCTGTTCGCCAGACCGTCCGGGAACATCGACGAGGCGGAATTGAGCAGCAGACGCGGGCTTTCGAAGGAGTTGCCGGCCACGCAGACGATCCGGGCCTTCTGCATCTGCAGATTGCCGTCGGCATCGAAATATTCGACGCCGGTGACCTTGCCGCTGGCATCATGCACGATCCGCGCCACGTGGGCCTTTTCGCGCACTTCCAGGTTCCCCGTGGCCTCGCCGCGCGGAATGTCCGTGTAGGCGGCCGACCACTTGGCGCCAAACTTGCAGCCCTGGAAGCAGAACCCGACCTGCTGGCACGACGGGCGTTCGTCGTAATCCGAGCTGTTGATCGCCATCCGCCCGGTGTGAACCTGCTCGTAGCCCAACGCCTTGGCCCCGGCCTCGAAGACCTTGAAGTTGTTGTTGCCCGGCAGCCCGGCGCGATCACCGGTGCGGGTCACGCCAAGCTTGGCTTCGGCCTTTTCGTACCAGGGCGCCATTTCCGCGCCGTCGATCGGCCAGTCCAGAAGGTTTGCCCCCTGTACCTCGCCATAGTTGGTCCTGGCCTTCCACTCATGGTCCTGGAACCGAAGCGAAGCCCCCGCCCAGTGGGTCGTGGTGCCGCCCACGGCCTTGACGATCCAGGCCGGCAGGCCCGAGAAGTCCTTGGCCACGCGCCAGTCGCCCGAAGTGGTGCGCGGGTCGAGCCAGGCCAACTGGCCGAAGCTTTCCCACTCGTCGTTGATGTAGTCTTGCGGCAGGTAACGCCCGCCCGCTTCGAGTGCCACGACGCTCACGCCCTTCTGGGCCAGTTCGTTTGACAGGACGCCGCCGCCGGCGCCGGTGCCGATGACGACGACAACGCTGTCGTCGTTCAGATCAAATGGTGCTGCCATCTGTGCGTCCTCCCTTACAACCAGCTGATGTCATCGAAGCCGCGGTCGATGTAACCGCCCTTCGAGAAGCTCTCGCCCTCGTAGCCGAAGAGCGGCCAGACGGCTTTCTGGTTGTAGAGACCCGTGACAAGGCCGCCGCGAACCATCTGGAAGAACGGGCTGTTCTCCATGCCGCGCAGGATATCCACGCGGTCGCGCTCCCATCCGGCGGCCAGGTAGCTGGCATGACCAGCCCCCACGGCGGCCGCGTTCAGTGCGGCGACACCGGCCTCGATACCCGGGGCGGCATCGGCGGAATCATAGCCCTTCACGGCGGCGGCGTAGAACTCGTCGCCCACGTGGTCATGGGGATAGATGTCGCGCGCCATCTGGATCAGCGTGGCCATGGTTTCGGGCTGAAGGTGCTGGACCTCCATGGCCCAGGCCGCCGAGGACCCGGCAACATAGCCGGAACCCACGACGAATGCGGCCCCCGCCGCCACGCTTTGTTGCAGAAGCGCCCGCCGGGTCAGCGAACGTGGAGTGGTTGTCATTGTTGTGTCCTCCCTGAGATACTTTTCTTGTTTGAATTGGCTGCTGTGCAGCGTCACTTGAAACGGCCGCTGCGCTCCAGAACCTCGATCTGGTAGCCGTCCGGATCCGCCACGAAGAAGAAGCGCCCGACGAGCTTGCCGTCCGGGGCGAATTCCACGAGCTTGCGGGGATTGAGGCCCTCGGCCTCGAAACGGGCGTGTTCGGCGTCCAGGTTGTCCACCGAAACCGCCAGGTGGCCGTAGCCGTCGCCAAGGTCATAGGGCTCAGACCGGCCCTTGTTCACGGTCAGCTCGACCTCGAACTCGGTTTCCGGATTGCTGAGATAGACGAGGGTGAAATCGCTGAAATCGAGCCTGTCGGCGATCTCGAGCCGGAACGCCTTCTTGTAGAACGCAACAGAGCGCTCCTCGTCGATGACGCGAATCATCGAATGAATTGCCTTTGCCAATCTTTCCTCCAGTACATGCGCGGGCGGATCGCCCGTGAGTCATGAAGGAAGTGTGGCCGAGGCCCGGACGCTGCGGGTAGTAGCTATCTACTACACCGCGAAAGTCCCGTTTTATTCAGCCGCGACCCGGTGAAGGGGGCTCGCGGCCTCGGTCAGGTGCTTGATGCAGGCACATCTTAGAAGCGACGTGAAGTTGCGGGCTTCGCCCCGCAATTCAAGCACCTCCGAGTGCAGCTTCGACACGAAACCCGGCGTGGACATCCCTTCGCCCTCGGCGATCTGGTCCAGGATTTCCCAGAAAGTTCTCTCTAGGCGGATACTGGTCGATTGGCCATTGAGCCGCAGGCGGCGGGTCACTGGTTCATAATTCTCCGGGTTTTGCCCAGCGAAAATCTGGCACATTCTGTCTCCTCCCGCGAATATGCAGAGGAACAGTCTTGCCCAGATCGTCCGTCCGATCAACGGAAACAAAGCCTTGGGCCGCTATTGACTTGTCGTCTAGCTGTCAGCCCGCGACGTCCAGCTTGCGTACCAGGCGCTCGAGCGCAGCGCGATCCTCAGCGGACCAGTCGGCCTTGAGCGACTTGTAAAGCGTCGCCTGGCTGCGGTGCGCCACCCCGTCAGAGAGGATCTTGAGGTGGTTCGCGCGCAGCGTCTCGCCGGTCGAGGTGATGTCGGCGATCGCCTCGGCGGTCAGGTTCTTCACGGTACCCTCGGTCGCGCCCTGGCTGTCCACCAGCCGGTAATCGGCGACGCCGGTCTCGCGCAGGAATTCCCGCACCAGGCGGTGATACTTGGTCGCGATCCGCATCCGGTGGCCGTGCGTTTTGCGGAAGGCCGCCGCCGCCCCGTCGAGGTCATCCAGCGTATCCACGTCGACCCAGGCCTTAGGCACCGCGATCACCAGGTCCGCGTGGCCGAAGCCTAGCTGCGCCAGCTCCATCACCTGGCTGTCCCAGGCGGCCAGCTTGTCGCGCACCAGGTCCGAGCCTGTGACGCCCAGGTGAATCCGCCCCGCCGCCAGTTCGCGCGGGATCTCTCCCGCCGAGAGCAGCACCAGTTCCACGCCCTCGGCGCCCTCCACGGCCCCGGCATATTCGCGGTCCGATCCCGCGCGCGAAAGCGTCACGCCCCGGGCGCCGAACCAGTCGAAGGTCTTGTCCATCAGCCGCCCCTTGGACGGCACGCCCAGCTTCACGGTCATTGCCCGCCCTCCATGAGCGACAGCACCAGGCCCGGGCGGATCACCCCGCCCACCGCGGGGATCGAGCGGCCGCGCCCCAGCACCCGGGTCAGCGCGTCATAGCGCCCGCCCGTGGCCACCGGGGGCAAGTCGGGCCGCGCCTCGGCATAAAACCCGAAGACGAACCCGTCGTAATATTCCATCGAGGTGCGCCCGTAGGAGGCCTCGAAATCCAGCTCCTCGACCGCCACGCCCCGGGCGACCAGCGCCTCGCAGCGCGCGTCCATCCGTTCGATCGCAGGGCCGATCGAAGGCATGTCCACCGCAAGATCCCGCAGGTGCGACAGCGCATCGACGGACTTCATCCGGATCTTCAGCATGTCTTCCAGCAGGTCCACCTCGGTTGCCGAGATCGGCGGCTCGGCCGCATCCTCGCGCAAGGCCTCAATCCGGGCGGCGATCTCACCGGCGCCGCGCTTGCCGATGAGCGGCTGCGCCTCGGCCATCGGGTCGGGGTTTGCCAGAAGGGCCGTGCGGCTGGGCGGCACCGGACTGCGCCCGCCGAACCTTTCCAGCAGGGCGCGGAACCGGCGCGGGCGCCAGATGTGGCGCATCAGCGCCGCCTTGCGACGCTCGGTCGTGGACAACCCGCGCACCGCATCCATCAGCAACCCGATATCGCCCGTCGCCGCCCGCAGCTTCAGCGGCCCGAGCGCCTGGGAGATCAGCGCGAACACCTCGGCATCAGCGGCGGCAGGGTTCTCGCGGTCGAAGACCTCGTAGCCCACCTGGATATATTCGTTGGCCCGGCCCCGGCCATCTTCCTGGCGGCGAAACACCTCGCCCGAATAGGTATAGCGCGCCGGTTCCGCCCCGTCGGACATGTGCATCTGCACCACCGGCACGGTGAAATCTGGCCGCAGCATCTGCTCGCCATTGAGCGGGTCCGAGGTCACATAGGCGCGCGCGCGGATATCCTCGCCATAAAGGTCGAGCAGCGTGTCGGCGGGTTGCAGGATCGTCGTCTCCACCGGCAACGCGCCGGCTTCCTCGAAGATCGCCTGAAGCCGGGCGGCCTCGGCCCGTGTGTCGGCCTTGCTGGGCATCACTCGGCCGTCAGGATTTTTCGCACCGCCTCGACGAGGCCGTCACGGGGACATTCGAACTGGGCGGGCTGGTCCTTCCATTCCTCGAGCGTCGCGGTCTCGGCGATCTTGGCGCCCAGGATCAGGTCCTTGACCTGCACCACGCCGCGCGCCTTCTCGTCCGCGCCCTCGATGATCGCGACCGGGGAGTTGCGCTTGTCGGCATACTTGAGCTGGTTGCCGAAGTTCTTCGGGTTGCCCAGGTAGACCTCGGCGCGGATGCCCGCCCGGCGCAATTCGGTCGCGATGGCCTGGTAATCGGCCATCCGGTCGCGGTCCATCACGGTCACGACCACGGGTCCATGTGCCTCGGAGCCAATGCGGCCCTTGGCGCGCAGCGCGGCCAGCAGCCGGTCCACCCCGATCGAGATTCCGGTAGCGGGCACCGACTGGCCGGTGAAGCGCTTTACCAGGTCGTCATAACGACCGCCCCCCGCGACCGAGCCGAACTGGCGCGGGCGGCCCTTCTCGTCGAGGATCTCGAAGGTCAGTTCCGCCTCGAAAACCGGGCCGGTGTAGTAGCCGAGGCCGCGGACGACGGAAGGGTCGATGATGAAGCGCTCGGGGCCATAGCCCTGCGCATCCATCAGTTCGGCGATGGTCTCAAGCTCGCCCACGCCTTCGATCCCCATGGCCGAGCCGGTGACCAACTCGTTCAGCCGCGCCACGGTGGCGGGGCCATCCTCGCGGCGAGCGTCCATGAAGGCCATGACGATCTCGGCCTGCTCGTCGCTAAGGCCTGCGCCCTTGGTGAAGTCGCCGGACTCGTCCTGGCGGCCTTCCCCCAGCAGCGCCCGGACCCCGTCGGTGCCGAGCCGGTCAAGCTTGTCGATGGCGCGCAAGACGATCCCGCGCTCATGGGCGAACTTCTCGGGGTCGGTGGGGTCGAGCACGCCCGCGACCTCCATCACCCCGTTCAGAACCTTCCGGTTATTGGCCCGCACGATGTAATCGCCGCGCGGGATGCCCACGGTTTCCAGCGCCTCGGCGAGCATGCCGCAGATCTCGGCATCCGCCGCGACCGAGGGCGCGCCCACCGTGTCGGCGTCACATTGGTAGAACTGGCGGAACCGGCCCGGCCCGGGCTTTTCGTTGCGCCACACCGGGCCCATGGCATAGCGCCGATACGGGGTGGGCAGGTCGTTGCGGAACTGGGCATAGACCCGCGCCAGCGGCGCGGTCAGGTCATAGCGCAGCGCCAGCCAGTCGCCGTCGTCATCCTCCTGCCAGGCGAAGACGCCCTCGTTCGGGCGGTCCACGTCGGGAAGGAACTTGCCCAGCGCCTCGACCGTCTCGACCGCCGAGGATTCCAGCGCCTCGAACCCATAGCGATGGTAGACCCGGGCGATGGCCTCGAGCATCTCCTTGCGCTCTTCGACCTCCGTGCCGAAATAGTCGCGGAAGCCCTTGGGAGTGACGGCCTTGGGCCGGGGCTGTTTCTTCTGCTTCGCCATGATGGTCGGATCCTGCGGAAAGCTCTTCGCGCGGGGCATAGCCGAAGGGGCTTCTGGGGGCAAGCCGCGGGGCCTCGCAAGGGGCGTTTGCCCGTGCTATGAGCGCCCCATGACCGAGACCCGCCTGACCGAGCTTGAAGAACGCGTGGCGCACCTGATGCGCGTGACCGACGACCTGTCCGACATCGTCGCCCGGCAGGAGCGTGAGATCGAGCGTCTGACCCGCCGCCTGGCGATGGTGATGGAACGCGAGGCCGAGCGCGAAGCCTCGGAGTCCAGCACCATCCCGCTCGCTGATCAGAAACCGCCGCATTGGTAGGGACGGAGGGTCCGGGTATACTCCGACGCAGCCCGCCAGCCTACGCCTCCAGCTCTCCGGCGAAGTAGGTATGGGCGCCTGCGACCTCGAGATTGTGGACGATCCGCGGGGTGGCGTCCAGTTGGACGGGGAGCACCCGCAGCCCTGAGCCATCTCACCCGCCGTAGGCCGGGCTTCAGCCCGGTGCGCGCGTCGCCGGGGCGGCCTCCTGCCGCCTTCGGGCCTGGCACGCACCTGCAGGAAAGTCCGACGGAATTCAGATAAAATTCCGATAGTTTTCCGATTTGGATTTTCGGGAGAATGGTGCGGTCGAGAAGACTCGAACTTCCACGGGAGTTACCCCACAGCGACCTCAACGCTGCGCGTCTACCAATTCCGCCACGACCGCACTGTCTTGGCTTGGTGACGCGCTACATAGCGAAGGGGCAGGGGCTTGTGAAGGGGTTTTTGCATCCTTTTGCAGAGAATCCCCATGCGCGGTGCGGGACGGGGAAAGCGCTTGTTTTCAAGGGCTATGGACCTCAGGGATGCCAGCAGGTAGCTACACGGGGCGCACTATCCGGGGATCGCGGGGCGATGGTAGAGTGGATCACGTCTGAAGGTTTGACCGACTACGACCACGCCGTGGCCGAGATGGAGGCGCGCGCCGCCGCCATCGCCGAGGGCCGCGCCGCAGAGGCGGTCTGGCTGGTCGAGCACCCGCCTCTCTACACCGCCGGCACCTCCGCCCGCCCCGAAGACCTGACCGATCCCGATCGCTTTCCCGTCTACGAGGCGCGCCGTGGCGGGCAGTATACCTATCACGGTCCCGGGCAGCGCGTGGCCTATGTCATGCTCGACGTGGGCAAGCGCGGGCGCGACGTGCGGCGCTTTGTCTGGCAGCTCGAGGAATGGGTGATCGCCACGCTCGATGAGTTCAACGTGAAGGGTGAGCGGCGTGAGGGCCGCGTCGGTGTCTGGGTCGTGCGCCCCGACAAACCGACCGGACCGGACGGGCGTCCGCGCGAAGACAAGATCGCCGCCATCGGGGTGCGGCTGCGCAAATGGGTCAGCTTCCACGGCATCTCGATCAACGTGGAACCGGACCTGAGCCATTTCGAGGGAATCGTTCCCTGCGGGATTCGCGAGCACGGGGTGACGAGTCTGGTCGACCTGGGGCTTCCGGTAACAATGGCCGATCTGGACGTGGCGCTGAAACGCAGTTTTTCGACAATCTTTACCTCGGATTAACAACGGTAGCAGAATCCTGCCGCCATTGCGGAGCTCACGGAAACCTGAGATTCGCGAGGTGGTGTTTCCCTAGTTCCTGCGTTAGAGTCTCTGGTCTGGATCGCGCACGCGTGCGTATTGGGGTTAAGGCACGCGTCCCGTCAGAACTCGGTGTAAAACATGGATCGGGACCGGCACCTGTCGGTCCGGCTAACTAAGGTAGGTGTCAGGTGATCTTCGGCGGGAAACTCAAGAAGAAACGCAATGCGGAGCCGGAAGAGGCCGAAGAAGTTCAGGAGTCCGCAAAGACCGCCCAGAAGCCCGCTGCCCCGGCCAAGAAAGCCAAAGCCAAGGCGCCGAAGGAAGATCATTCCGATTACGACCAGATCGCGCAATCGCTGCTCAGCACGATCGCAGCCGACACTTCCATCCCGACCGCTCCGCGCCCCCAACCGGTTCAGGAAGAAGCCGCGAGCGGTGACGAGGGATCTATTTGGGACGTCGTTGAAGAAGATGACGCCGATATGACCGTCCTTGCGGCCATGGCCTCGTCGGACACGGATGTGGAAGAGGACAACCAGCCGCACGAGATCTGGGGCGCCCCTGTCGATGACGACGAAGAATTCGAAGATGTCGCCCCCCCGGGCGCGCTGGCCCCTCCGGCCCAGAGCGCGAGCCCGTCCTTGGAGGGGTTGCCGGTTGGCTGGCTCGTCGTGATCGAAGGCCCCGGTATGGGGTCCCAGGTCACCCTGACCGAGGGCGTTGCGCGAATTGGGCGCGGAGCCGATCAGGATGTCCGCCTTGATTTCGGCGACGAGAAGATCGCGCAGGATACCCATGCCTCGATCGTGTTCGACGAAGAGAATAGCGCGTTTTTCGTGGGTCCAGGCGGCAAATCCAACATGGTGCGGCTGAACAACAAGCCCATTCTCGGGACCGAGACGGTTCAGCACGGCGATCGCATCCGCCTTGGCAAGACCACGCTGGCGCTGGTGGCTCTTTGCGACGAGAATTTCTCCTGGTCCAGGTAGCGGACGGCCCCTGTTTTCAATTGGCATGATCTGCGGGGGCAAATCGCCCCAGGCAATTGTCTACAGGGGCGTTTCGTGGCATCACCACGACAACGTCAATATCCATGCACCGGGCGTCGTGATGAATTCGTCGCGGCGTCCCGTGTTTCGAGGCATGCGGAATGAGTAAGTTCCCAGACATATCCGCCGAACGCGCGGCGCTTGAAAAATTTATTGCCGATACCGATGCGCAGGGCAACTCCGCCAGCGCTGCGGATCGTGCCTTGCGCACACGCGCGTCACGTCTGGCGATGCGCCTGGCCAATCCGGTGCGCGTGGCGATCGTGGGACTTCCGGGAAGCGGCAAGTCCACGCTGACCAACTTTCTGATCGGCCGGAGCCTCATCCCAACCCAGTCGTCCATGACACGGCGCCCCGCCGTGATCGTGCGCCACGGATCGCCGGAGCGTATGATCGCCGGATGGTGGTCTGGCCGCCAGGTGGCGATGCAAACCCTTGATTTCAACGCCGCGGCCGAACAGCAGCCGGACTACATCGAAGCGCGCCTGAACAACCCGGTCCTGTCGCAGTTGAGCTTCATGGATGTGCCCGGCATGCAGGGGCAATCCAAGGAGTTGGAACAGTTGCTGTGGATCGCGCGGCGGGCGGATATCCTGCTGTGGTGCACATCCGCGTCGCATCCCTGGAGCGACGCGGAGCAGCAGCTCTGGGCCAATGTCCCGCGACGGCTCTATTCGCAGAGTCTCCTGTTGTTGACCTTCTCGGACACGCCCGAAGGCAAGCTTGGGCTGGACAAGAAGGTTGCGCAGTTGCGCGCCTCGGTGAATGGCCAGTTCCGGCAGGTCACGCCGATTTCTGCCCAAGAGGCCATTGCGGCCGCGCCTGACGGCAAGGTGCGCGACAAGGCGGCATGGGCCTCAAGTGGCGGCGCGAATCTGGTTCGCAATCTCATGACGGTGGCAGCGACCGTGCGAAACGCCGACCAGAAGGCTGCACGGGACATGATGAATGCCGGGTTCACTCCTCAAGCGAACAAGCCGGTACTCGCCCCGCCGAAGCCGCAGATCCTTGCGGCGGCTCAGGCAAGCGCCGTACCGTCTGCGCCACCGCCGAAGCGTCGCCCCAAGCCGCGCCAGCCGGACCCCAAGGTCGAGAAGATCGAAGAGTTCGAGGCCGAGAGCGGGGATAGCCTCGACAAGCTGCTCAAGCGTGAAAAGCATCGGCTCGAAAGCCGCGAGCAGAGCAACATCAGCCCACTTCTCCTGAAGATCAACACGATTGGAGTGGGGCTTCTAAAGAAGCTCGCTGAAGGCAAGCTGAAACCCGATCAGGTTTTTTCGGCCTTTACGGCCCTGGCCGAGGAGTTGTCCTCGAAGGCTGGCGGTGCCAACGCGCTCAAGGCGGATGGGAAGTGGATCAGCCGACAGCTCGAGGAAGCCTTTATCCAGTTGACCCTGCTTGAGGTCGAGGCTGGCGAAGAGCAACTTCTCGACGCGGCGAACATCATGCTCCAGATCACCCGAGACCTAGCCTGGGCTGCGAAGGCGCCGGAGGTGGCCTGATATGAATGCGCTATCAAACTCTCTGAACGAAGCTTTGGAGCAGATGCCCGGATGTGTCTTTGTGGGATATCTGGACCTGTCGGTCGGCATGGTTCTGGGATCCGCTGCGCTGGGTGAAATTCCGGAGGAGCTTCAGGAAAACCTCGGTGTGTCGGCGCTGAACTACCTGAACGGCAAAAGCGTTCGTGCGCTGGCCGAAAGTCTGGGGGGCTCTTCCGAGAGTTTCGACGAGGCGCTGGTTGCCGTGGGCGGAGCGACCCATGTTTTCATAAGACTGCCGGAACGCCCGAATCACGTGTTGTGCTTCATGTTTCCCGGCGAGGGGGACCCTAGACCGCTGTTGCAAATTGCGCGGCAGACGGTCGAGAGTTTCTCGCTTCCTGACTTTCTGGAGTAGCCGATGCCGTTCCGTGTTCCAGACGATGCATCCACTGCTATCGCGCCCGTGAAAGGTGAAATGGTATGAACGTTACCGACACCATCGCCGAGATGCTGGCGGATATCTGTGCCGCGGCCGAGCCGACGTTCGCGACAGACAGGGTTCTGACGGCGACGAATGACGAAGAGCGTCAGAACGCGATCCTCGCCGAGATCGGTGAGACGATCCTCGCCCGCAGCCTCACATTCATGACGGGCGACGGTCGCCGTATGGTCGTCGAGGTTGAGGGGCGCCGCCTGCTGAAGGTGGATGAGGTCATCCCTGATGCGATCGCCGGGCGCGGTGCCGACCTGTTTTCCGGTCGGGACGCGGATATCGAGGCCGAGCAACTGGAAGGGCTGGTCAAGCTTCTGCACCGGTTTTGCCACAAGGGTGGCGTGCTGTCGGTGAAGTCCGAGGCTTCGAACCTGCGCAACCGCAGCCAGATCGATGGATATTCCGCCGCCGAACTTCAGGAAGCCGCCGACAACATGGAAATCGGCACCATGGTGGGTTGGCAGCTTGAGTCCGACGGGCCGCCGCGGACCATGGAAGAGCGCAAGTCCAAGCCGAAGCCGCCGCAGCCAGCCCCGGAGGAGGTCGAAGAATACGGCGCCTACGAGCCGCACGAGGTTGCCGCGGAAGAGGTTGAGCCGGAGCCGGAGATTGAGCCGGAAGTCGCGATTGAGCCAGACATTGAGCCGGAAGCCGATGCGGACGTTGAAGAGACGGCCGTAAAGGCATCGCTTCTCGCGCGGTTCAGGGCACGACCGCCAAAGCCTGAGCCCGAGCCGGAAATCGAGGAAGTGTCCGAGGATGACATCCTCGAACCGGACCTCGTCGCGGAGGATGACGACGACAGCGAGGCGTTCGAACTGCCGCCGATGGAGGATGAGCCGGAGCCGCTGCAACTCAGCCAACCCCTGGTGCTCGATCCGGCGGATCCGCTCCCCGAGCCGGAGCCGGTTGCACCTCCTGCCCCGAAACCGGCCCCCGCGCAGCCTGTGGTGGCGGAATTGCCCGAGATGGGCCTGCCCGAGGCGGACGACGCCGTGGAGGCCTTCGTCAAGGCGAGCAAGAGCTTTGCGCAAGCGGCGGCCCTTAAGGAATTCGGTGAACCCGTTGAAGGTACGCGCGGGCCCGATCCGGCTGTTCCGATGAAAGACGTGGCTGGAGCTCTGGAGCAGCAGGTGTTGACAAATCAACCCTTTACCGAGGTTGCACTGCCCGGACCCAAGCTGGTCTACTTGGGTGCGCGGAAGTCCGGCGGTCTCAGCCTCTGCTTTGCCGAGACCGGCGACCAGATCGCCGTGGCCACGGTGGAGCCGGGCAAGGTCGACGAGGCGGTTGCCACCATGGCCGCCATTTGCCGGGAACACTGCGCCTGACGGCCTAGAGGTCGATCTCGATCACGCCTCCGTCCTGGGCCGCGCGGCTTTGGCACAGGATGATCGCATCCTTGCGCTGTGATTTCGACAGCACGAAGTCGCGGTGCTCCACCTCGCCCGAGACCAGGCCGCATTTGCAGACGCCGCAGATCCCGTCTGAGCATTTCACGTCGATGTGGATGCCGTTTTCGGCAAGCACGTCGGTCGCGGTCTTGTCGGCGGGGATCAGGAATTCCTGGCCCGAACGGGCCAGCCGCAGGGTGAAGGGATGGTTCTCGTACTCGGGCAGTTCGGGGACCGAGAAATATTCCAGGTGCCGCGCCTCTTCCGGGAAGCCCTGGCGCTCGGCGGCCTCCACGACGCTGCCCATGTAGCGATCCGGCCCGCAGGTGTAGAGGTGCCAGCCCGGCTGATAGCCTGAGAGAACCGCATCCAGATCGGCGCGGCTGCCCTCGTCCGAGACATGGAGCGTGACCCGGTCGGCCCATGGCGCGGACGCTAGGTCCTCCAGGTAGCCCCCGGCAGCGCGGGACTTGATCGAGTAATGCATCTCGAACTCCCCCCCGATGGCATGCAGCCGGTGCGCCATGGCGATCATCGGGGTGATCCCGATGCCGCCGCCCATGAGAAAGGTCTTGGTCGCGGTTTCGTCCAGCGGGAAATGGTTGATCGGGCGCGAGATGAAGATCTTGCGCCCCTCGCTGAAGATCCGGTGCATCAGCTTCGAGCCGCCGCGCCCGTCATCCTCGCGCAGCACGCCGATCTGGTAGACCGACCGATCCGCCGGATCGCCGGACATGGAATATTGCCGCAGGAACTCGGGCGCGACCACGATATCCAGATGCGCGCCCGCCTCCCATTCCGGCAGGTCGGATCCATCAAGGGCGCGAAACTCGTATTTTGTGACATCACCGGTCATCTTCTCGGCCTTCGAGACAACCACCCGCAGCACCGGGCTTTCGCCGGCGGCGGTGTAGCGATGCACCATGCTGTCGTCGCCGCGGGCCAACCGCTCCTGGTATTCCTCGGCGGTGACAAGGGCCTGGTAGGCCTCGATCCCGGCTTCGCGGTCCATCGGAAAGGGGTAGGGCCAGGGATGCGGGGCGAGGTTGGCGGGATAGACCGCCAGCGTCTGATCCTCGTATTTCAGGTCTAGGTCGCGTTGCAGCCCTCTTTCATTCACCGGTGTGCGGGCCGGGCGATAGCTGCCATCCTCGTAAAGCTCGATATCCCACCACCATTTCTTGACCGGGTTGAGCCCGCCATTGCCGACGGCGTCGTCGAGCTTCGCCAGCAGCGGCGCGGCCTTCGGCATGTTCATCGCGGCCCAGCGGAACGGCGCTTCGGCGAAGATACCTTCCAGGTTCCAGGGGCAGGTCTTCATGCAGCGCCCGCACATGGCGCCGCCCTCGGTGGTGATCCGGTAGGTGGCGCATTTCTGGCTGTCGGATTTCCAGATCTCGTAGCCGTTGAACATCAGCTTCGGCCCGGCGGTGATCGCGCCCGAGGGGCATTCGCGGGCGCATTTGTTGCAGCTTTCGCAGAAGTTCTGCAGGCCGAAGTCGATGGGCTTGTCATGCGCCAGCGGGATGTCGGTGGTGACCACGCCGGACTTGAGCCGCGGCCCAAGGTAGGGGTTCAGGATCACTTCGCCGATGCGCGACACCTCACCAAGTCCCGAGAGCAGCAGAAGCGGCGGTTGCAGCACCTCGCCGTCCAGAACTGTGTGCGCCTTGGCCTTGTAGCCGAGGTTGCGGATTTGCTTGGCGATCACCCCACCCAGAAGAGAGAACCGCAGATAGGCGCGCATGGATTGCGCGACGGAAATCCAGTCGTCGCCGGATGCGCCCTCCATCGTTTCGTAGCCCTGGTCGATGATCATGCTGATCGCCTGGTCATGGGGCGGGACCAGTTCAGCGCCGGTGGCGTCATGGGAATACCAGGTCCAGTCGGGGCATCGGCTGAGCCCGACCGCATCGACCCCGAGGAAATAGCTGGCGGCTTTTATGCCTTCGGAAATCTGTCGGATTTCCATCGGACTTTTATCGGACTTTTGCCGTGGTGCAGGCTCCCCGTCCTGCAGCAACACGAAGGCCCCAAGGACCCGGCGCTGGGCCATGGATGTCGCCGCCTTGCGCGCATAGTAGCCACCCTTGGCCCCGTCCTGCAGGGACTTGCCCATGTCGCCGAACTGGGCGCGGGCGAACATGTCGGTTCGCTTGGGCACCCGGGCGACGCGGGCCTCGTCGATATAGGTGGTGGGCTTCTCCACGCGCTTCAGCCGCTCGAACGGTTGCGCCCCGTCGACGAAGCGGCGCTTGGCGAAGGGCACGGCGTTGAAGGCGTTCTTGGCAAAGCCCTTGCCGAGCCACCAAGCCGGACCTTTCACCCGCCATGCCGGCTGCGCGGCCAGCGGCGCCAGCGGCAGATCATGCGCCATTGCGAAATTCGTGGTGACCACGGCCACGCCGAAGCGGTCACCCACATAGGGATTCACCAACCGGCCATCCTCGACCGAGGCAAGACCCGCGGCCACGGTCAGCTTGTTCAGGTCCACGTCCGTCGAGGTGGCGCTGTGGGCCTTGGCGTCCCAGCCCAGAAGCCGGATGTAATTGGCGATCACCACGGCAGTTTCGGTGGCGCGCAGGCAGGCACGATGGGCTTGGGCGTTCAGGATCCAGCTTGCGCCCGGTTCGGACGGGTCCGGGTCGCGCGGGTATTCGTATAGAAAGACAATCGCGTGGTCGTGGCTGTCGATGGTGCTGGGCGGCGCCTCCATCGACTCCTTCAGGTCGGCCATGATCATGTCGATGCCCGAGGCCAGCGTCTTGGTCTGCCGGGTCATCAGGTCCCGGCGCAGGCGTTCGATGTCGGGGTTGATTACGGGATTCGCCAGCAAGGCAGTTTCCGGCACCGGACCGATTCCGATCATCGAGGCATCCGAAAAATAGCCGAATCCGCGGATGTGGTTGGCCCGCTCCACCAGGTCGGTGGGGCAATCCGCCCGCGCGCCGTTGACCAGACCGTCGCGGATCGCGTCCATCATCGCCTGGTATTCGTCCATCGCGTTCACGAGGCTTTCGGGATCCTCGGGCCTCTGGAAGCTCAGGGGGGAGAAAGGCGGCGCCGCCCCGAGATTCGGCATGTCCGCCACTCGCGCCAGACGTTCGAGCGGATAGGGCCCCATGTGGAACGGGCGGTTCTTGTCCGTGAAAAAGCGTACCGTCATGTGGCCCTCCCCTGCCGGAGATCAACCTAGGGCCCAGGGGCGCGGAAAGCCACATTCAAGGCGGCTCAATTCCGCTGCGGCGAACAGGATCGGAATGACGCCTTGTTACCCGGGGGGTGGCACTCTACATCAACTTGCATGAAACGTTTCATACCCTTCATGAAGGCCGATCCGCTGGTCGCAGTTGCCCGGCTCAGCGGCATGATCGCCACCGGCGGGCGCCCCGGCGTCCTCAATGATTCGACGCTGGCCCCGATGCTTGAACGCGCGTTCCGGCGCGGCAAGCCCGCAGCAGTGGTGCTGGTGATCAATTCGCCGGGCGGATCGCCCACGCAATCCTCTCTGATCGCCGCGCGCATTCGGCGGCTGTCGGAAGAGAGGAAAGTTCCGGTCTATGCCTTCGTCGAAGACGTGGCGGCCTCGGGCGGCTACTGGCTGGCGACGGCGGCGGACGAGATCTGGGTGGACAGCAATTCCATCGTGGGCTCGATCGGGGTGATCTCGGCCTCTTTCGGGTTCAACGAGTTCCTCGGCAAGCACGGGATCGAGCGGCGCGTCTATACCGCGGGGAAATCGAAAAGCATGCTTGATCCGTTCCAGCCCGAGAAAGCCGCCGACGTAAAGCGGATCAAGGCCCTGCAGGAACAGATCCACGCGACGTTCATCGACCAGGTAAAGGCGCGGCGCGGATCGAAGCTGCCCGAGGGGAAGGACCTGTTCACCGGCGATATCTGGGTCGGTGCGCAGGCGGTCGAGGTCGGTCTGGCCGATGGCGTGGGGCACCTGGTCCCCAAGATGAAAGAGCGTTTCGGCGAGAAGGTGCGCTTCGTCCCTTATTCCCAGAAACGCCCGCTTTTCCAGCGTGTCGGCTTTGGCGTGGCGGGAACCGTGCTGGACGGGATCGAGGAGCGCGCCGGTTTCGCGCGTTTCGGGCTCTGATCCATGGTCAAGATCGTCTCTCTCTTCCTGATCGGGATGCTGGTGCTGGCCATGTTCGGACGGCTTCGGTTTCCGGGGCAGTCGAAACTCGCCTCGCGCAAATGCCCGAACTGCGGACGTTACCGGCTGGGCAAGGGGCCGTGTGACTGCGGGAAATCCTGAATGATCGACTTCGTTCTTCTGGGTGCGGGGCTGGTGATCCTGCTCTTTGCCGGTGACGCACTGGTGCGCGGCGCGGTGAACGCCAGCCTGCGGTTGGGAATCCCGGCGCTGATCGTGAGCCTGACAGTGGTGGCTTTCGGCACTTCGGCGCCGGAACTTCTGGTCGCGATCCGCGCAGCCTTTGCCGATGCGCCCGGGATTGCGCTGGGCAATGTGGTGGGGTCGAACACGGCCAATGTGCTGTTGGTTCTGGGTCTGCCGGCGATCATGTCCGGCCTTGCCGCTGGGGAAAGCGACACCCGAAAGAGCTACGTGATCATGCTGGGCGCGACGGTGCTGTTCATCGTGCTGTCCTTCTTCGGGCCGCTGCGCTGGATACACGGCCTGATCATGCTGGCCGCACTTGCGCTGGTTCTTGGCGAGAACCTCCACGAGGCCCGCAGCCACCGCAGGCGCGGGTCCGAGGTCGAGGTTGAGGGCGCCGAAGAGGGCATGTCCTGGCGGCGGATCCTGATCTACCTGGGACTCGGGTTGGTGGGCCTGCCCATCGGGGCCGACCTGATGGTGAAGGGCGCCGTGGCGATCGCCCGCGACTTCAACATCAGCGAAACGGTGATCGGCCTGACGATCGTCGCGCTTGGAACCTCTCTTCCGGAACTGGCGACGACGGTGATGGCCGCCATCCGGCGCGAGGCCGACGTGGCGCTGGGCAACATCATCGGGTCCAACATGTTCAATCTTCTGGGCATCATGGGCGTGACCACGCTGCTTGCCCAGGTACCCGTGGACCGCGAATTCCTTGTGCTGGACTTCTGGGTCATGCTGGCTTCGTCGCTTCTCCTGATCCCATTCGTCTTCTGGCGTCAGAAGATCACGCGGCTTTGGGGCGTGATCCTGACGGGCCTCTATCTTGTCTACGTCGTGGTGTTGCTGTCATGAGCCTGACTTCTTCCGAACCGAAACGTGCGCTGGTAACCGGTGCGGGCAAGCGGCTTGGCCGCGCGATGTCGCTTTACCTGGCCGAGCGTGGATTCGACGTGGCGGTGCATTATGCCTCGTCCCGGGACGAAGCCGAGGATGTGGTTGCCGCGATCCGCCGAATGGGGCGCGCAGCCGAGGCTGTACGGGCGGACCTTCTGAGTGAGGATCAGACCGGCGCGCTGTTACCGCAGGCGGTCGAGGCGCTGGGCGGAGAGGTCAACGTCCTGGTCAACAACGCCTCGATCTTCGAATACGACAATATCGAAACGGCGACGCGCGACAGCTGGGACCGGCACCTTGAGTCGAACCTGCGCGCGCCTTTCGTTCTGACCCAGGCGCTGGCCGCGCAGGCCCCGCACCCGGCCCCCGACGACGCGGGTGAACCGCTGGCCCGGGCGCTGGTGGTCAACATGATCGACCAGCGGGTGCGCAAGCTGACGCCGGAGTTCATGACCTACACCATCGCCAAGATGGGGCTTTGGGCCTTCACCCAGACCGCGGCGCAGGCTTTGGCGCCAAGGGTCCGGGTCAACGCGATCGGCCCGGGGCCGACACTGCAGGGCAGCCGCCAGTCGGAAGAACACTTCCGAAACCAGCGCGCGGCGACGGTTCTGGAGCGTGGGGCAAGCCCCGCGGAAATCACCGCCGCGCTTGGATATTTCCTCGATGCGCCAGGGGTTACGGGGCAACTTCTCTGCGTCGATGGCGGGCAACATTTGGGCTGGAAAACACCCGATGTTCTGGGTGTCGAATAGGGAAACCCCCTTGCATTGGGAGAAGACGGCGTCGGACTTGTGCACCTCCGATTCGCGCATCACGAAGCTGTCATAATTCCTCCAATGTTTTCAGTAATTTGCCACATGGAAAAAAATTACCAATTAAAAACAAAGCCTTACATTGCTGCCTAAAAAATAGGCAAATCCACAGAGGGCCAATAAAACAAGGATTTTCTTCCCTCCCAGAAAAGATTTCACCAGAGTTGTCCACAGGATCAGTGGATTTGTTTTTCCTTGTCTCGGCCGCTTCGCCATTGCAGCCAGACCCGAGAATCACGACGATTGGCCGATGACTGAAACGCCGACAGATAGCGCGAACGAAGACCTGCGCGGACATGCCCGAATCCGGGCCTATCTGAAGACGTTGGACAATTCCTCGGGCGTCTACCGAATGCTCGATGAAACGGGCGCGGTTCTCTATGTCGGCAAGGCGCGCAGCCTGAAGAAACGGGTCGCGAGCTACGCCAAGCCCACGGGCCACAGCGCCCGCATCGCGCGGATGATTTCCGAGACCGCCTCGATGATGTTCCTGACCACGGGGACAGAGACCGAGGCGTTGCTGCTGGAACAGAACCTGATCAAGCAGCTCAAGCCGCGCTACAACGTGCTGCTGCGCGACGACAAGTCGTTCCCGAATATCCTGATGACCGGGGATCATGACTTTCCGCAGATCAAGAAACACCGGGGCGCCAAGAAGCAGAAGGGAAGGTACTACGGGCCCTTCGCCAGCGCCGGTGCGGTGAACCGGACGTTGAACCAGTTGCAGAAGGTCTTCCTGCTGCGGAACTGTTCGGACGCGATGTTCGAAAGCCGGACCCGGCCTTGTTTGCTCTACCAGATCAAGCGTTGCAGCGCGCCCTGCACCGGCCAGATCAGCCGCGCGGATTATGCCGAGCTGGTGGCCGATGCTGAACGCTTCCTTCAGGGACGCTCGACCAACGTGCAGACCACGCTGGCCCGCCAGATGGAAGAGGCGAGCGAGGCACTGGAATTCGAGCGCGCCGCCGCGCTGCGGGACCGGATCCGCGCGCTGACCCAGGTGCAGCAGTCCCAGGGCATCAACCCGCGCGGCGTGATCGAGGCTGATATCGTAGCCCTGCACATGGAGGGTGGACAGGCCTGCGTGCAGGTCTTCTTCATCCGCGCGAACCAGAACTGGGGCAACCGGGATTACTATCCCAAAACGGGCTCGGGCGCCGAGGCGGCAGAGGTGCTGCAGGCCTTCCTTGGCCAGTTCTACGGCGACAAGGAACCGCCCAAGCTGATCCTGCTGTCGCATCCGATCGAGGATCGCGAACTGATGGAAGAGGTGTTGGCCCAGTCCGCGGGGCGCAAGGTCGAAATCGCCGTGCCCCTGCGTGGCGAGAAGGCCGAACTGGTGGCCGGCGCGGCGCGCAACGCCCGGGAAAGCCTTGCCCGGCGCCTTGCCGAGACGGTGACGCAGGGCAAGCTGCTGGACGGGTTGGCCGAGGCGTTCGATCTGGACGCCCGGCCGGCGCGGATCGAGGTCTACGACAACTCGCATATCCAGGGCACGAATGCGGTCGGCGCAATGATCGTTGCGGGGCCCGAGGGCTTCGTCAAATCGCAGTACCGCAAGTTCAACATCCGGGGCGAGGATCTGACGCCCGGCGACGATTTCGGCATGATGAAAGAGGTGCTGACCCGCCGCTTTCAGCGCCTTTTGAAAGAGGACCCCGACCGAGAGGGAGAGACCTGGCCCGACCTTCTGCTGATCGACGGTGGCGCCGGACAGGTGAGCGCGGTGATGGAGATCATGCGCGAGCTTGGGGTCGAGGACATTCCTGTCGTGGGGGTCGCCAAGGGCATCGACCGCGATGCGGGGAAGGAAGAGTTCCACCGCCCCGGCCAACGCCCCTTCGCGCTGAAGCACAACGATCCGGTGCTCTATTTCGTCCAGCGTCTGCGCGACGAGGCGCACCGTTTCGCCATCGGCGCCCACCGTCAGAAGCGTGCCAAGGCGATTGGCGCGACGCCCCTTGACGAGGTGCCTGGTGTGGGCGCGACCCGCAAGCGGGCGCTGCTCAGTCATTTCGGCTCGGCCAAGGCGGTGAGCCGGGCTGGGCTGGCCGACCTGAAGGCGGTCGAGGGGATTTCCGACGCGATGGCCGAGACGATCTACGATTTCTTCAACCCCAAGGGGTGAAGCGCCGCGATTGGGCGCAATTCCTTCGGCAATCCCGTTGGTGTATCTTCCCCCCGTCGCCCCGACAGGCTAGGACTTGGCCATGACGTGGACGATCCCGAATATCCTGACGGTTCTGAGGCTGCTGGCCGCGCCCGGCGTGGCGGTGATGTTCCTCTATTTCTCGCGCCCCTGGGCGGACTGGTTCGCACTGGTTCTGTTTCTCAGCGCCGCCATCACCGACTGGTTCGATGGCTACCTGGCGCGGACCTGGAAGCAGGAGAGCCGCTTTGGCGCCATGCTGGACCCGATCGCTGACAAGGCGATGGTGGTGATCGCGCTTCTGGTGATCGTCGGCTATTCCTCGATGACGCCCTGGCTGGTTTTGCCCGCGACGTTCATCGTCTTCCGCGAGGTCTTTGTTTCCGGCCTGCGCGAATTCCTGGGCTCCGACGCCAAGCTGCTGAAGGTGACGAAGCTGGCGAAGTGGAAAACCACCGCGCAGATGGTCGCGATCGCGGTGCTGTTCTCGCAGGACATTTTCTTGCATCACTTGGTGGACCGAACCTTCGGCATGGATGAGGCGATGGTAGGCTCCATCCTTGCAGGAGAGATCCCGGACGAGGTCGGCCTGATCTGGCTCGTCCAGGCGCGGGAATATGCGGGCACCGCCGGGATCAGCCTTCTGTGGATTGCCGCCGCCTTGACCCTGATCACGGGCTGGGACTACTTCCGAAAGGCGATGCCTTTCCTGCGTGACACGAGGGACGAATGATCGACGTTCTGTATTTTGCCTGGGTCCGGGAGCGGATCGGCTTGCCGAAAGAGAAGATCGAGACCGGTGCGGCAACCGTCGCCGATCTGGTCGAAGAACTCCGTGCGCGCGAGGAACGCTATGCCGTGGCCTTTGCCGACCTATCGGCACTACGCGTCGCAGTGGACCAGGAATTGACCGAGTTCGATGCCTCGCTCGAAGGTGCGCGCGAGGTGGCCTTCTTCCCGCCGATGACCGGGGGCTGATCCGTGACCGTGCGCGTGCAGGAAGCCCCGTTCGACATGGGCGCCGAGGTCGAGGCCTTCGGCAAGGGCCTGAAGGGCGTCGGCGCCATCGTCACCTTTTCGGGCATCGTCCGCGACGAGGAAGGCACGCTGGCGCGCATGGTGATCGAACATTACGCGGGCATGACCGAAAAGGCGCTGGAGAAGATCGAGGCCGAAGCGGTCAAACGCTGGAACCTGGCCGAAAGCCTGATCATCCACCGTTTCGGAGAAATGGCCCCGGGCGACCAGATCATGATGGTGGCCACCGCCGCGCGGCACCGGGTCGATGCCTTTGCCGCCGCCGAATTCCTGATGGACTACCTGAAGTCCCGCGCGCCCTTCTGGAAGAAGGAATTCGGAGAGGACGGCGACTCCTGGGTCGCTGCCAAGGACGAAGACGAGGCGGCCCTGGACCGGTGGTAAACTGCCGCCGTTACCCGCGTTCGAGCTGACCGCGCAGTTCCTCGGCTTCGCGCCGGACGTCCCGCAGACCCTCCATCGCCGCGCGCAGTTCCGCTTCGGTCTGGGTCAGCTGGTTGGTCAATTCGGCCTCGCGCTGCTGCTGGTAGGTGATCGCTTCGTCGCGGGCCTCTTCGGCTTCGTGCAACTCCTGCGCCATCTTGTCGAGTTCGCTCATCTCGGATTGGGCCACGCGCCTGAAGCGGTGGATCAGCCAATGGGCGAACCAGCCGAAAGCAAAGGCCACGAACAGGATGAAGGCTGTGGCGAAAATAAACTCAGTTCTGTTCATCTGTGGTCTCCGACGACTCTTCGGCCTCTGACTCTGCTTCGGCGGCTTCTGCTTCCGCCGCGGCTTCCGCTTCGGCCTTCACGGCGGCGCGCAGGGCTTCTTCCTCTTCCGGGGTGATCAGCCGGAACTCGATCCGGCGGTTGGCTTCCCGGCCTTCCTCGGTTTCGTTGTCCGCGATCGGCTGGGCCTCGCCATAGCCGCGGGCGGTCAGGTTCGAGGTCAGCACACGCCGCGCGAGCAGCGCGTTCAACACGGCCTCGGCGCGGCGCTGCGAGAGATTCTGGTTCATGATCTCACGGCCCTGGCTGTCGGTGTGGCCGCCGATTTCCATCTTCACGCTTTCGCAGTCCTTCATCACCTCGGCGATGCGGTCGATGCTGTCGCGGGCTTCGGAATCGATATTGGCAGAGCTTGGCGCAAAGGTGATCTGGCGTTCCTTCAGGATGGCGTTGATGTCGGCGGCACATTCCTCGGGCGTCGGGAGTTGCGCGACCGGGTCTAGGGTTTCCTCGTAGGTGACCTCGATTTCATACTCCGCGCCGCTGCCAAGTTTTTCCGACAGGACCCGCGCGATCTCGGCGTTGGAGTCGGCATCGCCTGTCTGGCCTTTCACGCTGACGAAATCGGGCTGGACCAGAAGCTGCCCGTTGTCGAGATGCGAGAGCGCTTCGACGCCGGTCAGAACACGGATCGGCCAGCCATCGGGGAGTTCTTCGTCAAGGCGCATCGCCCCGTAGATCTCAACCAAGCCGAAGCGAGCCCGGGCGAAGGTCTCCACCGCGGTCCGGCTTTGCTCGTCGGTGATGCGGCCGCGCAACTGCAAGAGCCCTTCGGGGCTGAGCGTGGCGGTGAATTCCGGCGGGCCTTCGCTGTCTTCGTCCACTTCTTCCGGCGGTTGGGGCAGGATGGAGTGCAGCGCGAAGACATCCGGAAGATCGGCCTCCAACTCGCCGATGACACGGTCGTAGACGTCCTGCGGGGTTCCCATCGCGGCAATAAGACTGACGTCGGCATCCGAGAAAGTGACAGATCCCCCACCCAGTTCCGCAAGCGCATCGATGGCGAGCGCGGTGGCGTCCGGCCAGCGCGGGCTGGGAGCGCCCAAGCCGAGCGTGCAATCCGCCGCCCCGGTCAAGCCGGCACGGCTTGCGGCCTGCAGGATCTTCTCGCGCCCTTCAGGGGTGTGTGCGGTGCAGGCATCGAAGCGGGCGTTGCGGGAATCGAGGATGAACCGAAGCGTGAATGGCGTGATGACCGGGCGCGGCGCGCTGATATCCAGGGTCACGGGCACCATCGTCGGCGCACGCCGCTTCAGGGTCGTCTCGTAGGAGCGTTTCTGCTCGGGACTGTCGCTGATCGCAGTGACGTCGATCCCGTCGGCGGCCACCGAGATCTTTGACCGAGGCAATTCCGCGAGCGCCTCAAGGCCGAAGGCAAGGGCCTGTTCCCATCCACGTGGGGCCTCGAAATCCGCCGTTTCCAGCAGATCGACCACGGGCATCCCCTCAGCGATCTCGATGATCCGGTCGATAACCTTGTCGCGGTCGCTTGAGGTCGGGATCAGGCCGATCAGCGATATGCCCTCGTCATTGCGGAGGAGTTCCAGCGAGAAACGCGGCGGCTGGATCGGCATGGTCTCGGCCACGTCCATCTGGTCGATCACGCGCGCAGCATCCACAACTTGACCCGCAACCCCCAGGGCATTGAACCGGGTTGCCTCGTCCGGGGCCTCGCCACTCAGAAGGACCTGCAGACCATCCACCCGCACATCGACCCAATCATACCCGTTGAGATCCAGCACCCGCGAGACGTCGCGGTACGAGGTCCGCTCCATCAGGCCCACCATGAACCCGGCGGCCACGACCGAAAGCAGCCCGGCCAGGAGAAAAGCAAAGATCGGTAGAAGCGTAGAGATGCGCATCAGGTCGGAAGTTCCTTCACAGTCCTGCTCTGATTAGGGGGTGCAGGCGCTCGGCGCAATCACGGGAAAAGCGCGACGGCAAGAAACAGCGCGACAATCAGCCCGGCGTCCCGGTTCGAGCGGAAAAGCTTGAGGCAGGTATCGGGATCGTCGATGTCCAGATCGCGCATCTGCCAGGCCATGTGCCAGCCGAACGCCCAGGGCGCGCCAAGCGCGATCACCAGCCGCAGCGGGTTGGAGTCGGGAACAAGGGCCAGCAGCACCGCCGCGCCCATGAGCAGCACCGCCAGCACCATGAAGCCGCGTAGCCAGGGCCGGGTGTTCCCACCGAAAAGACGTGCGGTGGACTTCACGCCGATCAGCGCATCGTCCTCCTTGTCCTGGTGGGCATAGATCGTGTCGTAGAAGATCGTCCAGGCGATGCCCGAGAGGTAGAGCAGCACCGGCGCGGCCTCCAAGCTTCCGGTATGCGCGGCCCAGGCCAGCAGCGCGCCCCAGTTGAAGGCGAGGCCAAGGAAGATCTGCGGCCACCAGGTGAAGCGCTTGGCGAAGGGATAGATCGCGACCAGCGCCAGCGAGCCGACCCCGAGCAGAATCGCGGTCTTGTGAAAGGTCATCAGGATCAGGAAGGCCACCAGCGCCTGTCCCACCATCCAGGCCAGGGCCTGTCGCACCGTCACCTGGCCCGAGGGGATCGGGCGCGACTTGGTGCGCGCCACCGCGGCGTCGATCTTGCGATCGGTGATGTCGTTCCAGGTGCAGCCCGCGCCGCGCATCAGGAAGGCGCCGATGCCGCAGCCCACCATGATCCAGGCATCCATCAGCCCGAAACTTCCGGTAGAAAGCGTCGCCAGCAGAAGTCCCCACCAGCAGGGCAGAAGCAGCAGCCAGGTCCCGATCGGCCGGTCCGCGCGCGACAGCCGCAGGTAGGGCCGCGCGGCGGCGGGGGCGTATCGGTCCACCCAGTTGCCCTTGACGGCATCGGCCACCTGGCCTTTGGTCTCGGTCATCTGGTTCGGGTCGGTCATAGGGTTCGCCATGTCGGGTGCAAAAGTCAGGCTGTTTGTAGATCACCCGCTGGGTGCGGGGCAATCCGTTCCCCTGTCGCGGGACCAGGCGCATTACCTTTTTGGCGTGATGCGGCTGGGCGAAGGCGATGCGGTGGCCCTGTTCAACTCGCGCGACGGCGAATGGCGTGCCGAGATCACCGAGGCGCGCAAGAAGGCGGGCGAACTGACCTGCGTGGACCAGACCGCGCCGCTGCGGATGCCGCCGGACCTCTGGCTTCTCTTCGCGCCGATCAAGAAAGCGCGCACCGATTTCATCGTCGAGAAGGCCGCCGAGATGGGCGCGGCAAAGATCGTGCCTGTTCAGACCGAGTTCACCAATTCCGAGCGTATTCGGCAGGACCGCTTGCAGGCCCATGCCATCGAGGCGGCAGAGCAATGCGGCGGCACCTATGTGCCCGAGGTGGCCGAGTTGCAGCGGCTGGACCGGTTGCTGGAGGCCTGGGACCCGGCGCGCCGAATCCTCTGGGCCGACGAGGGGCTTGCCGATCACTCCGCGCAGACCCGGCCCGAGGGCGAAGGCCCCTGGGCGATCCTGATCGGGCCCGAAGGCGGCTTCTCCCCTGCCGAACGCGCGCGGCTGGCCGCCTTGCCCTTTGTGCAACCCGTGCGGCTGGGTCCGCGAATCCTGCGGGCCGATACCGCCGCGGTAGCTGCCATGACGCTCTGGCAGGTGACGCTGGGCGACTGGGTCTGAGCGGGTCTGCGCCGAAACGGCACAGGGCCGCCCATGGCTTCTACGGGGTGTTGCCACGACCGCAGGCTCAGGTGAATATGCATCCCCGATGATGGCCTGCCCGCGACGCAGTCTCCGGGACAGAAGAAGGAAGAGGCAGGTGATAAGGCCCGAACTGATGCAATCCATCCGGCGATGCCGCGAAGCCCTGATTGGCGCCCTTATTGCCGGTCTCGGGATTTTCTGGGCCGTGGCGTCCTATGGCATCCTGCAAATCGTCGGCATGTCCCTGACCATCGTGGGCGCCCTGGTGGTCTTTGCCGGCATTCAGCGGATGCGGTTCCGCACCGGCGGCGACGGGCCGGGAATCGTTCAGGTGGTGGAAGGTCAGATCACCTATTTCGGGCCGTTGGACGGCGGTAGCGTCTCGGTTGATGCGATCGAGCGGATCGAACTGGAACCAAAGTCCGTGCCAAGCCCCGAGTGGATTCTGATCGAGGCCAATACTCCGCCGCTTCACATCCCGATCAATGCCAGCGGGTCGGAAGTGCTCTTCGATGTTTTTGCACGGCTGGAAGGGCTCGACACCCAGCGGATGCTGAACGATCTGCACAGCGGGCATGGCGAACGCATCCTGATCTGGACCTCGGAAAAGAAGCGGGTGCATTGACTTCCCGGCAGGATCGTACCACCTGTCTCTCCCAACTTTTAATCCCGGCACAAGTTCGGAGGCGTCATGTCCATTCCCCAGTCCGGCGGCGGTCCGATCGAACGCCCTGAGCAGCTTGCCGAATATCTGGAATCCGGGTGCAAGCCCAAGGCTGATTGGCGCATCGGCACCGAGCACGAGAAGTTCGGCTATTGCCGCGACACGCTGAAACCGCTGCCCTATGACGGTCCGCGCTCGATCCGGGCGATGCTGGAAGGTTTGCGCGACCGTTTCGGCTGGGATCCGATCTTCGAGGGCGAGCATATCATCGGCCTGCAGAAGGATGGCGCGAACGTGTCGCTGGAACCGGGCGGGCAGCTTGAGCTTTCCGGGGCGCCTTTGGAAACCATCCACGAGACCTGCGACGAGGTGAATGAGCACCTGCGCGAAGTGAAGGACGTGGCCGATGGGATCGGCGCGGGCTTCATCGGCCTGGGCGCCGCGCCGCACTGGACCCACGAACAGATGCCGGTGATGCCCAAGGGTCGCTACCGGCTGATGACCGACTACATGGGCCGCGTCGGCACCCACGGCACGCAGATGATGTACCGGACCTGCACCGTGCAGGTGAACCTCGACTTCTCGTCCGAGGCCGACATGGTCAAGAAGATGCGCGTGGCGCTGGCCCTGCAACCCGTCGCCACGGCGCTTTTCGCCAATTCGCCTTTCTTCGATGGCAAGCTCAATGGTCACAAGTCCTGGCGCTCGCGCATCTGGCGCGACCTTGATGCCGCGCGCACCGGGATGTTGCCCTTCGTCTTCGAGGACGGCTTCGGCTTCGAGCGCTGGGTCGACTACGTGCTCGATGTGCCGATGTATTTCGTCTACCGCGACGGCAAATATATCAACGCGCTGGGCCAGTCTTTCCGTGACTTCATGAAGGGCCAGTTGCCTGCGCTACCCGGTGAGATCCCGACGCTCAGCGATTGGGCCGACCACCTGACCACGGTCTTCCCCGAGGCACGCCTGAAAAAGTTCATCGAGATGCGCGGTGCCGATGGCGGCCCCTGGCGGCGACTTTGTGCGCTGCCCGCGTTCTGGGTGGGTCTCACCTATGACGAGGCGGCGCTCGACGCGGCCTGGGAGTTGGTGAAGGACATCGACGCGGAAACCCGCGAGGCGCTGCGCGTCGCGGCCTCGGTTGATGCGCTTCAGGGCGAGGCGGGCGGTGTTCGCCTGTTCGATCTTGCGCGCGACGCGGTCGCGATCGCGGAGCAGGGTCTGAAATCCCGCGCCCGGAAAGGCGCAGGCGGCATGGTCCCGGACGAGACGCATTTCCTAAACGCGCTGAAGGACAGTATCGAAACCGGCCGCGCCCCTGCCGACGAGTTGATCGAGAAGTTCAACGGCGAATGGCAGGGTGACGTGACCCGGGTCTTCGGCGAATACAGCTACTGAGTCAGGCCGACAGGTCGAGCCCCAGGTCGAGCACCGGGGCCGAATGGGTGAGCGCGCCGGAGGAAATGTAGTCCACCCCGGTCGCGGCCACCTCGGGGATGCGCTCCAGCGTCATGTTGCCCGAAGCCTCGGTCACGAGGCGGCCCTCCACCATCTCGACCGCCCGTCGCAGCGTGGCGCTGTCCATGTTGTCGAGCAGGACCACGTCAGCGCCGCCGACTTCCAGCACCTCTTCAAGCTGGTCGAGCCGGTCCACCTCGATCTCGACCTTCATCATGTGCGAGGCGACCGCCTTGGCTGAGGTCAGAACCGCGCGGATGCCGCCGGCGGCGGCGATGTGGTTGTCCTTGATCAGGATCGCGTCCGACAGGCCAAAGCGGTGATTGACCCCGCCACCGTGCAGCACCGCCTGTTTTTCGGCGATGCGCATGCCCGGCGTGGTTTTCCGGGTGCAGGTGATCCGCGTTTTCGTGCCTTCGGTACCAGCGACGAAACGCGCGGTGAGGGACGCGATGCCCGACATCCGGCCCGCAAAGTTCAGCGCCACCCGCTCGGCCGAAAGAATCGAGTCCGCCGCGCCACTGATCCGCATCAGCGTGTCGCCCTTCGCGCAGGGGCTTCCGTCGGGCTTCAGTTCCTCGATTTTCAGACCCGGATCGATCAGGTGAAAGGCGATGCGCGCGATCTGCATCCCCGAAACCACGCCCTCGTTTCGCGCATTGAGGCTGGCCGCATAGGTGGTGCCCGCGGGGATCACCGCGCGGGTGGTCACGTCGCCGTTCTGGCCCAGGTCCTCCATCAGCGCGTTGCGAACCATGGGCTCAAGGATCAGGTCGGGCAGGGTGGCGAAACGGCTGGTCATGGGGTCTCTCTCACTACGTCGTCGCGGATGGCCAGGGCGTCGGCCAGGGTGATCCGGGTGCGGTGCGCCTGGGCCGGGTCGGGATCGGGGAAATCGGTGCGGCAATGTGCGCCGCGAGATTCGGTGCGTTTCAGCGCTGCGGCGGCAATCAGAGTCGCCGTGGCACACATGTTGCGGAAGCTCTCGTTCGCGCCTGCCATGTCTTCCAAACGCGCGATTGTTCTGAGCCCGGTCTTCAGCCCCTCGGCATTGCGCAGCACGCCCACATGGGCGGTCATTGTACGGCGCAGCTCGGCCACGACGTCCTCGTCGAGCGAGGTGCCGTCATCTTCAAAGGTCACGGACACCTCGGGCGCCGTGGCAGGCGCCGGGCCAATCTGATCCGCGATGTCACGGGCGCAGGTGCGGGCGAAGACGAGTGCCTCGAGCAGCCCGTTCGAGGCCAACCGGTTCGCCCCGTGCAGACCGGTCGAAGACGCCTCTCCGCAGACCCAGAGATTTCCGAGGCTGGCGCGGCCCGATGCATCTGTGTCGATCCCACCCATGTGGTAATGCGCGGCGACTGCCACAGGGATCGGCTGAGTTACCGGGTCGATCCCGCCGCGCTCACAGGCCTCGGCCACGGCGGGGAAGCGGTTCAGAACTTCGGACCCGAGCGCGGCGCGGGTGTCGAGTGCGGGCCGTAGCCCGGCCTGCGTCTGGGCAAAGATCGCGCGCGCGACGATATCGCGCGGGGCCAGTTCCGCATCCGGGTGGACCTCGGTCATGAAGCGTTCGCCCTTGGCGTTGACCAGGATCGCGCCTTCGCCGCGCAAGGCTTCGGTCGCCAGCGGCGCCGGGTCCTCGCCACTGTCGATGGCGGTGGGGTGGAACTGCACGAACTCGGGGTCGGCGATCATCGCGCCCGCGCGGGCCGCAAGGCCGATCACCTGGCCGCGGATGCGGGGCGGGTTGGTGGTGTGGGCGAACAATCCGCCCGAGCCACCACCTGCCAGAAGCACCGCCGAGGCGCGGATCAGAACCGGGGCCGAGGGTTCATCACTGGCACGCTCGATCCAGAGCCCGGTAACGAGCCCGTCCTCAACCTCAAGCCCCGTGGCCAACACGCCTTCCAGAACCTGCACCGCGGGCGTGTCCCGCACTGCGCGGGTCAATGTCTCCATGATCTGGCGCCCGGCCTGATCGCCCTTCACACGGACAACCCGCGCGGCACTATGGGCCGCCTCGCGGCTCATCACGTAGCCGCCATCTGCGTCACGATCAAACGGTGTGCCAAGGTCGGTCAGGTCGAGGATATGCTCGCGCGCGTGGTCCGTGACCATCCGGGCCACGTCCGCATCGACGGTGCCCGCGCCCGCGCGTTCGGTATCCTGCGCATGGGCTTCGGGACTATCAGACGCCGCAAGCGCCGCCGCGACGCCGCCCTGCGCCCAGGCGGAACTCGCGCCCAGTCCCAGCGGTTCGGGAGAGATCACCAAAACAGGGCGCGGCGCCAGATCAAGCGCGGCGTAAAGCGCCCCGAGACCAGCCCCGACGATGACGATGCGATCGGTCGCGACCTCTTGCGTCACGCGCCTAGCGGCCCGATTTCGCGCTCAGGTCGATCATCCGCTGGACGGCGACGCGGGCCTTCTCGGCGATCTCGGGGTCGACCTCGACCGGCTCGGTCATGGTGTGCAGCGACCAGAGCACCTTCTCCAGCGTGATCTTCTTCATGAAGGGGCACATGTTACAGGGGCCGATGAACTCGACCTCGGGCAGCGCGTCCGAGATGTTCGACGCCATCGAGCATTCGGTGACCAGCATCGCCTTTTCGGGCTTCTCGCTGCTCACGTAGTCGATGATGCCGCTGGTGGAGCCGCTGAAGTCGGCCTCGGCCACCACGTCGGGCGGGCATTCGGGATGCGCGATGATCCTTGTGCCCGGGTTCCATTCGCGGAAGTCGCGCAGGTCCTGGGCGGTGTACTGTTCGTGCACGATGCACGAGCCATCCCACCAGACGATGCGCTTGCCCGGCACCTGTTTCGCCACGTTCTGCGCCAGGTACTTGTCGGGCGTCATGATGACGGTGTCGGCGTCAAGCTGCGAGACGATCTGCACCGCGTTCGACGAGGTGCAGCAAATGTCCGACGCCGCTTTCACCTCGGCGGTGGTGTTCACATAGGTGACCACCGGCGCGCCGGGGTATTTCGCGCGCATCTCGGCGATGCCTTCGGCGGTGATCGAGTCGGCCAGCGAACAGCCTGCCTCCATGTCGGGGATCAGTACCGTGCGCGAGGGGTTCAGGATCTTCGAGGTCTCGGCCATGAAATGCACGCCGCATTGCACGATCACGTCGCCTTCGACCTTTGTCGCCTCGATCGCGAGCTGCAGGCTGTCGCCCACCACGTCCGCGATGCCGTGATAGATATCCGGCGTCATGTAGTTATGCGCCAGGATAACCGCGTTCCGCTCTTTCTTGAGCTTGTTGATCGCCGCCACGTAGGGCGCATGGATCGCCCAATCGGCAGGTGTCACCACGCGGGACATGCGGGCAAAGGTCTCGTGCATCTCGGCCGCGAGGTCGGGATTCGGAGCCAGATCATAATGCTCGGCAAGGCTGCCGCGCATGGATGGAAGGTCGAACATCGATGCCCCCAGAACTCTCCGATATGCCCGTCATGGGCGGGTCGGGCGGTGTTCTTTCACTTATGTTCTGGTTTCGCAAGTGCAATGCCCGGGCACTTGCACCGGTTCTGCCCGTTTGTTGGGCGAATGCGTTTCCTATCGGTCACGCTTGAGTTCCAAAACCGCCCCTGTCAGGTCGAGGAGGTGACAACCTCGGTGTCCCAGGCGGCGCATATCTCGCCCAGATCCGGCGGAATCCGGTCGGTGAATATGGTTGTCAGGTCCTTGAGCGAGGCGATCCGCACCGGGGCGCTGCGGTCGAACTTGGAGCTGTCGGTCACCAGGAAGGTCTGTCGCGACTGCCGGATGATCGCCTTGGAGACGCGCACTTCCTGCAGGTCGAAGTCCAGCAGGTCCCCGTCCGTATCGATGGCCGAGGCGCCGATGATGGCGAAATCGACCTTGAACTGCTCGATGATCTGCGTGGTCAGATCGCCCACCAGCCCGCGATCGGACCTTCTTAGCAATCCTCCGGCAACTATGATCTCGCAGGTCTCGTTGGCCAGCAAGATATTGGCCACGTTCATGTTGTTGGTGACGACGGTCAGGTTGGTATGCGCCAGCAGCCCGCGCGCCACGGCCTCGGTCGAGGTGCCGATGTTGAGAAAGAGCGACGAGTTGTTCGGGATGCGCTCGGCGCAGGCGCGGGCGATCGCGGATTTCTCGGCGGCATAGAGGTTGCGGCGGTCGTCGTAGAAGATGTTGGCCATGCCCGCCGGCATCACCGCGCCGCCATGAACCCGGTCCAGTCGGCCGCTCTCGGACAACTCGCTCAGGTCGCGGCGGATGGTCTGCAGGGTCACGCCGAAGCGCTTCGCCAGATCCTCGACCGTGACCTTTCCCTCGCTACGGGCGATGTCGAGGATTTCGGATTGCCGGAAACTCAGGGCCATGTCTGTCCTGCTTGTGGGTGGAAGCCGAACCCTATCCCGCAGTGGTGATGTCTTTCAACATTCCGGCCTGGCGCGACATCAGAAGGCATCGTCCTTCACCGCCTCCATCGAGACATGGGTGGAGCTTGAGGCGACGTGGGGCAGGGACGAGATCGCCTCACCCAGCACCTGGCGATAGGCGCGGATGTCCCGGGTGCGGACCTTGAGCAGATAGTCGAACGCTCCGGCGATCATGTGGCATTCCTCGATCTCGGGGATATTGCGGACCGCGTCGTTGAAACGGCGCAGGGCGGCCTCGGTGGTGTCCGACAGCGTGACCTCGACGAAGGCCACGTGATCGAGCCCCAGCTTCACCGGGTCGATCACCGCCCGAAAACCCTGGATGTAGCCCTGTTCGACGAGCCGCTTCAGGCGCACCTGGCAGGGGCTTTTCGAAAGGCCGACACGTTGCGCCAGTTCGGTCACCGGCAATCGCCCGTCGCGCCGAAGATGCTCGATGATCTTCAGGTCGAATAAATCTAGTTGACTGTTTATAGGGCCTTTGAGTTCCAAGATGACTTTCTGATGTCTATAATTCGGTCGAATGTCCTGCAGAAATAAGAATATCGGGAAACATGGATTCTTGGAAGGGTGTATCTTCACGCCAAAGAGGAGGGAATCCAGATGTCCGACCTTGCAAAGATCCGTGAAACCATTCGCCAGCAGCACCTTGCCCCCGAGCATTCTGTGCTCGATGGCCTGCGCGCCGCTCATGCGCCCGCGCCCGATGTCCGGGCCAGCGCCCAGCGTCACGCCGAAGACCTCGTGAGCCGTATCCGCAGTGCCGGAAAGCCCGGGCTGATGGAGATCTTCATGGCCGAATACGGCCTCAGCACCTCGGAAGGTATCGCGCTCATGTGCCTGGCCGAAGCGTTGCTGCGGGTGCCGGATGCCGACACGATCGACGCGCTGATCGAGGACAAGATCGCCCCGTCGGAGTGGGAAAAGCACTTGGGCCATTCCTCGTCCTCGTTGGTCAATGCCTCGACCTGGGCGCTGATGCTGACCGGGCAGGTGCTCAAGGATCACCACCAGCCGGGCACCGCCGCCGTTCTGCGCGGCGCGATCAAGCGGTTGGGCGAGCCGGTGATCCGCACCGCCGTGCAGCGCGCGATCAAGGAGCTTGGTCACCAGTTCGTTCTGGGTCGCACCATCGACGAGGCGCTGAAGCGCGGCGCGCATCTGCAGAAGCAGGGCTATACCTTCTCTTATGACATGCTGGGCGAGGCCGCGCTGACCGCTGCGGATGCGCAGCATTTCTACGATGCTTACGCGGCGGCGATCGCCTCGCTTGCCCCCCATTGCACCGCTGACGATATCCGCGAGAACCCGGGCATCTCAATCAAGCTGTCGGCCCTGCACCCCCGCTACGAAGAGGCGCAGCGCGCCCGGGTGATGGACGAGCTTGTTTCCCGGGCCAAGGCGCTCGCGATCCAGGCCCGCAAGGCAGGCATGGGGCTCAACATCGATGCCGAGGAAGCCGCGCGGCTGGACCTGTCGCTCGACGTGATCGAGGCGGTCCTGTCGGACGAGGCGCTGGCCGGATGGGACGGTTTCGGCGTGGTGGTGCAGGCCTATGGCAAACGCGCCGCGCCGGTGCTCGACTGGTTGCATGCGCTGGCGGAAAAGCTGGACCGCAAGATCATGGTGCGGCTTGTGAAGGGGGCCTACTGGGATACCGAAGTGAAACTGGCGCAGGTCGAAGGGCTGGCGGATTTCCCGGTCTTCACCCGCAAGGTAGCCTCGGACGTGTCATATATTTGTTGCGCGAAGAAACTGCTGGGCATGACCGACCGGATCTATCCGCAATTAGCCACCCATAACGCCCATACCGTTGCCGCGATCCTCGAGATGGCCGAGGACAAGCAGGCCTTCGAATTCCAGCGCCTGCAGGGCATGGGCGACACGGTGCATGGCATGGTCCACCAGGACAACGGCACGCGCTGTCGGATCTATGCGCCGGTGGGTCCGCATCGCGACCTGTTGGCATACCTGGTGCGGCGTTTGCTCGAGAACGGGGCGAACAGCTCCTTTGTGAACCAGATCATGGATGAAAGCGTGCCGCCCTCGGTCATCGCCGCCGATCCCTTCGATGCGCTCGACGCCGGTGGCAGCAACGAGGCGGTCATCCCGCCCGCTGACCTGTTCGCGCCCGAGCGCACCAACTCCCGCGGCTTCGACCTGACCGACCCCGAGGAGTTGGAGCGTATCGACGCCGCGCGGTCACAGTTCGCGGCCTCCGCCTGGACGGCGGCGCCCCGCATGTCTGCAAAGCCCGGTGGCGGCGAGGTGATCGACGTGACGAACCCCGCGCGCCCCGATGACAAGGTTGGGACGGTCACGCTGGCCTCGGGCGCGGACGTGGACGCCGCAGTCGGCGCTGCCAAGCCATGGGCCGCGACGGCCCGCGACCGGGCTGCGGCGCTGAACCGCGCGGCCGATCTCTACGAGGAGAACTTCGGCGAGTTCTTCGCCCTGCTTTGCCGCGAGGCCGGAAAGGCCCTGCCCGATGCCGTGGCCGAGATCCGCGAGGCAGTGGACTTTCTGCGTTACTACGCAGCCGAGGGCGTGCGCCTGGCCGATGCTGCTCCACGCGGGGTGATGACCTGCATCTCGCCCTGGAACTTCCCGCTGGCGATCTTCACCGGACAGATCGCGGCGGCGCTGGCGGCAGGTAACGCGGTGCTGGCCAAGCCCGCGGAATCCACCATGCTGACCGCCGATCTGGCGGTGCGGCTGATGCACGAGGCCGGGGTGCCGGTCGCGGCGCTTCAGCTTCTGCCCGGCGAGGGCGGTACCGTGGGCCGGGCGCTGACCTCCGACCCGCGCGTTGCGGGCGTGACCTTCACCGGCTCGCTGGAGACCGCACGGCTGATTGAGCGTGCGATGGCCGAAACCCTCGATCCCTCCGCGCCACTGGTGGCCGAAACCGGCGGGCTCAACGCGATGATCGTGGACAGCACCGCGCTGCCGGAACAGGCTATCCGCGATATCCTGATGTCGGGCTTCCGATCGGCCGGGCAGCGCTGTTCGGCGCTTCGGGTTCTCTATTTGCAGGAGGACATCGCCGAGGGCTTCCTCAAGATGCTCTACGGCGCGATGGACGAGTTGATAGTGGGTGACCCGTGGGCCCTTTCGAACGATATCGGCCCGGTGATCGACGCGACCGCGCAGGCCGAGATCTCGGCCCATGTGGAAAAGGCCCGGGCCGAGGGGCGTTTGCTCAAGCAACTCGCGACGCCCGAGACCGGCCATTTCATCGGGCCTGCGGTGATCCGCGTGGGTGGGATCGCGGATGTGGAGCGCGAGATTTTCGGCCCTGTGGTGCACGTGGCGACGTTCCGCGCGAATGAGATCGACAAGGTGATCGATGCGGTGAACGCCAGCGGCTACGGGCTGACCTTCGGGATGCATTCCCGGATCAACGAGCGGATCGAACGTGTCACCTCGCGGCTCTGCGTGGGCAACATGTACGTCAACCGCAACCAGATCGGCGCGATTGTCGGCAGCCAGCCCTTCGGGGGCGAGGGGCTTTCGGGCACTGGACCCAAGGCAGGCGGCCCGCGCTACGTGCAGCGCTTCACGAAACCCGCGCCGGTGGCCGAGGCGGTAGGTCCCGGCAAGGTAGCCGACCCGGCGAAGGTGGCGAAGATGCTGCAGGCACTGGCCCCGGATCGGACGGCGAAGCTCTCGACCGAGTCGCTTCCCGGGCCCACGGGCGAGTCGAACCAGTTGTCGACCTATGGGCGTGGCGTGGTGCTCTGCCTCGGGCCGACGCCGGGGGCGGCGGAACGGCAGGCGCGGATCGCAGCGCAGAACGGCTGCATGCCGCTGGTGGTGGTGCCGAACCCGCGGCGGACCGGGGCGGTCGATGGCTTCCTTGATCGCGCGGAACTGACGAGGCTCGACGGATTCGACGCGGTGGCACTCTGGTCCGAGGGCGACGACCTGAAAGCCGCGCGGCAGGCGCTGGCGTCGCGTGACGGTCGACTCATCCCGCTGATGACCGGAGAGGACATGGCGCTTCTCTGCCAGCAGGAGCGGCACGTTTGCATCGATACAACGGCGGCAGGCGGCAACGCGGCGCTGTTGGCGGCGGCAAGCTGAGAAACGGGGCGGATGGCGTCAGGCCGCCAGCCGCCCGGCCAGCCCGTCCAGCATGTCGAGGCAGGACTGGAGTTGGTCCAGCGACACAAATTCGTCGGGCTTGTGCGCCTGGGCGATGGAGCCCGGGCCGCAGACCACGGTCGAGATGCCCAGTGACTGGAACAGCCCGGCCTCGGTCCCGAAGGCCACGAGGTCGGCGCCATTTGCTCCGGTAAGTTCGGACACCAGCTTGCGCGCGGCGTTCTGGTCCATTGGCTCCAGCCCGGCGACTTCGCCGATCACTTCGGTGATGACCTCGGCCTCGGGCCAGCGCTCCCGCATCTTGGGCAGCAACTCGGCCTCGACCAGCCGCGCGAGATCGGATTTCACGAACTCCGCGTCCGAGTTTTGCACGGGCCGCATTTCCCACTGCACCTCGGCCTTGCCGGGGATGACGTTGTGGGCCACCCCGCCCAGAAGCGCGCCGACGTTGATCGTGGACCAGGGCGGATCGAACCGGCTGGTGGCGGGCGCGCGGGCTTTCAGCGACTCGCGCAGCTCCAGCAGGCGCTGCACGTAGCGCACCGCGTATTCCACCGCGTTCAGCCCGTTGTCGGGGGCCGAGCCGTGACCCTCGAGCCCGCTGAAGCGCGTGGTGTATTCATAGCAGCCCTTGTGACCTTCGATGATCCGCATTTCGGTCGGCTCGCCGATGATGCAGATCTCGGGGCGGATGCCTTGTTGGCGCAACCGCTCGGTCAGGTGCTGAGCGCCGAGGCAACCGACTTCCTCGTCATAGGTGAAGGCGAAATGGATGGGTCGGGTCGTTGCGGCTTCGGCAAAGCGGGGCGCCATGGCCACGGCGGCGGCGATGAAGCCCTTCATGTCGCAGGCGCCGCGGCCAAAAAGTTTGCCCTCGTGCTCGATCATCTCGAACGGGTCGCTGGACCAGTCCTGATCGGCCACCGGCACCACGTCGGAATGGCCCGACAGGACGATCCCGCCGTCGCCTTCGGGGCCCAGCGTGGCGAAGAGGTTGGCCTTGTGCCCCCACTCGTCCATCTGCACATCGACCCGCGCGCCCGCTTGTTCCAGCCGGTTCGCGAGATAGGCGATCAGGTCGTAGTTGCTTTCCGATGAGACCGTGGGAAAGCCGATCAGGTCGCCAAGCAGGCCGATCGTGTCCTGAAACGGCTGCATCCCTCAGTCCTTGACGTAAAGCTGGCGCGGCACGTTGCAGAAGGTCTCTGCCGGGCCGTCCTCGGTGATCAGGATGCTTTCCGAGATCTCGATGCCCCAGTCATCCATCCAGATGCCGGGCATGAAATGGAAGGTCATCCCGGGTTCCAGGATGGTCTGATCCTCGAGCCGGAACGAGATCGTGCGCTCGCCCCAGTCGGGCGGATAGGAAATCCCGATCGGGTAGCCGCAGCGCGCGCCCCGCACGATGCCTGCCTTGTCCATCACCGCGCCCAGCGCGTTGGCCACGTCGCAGGCCCGGTTGCCCGCGCGCGCCATGTCGAGTCCGGCTTCCACCCCCTCGACAAGTGCCGCTTCGCCATTTCGGATATGCTCGGGCGGCTTGCCCAGGAAGACGGTGCGCGAGAGCGGCGTGTGGTAGCGTCGGTAACAGCCTGCCAGTTCGAAGAAGGTCGCCTCGCCCGTCTTCATCACGTCGCCGTTCCACGTGAGGTGTGGCGCGGCGGCGTCGCTGCCGCTGGGCATCAGCGGCACGATAGCCGGATAATCGCCCCAGTCGTCGTCGATCCCGCGCAGCGCCTCGGCATAGATCTCGGCGGCAAGGTCGTTCTTCCGAACGCCCGGCTCCGCCCGCTCGATCGCGTAGAGCGAGACCTTCTCGGCGATCCGCGCGGCCTTGCGCATGAAGGCGATTTCCTCGTCGGATTTCACCCCGCGCTGCCAGTTCACAAGCGCAGTTGCATCGACGAAGGTCGCCTCGGGCATTTCCTCAAGGAAGGTCGTGAAGGCCTTGGCCGAGAAATAGTAATTCTCCATCTCCAGCCCGATTCGCCCGGTCTCGAATCCCATCGTCTTGAGCGTCGCGGCAAGGTGCTGCATCGGGTGCAACTCGGTCGATTGCACGTAATGGTCGGGATAGGAGGTCACCTCGGTCCGGTCGGTGTCGACGGTGCGCACCGCGCCGTTGGCATCCTGACGGCGTCCCCACCACATGGGCTTGCCCTCCATCGGCAGAATCACCGCCTGGTGGACGTAGAAGGTCCAGCCGTCGTAGCCCGTTAGCCAGGCCTGATTCGAGGGATCCGTCGCGATCAGGACATCCAGGTCCGCCTGGGCCATCGCCTTGCGGGTCTTTGCCAGCCGCCGTTCGTATTCGGCCGTGCTGAAGGGGGTGTTCGCCGTCATGCCAACCTCTTGTTCAAAACGCGCCTACGGTGAGACCGGTCTGCCTCCGGGTCAAGGGGTGTTCGGCACCATTGGGAGCGTCGGCCGCAGGAGAATTCACAAGCATGGAAGCCGATGGATTTTTCAGCTAGGACCGGGGCAATCTGAATGAAAAGGAGGGCATCATGCTGAAGAACGACCGTTTGGATGAGTGGGACCGGGAGTTTTTCTTTCACCCGTCAACCCATCTGGCTCAGCATGCCCGTGGGGAAAGCC
>JABURR010000054.1 GCA_014762635.1 Paracoccaceae bacterium
AACGCCGCGGTGAGGCCGCATGGCCGAATGCGCGACGGACCGAAGGGCCGTTCTCCCCTGCGACACGCGAAGCCGAGCAGGGGAGGCCGTAAGGCAAGCATCCAAGTCGATGCTCGAGAGCACAAAACCGACACACTCTGCTTCCAAACAGCGCAAATTGTCTGGTCTGCTGAGGGGTTCGAATGTAGAAAAGACCTTAGTATCATTGAAAATGATCATTCAGAAAGAGCAACTCGACCTTGGCTTCCGCCCAACAACTCATCGGTCTCGTCAAGAGCCACGCAGAAGGGGACGCTGATCGTTTTTACGATCTGGCGATGCAACTCTCTGCGGCTGAAGAGCAGAAGGGACATACCCGTCTGGCTGAACAGTTGCGACAATGGGCCGAAGCGGGACAGAAGCCGCCTTCGAAGCGAACCCCTGCGATCACTCCTATCGCAACACCCCGCGGTGATCTGGCGGAGTTCCTTACCGCGTCCTATCCGACCGAGCGCCTCGTCGATGTCATCTTGCCAGACAGGATTGAGAGCGAACTCGCGCATCTCGTTGTAGAGACACGAATGCGCGAAAAGCTCGAGGCGAAAGGGTTGAAGCCACGGCGGCGCGTTCTCCTCTCCGGTCCTCCCGGAACCGGCAAGACCCTGAGTGCTTCAGCGCTTGCCGGTGAGCTGCAGTACCCTCTCTTTTCGGTCATGCTCCACGGACTGATCACAAAATTCATGGGTGAAACAGCGCAGAAGCTGAAGATGATATTCGATGCCGTCAAGACGACGCGCGGTATCTATCTCTTCGACGAAATCGACGCTTTGGCCGCGGCCCGGGGCGGTGAGAACGATGTCGGTGAGGCCCGGCGGGTTCTGAACTCGTTCCTGCAATTCCTGGATGAGGATACCGGGCCTTCGATCGTCATTGCCACTACAAACCTGCCGGGAATTCTTGACCGCGCTGTGCTGCGCCGCTTTGATCTTGTTTTGCCATATGTCATGCCCGATGGCCCTGCCATTCGGCAGGCGCTCGAACGCCGTTTGATCGGCTTCTCACTCGCTCGCATGGGATGGAAACGGGTTATAGACGTTGCCACAGGCCTCTCAACGGCCGATGTTGTGGCAGCGGCGGAAGATGCCGCTCGACGTGCTGTTCTGAATGATACCGACAAGATTGCGACACAGGATTTGCTTGATGCCCTCGAACGCCGACGGTCGCTCCAAGAACTAGGGACCGATGACAATGGCACGAGACCTTCGGCACTTCCACCTTCGCAATCTCGGACAACCTCGCCCGTTCCAAGCAAAGGGCGGGGGCGGGTCCAAAAGACCAAGTGATGTCCCCAATCGCGCGGCGCACGCCCAAGCATTGCTTCAGGCCATCGACGCGCTGCCAGATATTCCAGCAGCCGAACTTCCCGGCGTCTATCTGGAAGTACGCTCGCGTATCGACGAGCGCCTGAAGAAAGGCAGCCTCGACGCTAGTGGCCTGACTCTCCTTCGCGTCGCCGAGACCCCTGATCCCGGTGGCACCGAAGAGCGCGCGACGGTGTTTGCGACAACCAAGGGTATTGAAAAGCTGCGCAAGAAGGTCGAGCAGTTTCGGACGGAAGACACACCCGACCGGGAAAAGGATGGTGAATTCATCCCAGGCCGTCCGAAGAACGCGGATCTGGTGCAGAGCGTCGCTGCCATCACGGAAGCGGGATTGCGTGCCCTCTGGCGCAGCCCTTCAGGCAAATTTCCAGCAGCGGATGTTGCGACCGTCTGGGAGGTTTGGCTCGAGCCTCAAATGACCGAAGGTTTCGTCGCGGCCGCACCAAACTATGGCGTTACCGTGGGAGCAGATCGGCTGGAGTTTCCCGAAGATATCGTTGTGATCGTAGAGGCCGATCGCAATCAGCTCGCCCAAGCCGTCCGCCGACTAGGCGGCGTGCGCGCCCTTGCTGCTCCCACCATCACAGCGGATTTCTTCGACGGCTTGCCGGTGGCAGAACAGGCGCAGTGGGTCGACGAACTCGCGGGTCGTACGACCTACACTGACAATCCCGATCCTAGCTACGTCACGCTTTTGGATACCGGTGTCAGTCGCGCGCATCCTCTCATTCAGCCGGCGCTCAGCGTGGATGACCGACATGCCGCCAACCCGGCCTGGGGGCTGGAGGATGTGAAGGGCCATGGCACGCAGATGGGAGGACTGGCGCTCTTTGGAGACCTGACGCCGAAACTGCACCAGGCGAATCCGGTTTCTGTCGTGAACCGTCTGGAATCCGTGAAGCTGCTGCCTGATGCAGGGATGAACCCGCATCATCTCCTCGGCGCGGTTACCAGGCAGGCGATCAATACAGTAGAACAGGTCGGCCCCCGGCGCCGGACCTTCACCATGACCACGACGACGGGTGAGGACACCCCGCATGACGGCGCGCCGACGTCCTGGTCGACGGAGGTCGATCAGCTCGCCGCCGGTGTTTCAGGTGAGGTGAAACAACAACGCTTGGTGCTTGTCTCCGCAGGGAATACCGACAACTTCACCTTTGGTGCCGGAAACTACCTGGACCGATGCGATCACGAAGACAACGAAATCGAGTCGCCTGCCCAAGCGTGGAATGTTCTGTCTGTTGGGGCCTTTACAGAGAAGACCGTACTGCCAGACGGAGAGCCGGCCCAGGCGCTTGCACCATTCGGCGATCTATCGCCAGCTTCGAGAACTGCATCGTGGTCGTCCCATTGGCCGAACAAGCCGGACGTCGTCCTTGAGGGTGGAAACTGGGCGCTAAGTGCCATGCCACCGCCAATGCGGCATGGATGGTTATCGCTGCTTTCGACTCACCACAATTACCCAGTCCGATCCTTCACATTCACCTTCGATACCAGCGCGGCGACCGCGCTTGCCGCGAAGGATGTAACGGAACTCTGGTCGGACTATCCGACGCTTTGGCCCGAGACAGTGCGTGGTCTCTACGTGTCGTCAGCGCGGTGGACGCAGCAGATGCGTGCGCATCTGCCGGCCCAGCCAAACAAGGGTCACTTCACGCCCCTTTTTCAGCGCTATGGGTATGGTGTGCCGGACATGGCGCGTGCCCGCCGCAGCGCGTCGAACGCGCTGACCCTCATCGTGGAAGATACGATTACGCCGTACGGGATTTCAGAGAAGACCGGCGGTGATGTCCACAATGAAATGAAGCTGTTCGCCCTTCCCTGGCCCGTTGAGGCTTTGCGCGCGCTCGGCAATGCCGATGTGACCTTGCGGGTGGCACTCAGTAGCTTTATCGCTCCGAACCCGTCCGAAGCCTCGCGCGGCGTTCGGTATCGCTACGCGTCCCACAACTTACGTTTCCAACTCAATCGCGCTGGCGAGAACGAAGCCCAATTTCTGGCCCGGATCAGCAAGGCGGCCGAACAGCCCGATGGTCCTGCAAGCGACGAAGATGATCTTTGGGACTTCGGTAGCAATCGGCGCCATGTCGGGTCGCTCCATATAGATCAGCTGACATGCAGGGCTTCAGATCTGGCGCGGCGCAACTTGCTGGCTGTTCACCCAGTCACCGGTTGGTGGAAGTCGAAAAAGCTTCTCGCTGAGAGTTTGCCTTCCGTACGCTACGCACTGATTGTGGAAATCGACGCAGCAGAGTTGGACACCGAGCTCTACGCCGAGGTTCAAGTTGCTGTTGACGCATTGATTGCCGCTCAAGCAGTTGTACAAGTCTGACTTTAATCGAAACTCCGCGCGGCACTTCCGATCTAGCAGTCTCATCTACACCGGAACGCCATATGAAGTGGCAGTTCGATCGCTCTATTGAAGCAAGCACAGCAAAAGGGGAACCGTGAACCCACGGCTCCCCTTGCAGTTCAGATGTTCAAGCCTCGTACCAAGGTCACGCGACCAGCGAGAGCCCAGCACCCGCGTCCTGCGGCTGCTCACCGCTGTCGATGAACGGGATGATCGAGAAGGTCTGCCCGCCGCGCTGTTCTTCGTTCTGCACGGCGTTGACGCGCAGGTCGCCATCAGGCGTGTTGATCAGCAGCGACAGGTAGTCATTGCCCGTGCGGCTGCTTTTGGCCATCCACGCCGAGCCAACGCGGATCGGCGTGCCCCGGGGCGAGCTGACCTCGATCCGGTAATCTGGGTGGGTCTCCTCGGTCTTGTAGCTGTTCTCGATCAGCATGAACTCCAGATCGAACATCATGTTGGCGATGTAGCCCGTGAAGGCGTTGTCAGCGTCCATGGCGGTGAGCTCGCCCGAGATCGAGCCGGATTTCATCAGGCCGTTCGAGACCAGCGGGATGATCTCAAACTCGCCGCTCTGGGCCGCGCGCGCCTCTTTCGTCTGCACCGCGTTGACCCGGAACGGGCCGAGGCCGACATCGATCTGCATCGAGATGTAGGGATTGCCGCTGGCATTCCCGGTCTCGTTCCAGGCCGTGCCGATACGCACCTTGCGGCCAGACTTGTTGACCGCGGTTACGTCGTAATCCGGGCTGCGTTCGGACATCTTCGGGCGGTTCTCGAGCTGGATGGCGATGTCGAAACGCGTCGAATGGATCATGCCAGAATACTGAGCGGCTGCGGTCTCGACGTTGCGGGTCAGGGTTCCTGCGAACATGGGATGGTTCCTTTTCAGATTGGCCGGTGCCTGACGTCCTTGCCAGCGCATCCGGGATTGCTTTCTCGACCCCTTGAGGGATCACAAATCAGAAAGCTTGCTTTCCCTTTATGCCCCGCCCCCGGCTTCGCGATGCCGTCTGAGTAGGTGTGCCGCCGCGCCCCCGGGTGCTGCGCCCCTCTCCTGCCCGTCTGATCTTGATTGGCGGCCCGGATTTTCCGCAGCGTCCTTCGATTGCGCGATGAAGAACTCCGCCTCTTTGCCATTCAACCGTTGCCCTTCCCGGTCGGTCAGACCTATGCAGCTGCCGTTCGGCAGAAAGCTGATCAGGTACTGACCGAGCCGGTCCTTGTGGACAACGTAGCCGGTATTGGCCCAATGCACGGTCTGGCCGGCATCGACGGCCGCCTTGATGTCATCGAGTGTCATGCGAACCTCCTTACGAAGAATGGTGGGGAAACGACGCAGGAAGCCCGGTCGTCCAACCGGGCTTCACTGCAGCATTTGTTTGGCAAACGGCCGAGGCTGTCAGGCACCTTGCGTGGCTTGTGTCGCGCGCGCCGCCATCCAATCCTTCAAACCAAGAACCGTTCTGCCGGCGGCGACCTCGGACGCCCAGGCGACCCTTGGGTCGCCCCAGGTCTCATCGCCGGAATGCCGGTCAATGTGGCCATTGGCCATCCATGGCTCGGGCTGAATCCGCCGCAGCCAGTCCGCCATGCTCGGGATGCGGCCTTGGCAATCTTCACGGACATGCTGCTCGCCGATCCAGCGCACGGGTATGTCCCGACCTGCGCTATTGGTCAGGGTCAGGCCAAAGACACGTTCGGCCTCGAACAGGCCTTGGGCATGATGACGCAAGGCGCGGTGCGTGAAGAGCGCGAGGTGCTCTTTCGAGGCGTCAAACCAATCGTGCACAG
>JABURR010000066.1 GCA_014762635.1 Paracoccaceae bacterium
AGATCTTCGTGAAGATCAACGGCGAGACGCACTACCTCTGGTGGGCCGTTGATCAGGAAGGCGAGGCCCTGGAAAGCTTCGTGACCAAGACGCGAGACAAGAAGTCAGAGCTGAAATTCCTCAGGAAAGCAATGCGGAAGCACGGTCAGCCCAAGGTCATCGTGACCGACCGCCTTCGGTCCTACGGCGGCGCCCTCCGGGAGATCGGCGCCGTCGGGCTCGCCGAGTGGCGTGGTCTTCTCGCGGCATAAGGGACAGCGTCACGGCCCAACCTGAGACCGGTTCGCATTCGTCTGGCAGCACCCATCCATCACTCCCAAAGTTGATCAGGAGACAGCGGCTTGAGGGTCATGTTCAGATCGCCCGTTGCACGCAAGCGCGCGTAGGCCGCATCTGCGAGGGCCCGACAGTCACTCAGAGACTCTGCCAGGCGCGCGTGGTTGAACTCGGTGAGAATGCCGGCCGCCAGGGCCGCTTCTCCTGCGTCCATTAGAATGGATGCTGCACGCAGGACTTCCGGAAATCTGGAATTTGCACTCGCTTCAACCGCGCGCCAATGCGACCAGACCTCCTTCAGCAGAGGATCGGGTTTCTGGAACGCCGCGTGCATCAGCCGCTTGAAGACATAAACAGCGGCTTCGCTGGTTTCGATCCCCTGCGGCACCAAGGATACGGTGGCGGGATCCTCTGCCTCTTGGCGTCTATCCAGGAAGCGGAAACTTTCGCCGCTCGTCAGATATCGGTGCTGCTGGTAAGCATGTGGAACCGAGGTCTGCCCCAGGAAAACCGGCAAGAGCGGCGCGGCAACCGGTCCCACCGGCGCGTACCACATCATACGCAAGGCATCATGCGCCGGGTGTTCCAACGGAACAACCTGACCGTAGCCCGCCGTATCGCCGGTCAGGCGCTCGGTGCTGATCGCCCAGAACACATCCTCCAGCTTGATTTTTTCCGGCTGCGCGGCGCGTTGGCGCATTTGGTCCTCGATCCATGTGCCTCCGCCCCAGCGGTATTTTCCGTCTCCATAGATATGATTGACATGAAACGTCCCCTGCTTGGGATTCCACCAGCCATGCTCGCGGGCGATATCGAAGAAATGCGGAGGGAACAGGTAATCGTCGCTGGGGTCCAAGGGGATTTCGCCGATATAGCCCGGACGCGAGGCGCGGATACTGTCCGGTCCGAGGCGCTCGGCGCACCACAGGCCGAGCCCGCCCGCAAATTCGATCACAACCCAAGCCTCGTCAGGGTCGGCGATCATGTGCGAGTTGCCGCCATAGGTCGAGTATCCGTGTGTTGCGATCAGTTCCCCGATCAACGCCACGCCCTCTCGCGCGGTGCGGGCGCGCTCGATCACGATGCGGGCCAGGTCGGAATAGTTCGGCCCGGTCTGGTCTTTCGGTGTCATGTCGATCAGGTCCTGCCGCGAGGGAGACCAGATGTCGCGAACCGCGACGCCGAATTCGTTCAGCCCGCCATTCGTCAGCGGCGCAGGCACGCCGAGATAATGGCTGTAGCTGACCCGAATGTTGCGCGCAGTTTTGCGAGCCTGCGGTATCTCCGTAAGATGTCCCGGCATCTGGGCCTGCGGCGTGACCCCGACGGTTACAGTTGCGCCTTCAGCATGTTCACGACGCGGATTGATCTCAAGCCAGTGGCTGCTTGGCTCATCACCGTAGCCTGCCAGATATGCGATCCCGTCGGCGCTGTGATTCCGCCCGATGTAAATGCCGTAACTCATTTTGCGTTTCGCTTTCAGAACTCGGTTCTGTAGCCTAGCAGAACTCCCGTATTCTGTCGGTCGGTGATGTTGCCGAAATTATCGGCATGGGCAGCTGTCAGTTCGATTTCTGAACGAGCGGACAGGGGAATGCCGTAGGAAAGCCCGATCCGGACCTCACGGTTTACCGGCGCGAGGTCGATGCCGATAGCGCGCTGTTCGGTAGTGCCACCGAGGGTCGCCACGGGCAGGGCAAGCGTGGTCTGGCCGCGTGCCACGGCGACCGGCATCCCTACCGACACAGAAAGGCGGTCGCCGCCTGCAAGAATGTCGCGCGTGACGAACGCCGCGCTGGCCGAGTTGAGGCGAGCACTCCCGCCCGCCCCGCCGGTTTCTCCGACCGTGCTGCCAAAGCCTGCACCAAGTTCAATCGAGATGTCCGCGCCAAGCGGCGCCGCCAGTTCCAGCCCGCCGGCGAGGATGGCACCGCCAGCGCCCGAGTGCCAGCGTGGGAGAAGCTCACCCCCATCGCGTCCGAGGCTCAGATTGACCGAAAGCTCACCAATTCCGCTTTGGAAATGGCGCTTCAGGCTCACGCCGTAGCTTTCGTCTTCGGTGCTTCCCGCAGGCACCATGAGGCTTAGCGTCATCACGTCGGTACTGGTGCCCACGACGCGGGTCTCGGGGAAATAGGTGGCCAGCCCGCAGCAGCTGCGCGCTCCGTCGTTCTCCCAGTTATTGTGCAAAATTTCTGCAAGCGGGCGTTCCGCCTGCTTGGCAACAAGATTGTCGGCAGGAACGGAGAATTGCGCACTCAGCGCGTCATCGACCACGAGCGAGACGCCAGACAAGGCCAGGGTGACGGCATCGCCGGTCGCGCCACCTTCGACGGCCAGCGGTTCGGCGATGTCGTAGATCGTGCCGTCTCCAAGAGTCGCCGTGGTCGTGCCGATGGGCAGAAGCGCGGCCTTCACGTCAAGGAATCCGTGTCCCCATTCCTCGCTGATGGCGTGGAAGAAGCCTTCGACCAGTTCGACCGTGCCGGTTGCGTTGAAACCGTCGAACTCATTGTCCGCCGAGGCGAGGAGCCGGATACGCAGGTCGTGCGGCGACAGGTTTGGAAAGGCTTCGGCGAGAATCGCCATGGCCCCAGCCACCATGGGCGCGGCAAAGGACGTTCCGGTTGAAAATTCGTAGCTGTCGACCGCGGTTGCGGTAGCCCCGATCCAACTGCCTTCTGCAGCCAGGCACCAGGCCGCCGCCTCTAAGCAGGCCGCCGAGAGCCGCCGTGCCGCGACGACGTCGTCGCCGACCATGTCGGCATCCCCGTTGATGACAGCAAGCCAGCCGGGCTCAAGCCCGGGTTCCAAGATCGGCAAGGCCGGCATCAGGCTCGCTTGGGTATCGCCAGGCTCATTGCTGATCGAAAAAATGACCACGCCGATCTCGGCGTAATTCCTGAGAGAGAGAAGGTAATCCTGGCCCGCCGAGCTTGAGAAAATAAAGTTGTAGCTGTTTTGGCCAACGGGTGTATCAACGAAGCCCCAAGAGTTGTTTTGCGCCACTGCACCGAGCTGTTCCGCGAGACGGGTCGCCTCGGCAAGGCTCTCGAATGTGGCAAAACTTCCGAAGACAAGATCAGCTCCGGGCGCCATGCCGATCATTGTGGCCGAGTCGCCGGCCGCGACAGAAGCGACAAGCGTTCCGTGATCCTCGGTGGCAAGAGAACCAGCCTCGTTGATCGTCTTTCCGGCAAAGGCTTCGTGACCACTCAGGAAGCCGTTGTCGGTAATGGCGATGATTTGCCCGTTGCCCGTAAGGCCAGCAGCATGGGCATAGTATACACCCGAGCTTTGCAGGGGGGAGGTGTTGTATGTCTGTTCGGTCGCCGGGTCGAATTGCCCGTTGCCATTGTTGTCGAAGAACCACGAGCCCTCCTGCAACAGATATCGCTGGTTCTGCTCGATGAGTTGCCGCGCCGCATCGTCGAATTCGGCGAAACTCTCCACGAAGAAACTGCTCAGGATCGAGCTGTCGCTTGGTGGTGGCGCGCCGGGCGTTCCACTGGGGTCATCGTGGTTGCAGGCCGCAAGCGCCGTGGACAAGAGCAGCGCCGCCACCGATTTCGGTGAAAAATGAACAGCCTTCGGTCGGTCAGTTGTCTTGCGCATTAGGTCTTGGAGCGTTTCAGGGTATCAATGGGATGGCCAAGGAATTTCCGTCGTCGGGGTTTGGCGAGCGATGGCGCGATTCAAAAGAGTATCTCGCGCGTCTGGTTGGTTTGATTGTGCGGCGAATTTGCGAAGAAGCAAGTGCCGGGATTCGAATGTCTTTCGTTGGTCCTGTCTGAGTGACGTGCTTTTAGACAAGTCGTGGCGCTCCCGTGACGAACTTGTCCCATAGTGCTTCCTCCCATTCCATTGAACGGATCGCACCATCAAACCGTGGGATCAAACACCTAGTGTTGCTCTCAGGATGATATTGCCAGAGAAACGAGTGGGCTCACCGTTCTCCCTCTATTCTTTCAAGAAGCCCCCAGAGATCCAAACCATTGGGACGAATGGCCTTTTGGACGCCGATAGCTCCACCCCACGAGCGTCACGGCCTATCAAGTCAATTTTCCGGATAACGTCCGTTTCCAAATTTCGGGTTGATCAGCCCCACCTGAGTGGTCCGGTTTAGGAGTAAGCGCCTGATCGGTCTTGCTCTCGTCCTCGAGCCCGATCAGGAAGTTCTGGTCGCGGTCGCTGTAAAGATCGCGGGCGGTGCCGGTCTTGCCGAAAAGTGTGTCAAGGCAGGCGATGTCCTCGGATTGGGACAGCCGGGGCGGGTTGCTGTCGAGGTATTTCATCGAACTGTCTTGGGAGTTCATCGGGGGCTCTGCCTTGGGGTTTACGGGGGGCTCAAGCGCGGATGCGGGCGTTTCCGGGATCCCAAAGCGGCGCGTCGTCCTGGACCATGGCGGTGACGGGCTGGCCGTGTATTTCTACCGACAGAATGGTCCCCGGTTCTGCGCAATCGGCGCGCAGGACCGCGAGGGCGATCAACCGTCCGACCCGGTAGCCGAACCCGCAGGAAGTCACCTCGCCCACCACCGTACCGTCTCGGCTGACTGGCGCCATCGAAGGCGCATCGCGCGGGCAATCCTCCAGCACCAGGGTTGCGAACCGGCGTTTCGGCCCGGCGGCGGCCTCGGCGGCCAGCGCATCACGACCAAGGAAGCCGCCCGGTTTGTCGAGCTTGACGAACCGGCCGAGCCCGCTTTCCAGCACGGTGTAATCGGTCGAAAGATCCCCTTTCCACGCACGATAGCCCTTCTCGAGCCGCAACCGGTCAAGCGCGTACATCCCGAAGGGTTTCAGCCCCAGCGGTGCCCCTGCCGCCTGAACCGCGTCGAAGATTGCGGGCGTGTCGGCAAGGCGGCTGTGGATTTCCCATCCCAACTCACCCGCATAGGAAACCCGGACCAGCCAGCACGGGTGTCCGGCGATGGTTGCCTCCTGGTGGCTGAGCCACGGAAGAGTCAGATCGGCCTCGGCGACCGGCGCCAGCACCTCGCGGGCGCGGGGCCCGGTGAGGATCTGGCAGCTCCACTCGGCCGAGATGTCGGTGAGGGTCAGGCCTTTGGGCAGATGCGCCGAGAGCCAGTCGAAATCGTGCCATTGCGCGGTGGCAGCGGTGATCAGGATGAACCGATCCTCGGCCATGCGCGCCACCGACATCTCGGTGACCACCCGCCCGCCGCTGTCGCAGAAATA
>JABURR010000038.1 GCA_014762635.1 Paracoccaceae bacterium
CCCAGGTGTCGACCATCGTGCCCTCGTCCACATAGGCGCCGAGGTTCACGAAGGAGGGCATCAGCACCACGCCCGGCGCAATATATGCCGATTTGCGCACCACGCAGTTCGGCACGGCGCGGAAGCCGGCGGCTTTCCAGTCCTGATCGCTCCAGCCCTTGAACTTGCTGTCGACCTTGTCCCACCAGCCGCTGCCCTGCGGGCCGCCCGACTGCTGTTCCATGTCCTTGATGCGGAAGCCCAGCAGCACCGCCTTCTTGGCCCACTGGTTGACGTGCCAGTCGCCGTTGTCGCGGCGCTCGGCCACGCGGAGCGAGCCGGAATCGAGCGCGTTCAGCGTGTCTTCAATCGCCTCGCGTGCCTCGCCGGTGGTGGCGGGGGTGATGGTGTCGCGCGCTTCCCAGGCGGCTTCGATGGCGGCTTCGAGCTGGGCGTTGGGCATCGGGCTCTCCAATCCTTCTGTTCAAGTGTTGGCCGAGGGCTATAGTCAACGAACGCAAGGGGCGCAATCACAGGCTGCGAAGGGACCAAGATGAAAGACGACAGCTCATGCCCGTTCCGCGATGCACAGGCGGACATCGAATCAACGCGGGTTCTGCCCGATACGCCGCAGGCGCGGTCCGAGGCCTACAAACTGGCCTTCGACGATCCGGAGTTCCTGTCGCGGGATGAATTGCGTCCGGTCCGGCTGCAGCTTGAACTGCTAAAGCCTGAGCTGCTGTTGGCGGAATACGGGGTGGAATCGACCGTGGTGCTGTTTGGCGGCGCACGCATTCCCGACCCCGCCCGGCGCGAGACCGCCCGGACCAAAACGTTAGCAGAACTTGCCGATTATTACGAAGAGGCTCGCCGCTTTGCCCACATGATGACCGAACGCAACGGCACCGAGGGCCGTCGCCAGAACGTGATCGTGACAGGCGGCGGTCCCGGCGTGATGGAGGCCGGCAATCGTGGCGCGGCCGAGGCGGGCGGCGTCTCGATCGGGCTCAATATCGTGCTGCCCCACGAGCAGGCACCCAACGAGTACATCACGCCGGACCTGTGCTTCAACTTCCACTATTTCGGCATCCGCAAGATGCATTTCCTGCTGCGCGCCCGGGCGGTGGTGGTCTTCCCCGGCGGGTTCGGCACCCTAGACGAGCTGTTCGAGACCCTGACCCTGATCCAGACAGGCCGGATGAAACAGGTCCCGATCCTGCTGTTCGGCAAGGAGTTCTGGGAGAAGATCATCAACTGGGAGGCTTTGGCCGAAGCCGGCACCATCGCCGAAGAGGACCTGGAATTGTTCCGCTACGTCTCCACGGCCGAAGAAGCAGTGGAGATCATCGACGGCTGGACCGCAACCCGCCGGACCGAGATCCCGGGCCGGTAGCGCGTCAGCGCGCTGCCTCTTCCACGGCAGGCAATTGATCGCGGCACAGAATCCCGGCGCGGGCCGCGCCGACCAGCGCGGCGTAAAGCGCCCGCTGGCGTCGGGTATAGGTCAGGTATTCCGGGTGCCATTGCACGCCCAGGGCAAAGGGTTCTTCGACCCGCTCGATCGCCTGCACCATTCCCCAACTATCATAGGCCGCGATCCGCAGCCCCTCGCCCAGCCGGTCCACCGCCTGGGAATGCAGGGCGTTGACGCGCATCGGGCCGGTTCCGGCCAGGTCGGCGAGTCGGGTTCCGGGCTCCACATGCACATCCTTGCGCGGCAGCACGGTGACCCGCCGCTCGGCGCGGTAGTGGGTATAGGCATCCTGGTGCAAGGTGCCGCCCAGCGCCACGTTCAGCATCTGTGCGCCGCGGCAGATCCCCAGCACCGGCTTGCCCTGCCCCATCGCCTGCTCGACCAGCGCATGCTCCAGCGCGTCGCGCGCCGGGTCCAGAACCGCACTTACCGCCAGATCGCCACCGTAGAGATCGGGCGAGATGTCATCGCCGCCGCCCACGATCACCCCGTCCACATGGGCGACCTCGGCCTCGCGCCTGGAATCCCAGCGCACCGAACGGCCACCCGCGAGCCAAACCCCGAAGGCGATGAACGGATAGACCCGCCAGCCGGTGCGGCGCGAGGTGGAGATGCCGATCAGCGGCCTCATACAAGACCCGCCCGTTTCAGGATCGCGTCACAGCGCGCAACCCAGTCATCGCCCAGAAGGTGGAGCCCAGCCTTGGACTCGGTCCATCCCTGACGCACCGTCTCCAGCAATTCGGGCCGCTCGGTGATGGCCTCCACCAGCCACCAGCGCCGCCATTCCGCGCCGAGCGACCAGTCCGGATCGTCGATCCGGCAATCAGGCAGGCGGAAGTGGAACGCCGGGCGCGGATGGATCGTCCCGCCGGTGCCCTCGTCCGGGGCGATCAGGTCGGGCCGCAAATGGGTGAAGACCGGCAGCATGTCGAGCCCGTGATTGCGCGACAGCGTCTGCGCACGATAAGCCGCGATCACTTCAGCAAGCGGCGCATCCGGCCCGAGCCGGACAAGCTCGGCCACGAGTTTCCGCGGGTAGGGTGCCGTGAAGGGCAGCAGTTCGCGCGTGCGTTCGATGGGCCAGGTCTCGTGCATCCATTCCTCGATCAGCGCGAAGGCCAGCAGCGGGCGCACGATGTCGGCATCCGCCGTCCCGGCGATCTCGGGGTTCAGGTGCAGCCCGAAACCATAGAGGACCGAGGCGCTCGTGCCCTCCGCCCCTTCTTTCCGAAGCCTCTCGATAAACTGCGAAAGAACTCGAAGCTCTTCCAGGTTCAACGGATCGGTCACGATCTCCACCGGGATGACCTCGCGCCCGATCTTCAGCCCGAGGGTCTTGAGCGCGCCATCGGCATGTTTGCGCAGGAAGATGTCCAGGTAGACCTTCAGAGCGCCAATGCGGGTGCCGGTGACCTCCCAATCTTCACCGGTGGCACGGCGGGCTTGGCCGCCAAGGTGCGTTGCGGCCAGGCGCGCGACCTGTTCTTCCGCCAGGCCGCCCAGCTCAATCTCGACGCCGGTTCGGCGCGGTTCGCCAACGGCAGTCAGTGGCCGCGGCAGCGGGGGGAGCGGGGCTTGCGTCATCCTTTGCCGCCTGATCGGAACAACCGGACCGGTCAGCTCTGACCCGTTTCGGCGGCGATCTGGGCGCGGCTCTTGCGGGCGCGTTCGGTGGCGGACTTGAGCTGGCCGCAGGCGGCCATGATGTCCTCGCCGCGCGGGGTGCGGATCGGCGAGGCGTAGCCTGCCTTGTAGACGATGTCGGCGAAGGCCTCGATCCGCTCCCAGTCCGAGCGCTGGTAGGGCGCGCCGGGCCATTCGTTGAAGGGGATGAGGTTGATCTTGGCGGGGATGCCCTGGATCAGCTTGACCAGCCGCCGCGCATCGGCGTCGCTGTCGTTCACGTCCTTGAGCATCACGTATTCGAAGGTGATCCGTTCCGAGTTTGACAGGCGCGGATAGTCACGCAGGGCCGCCAGAAGCGTCTCGATGTTCCACTTCTTGTTGATCGGCACCAGCTTGTCGCGCACCTCGTCGGTGGTGGCGTGGAAGCTGACCGCCAGCAGGCAGCCGATTTCCTCGGCCGCGCGGGCGATCTCGGGAACGACACCGCTTGTCGAAAGCGTGATCCGGCGGCGCGAGAGGGCGATCCCCTCGCCATCCATGGCGATCTTCATCGCGTCGCGCACCGCGTCGAAGTTATAGAGCGGCTCGCCCATGCCCATCAGCACGATATTCGACAGAAGCCGCGGACCGGCCTCGCCGGTGCCCACGCCGGGCTCCGGCCATTCGTCGAGGTCGTCACGCGCCAGCATGATCTGGCCGACGATCTCACCGGCGGTCAGGTTGCGCACCAGCTTCTGGGTGCCGGTGTGGCAGAAGGAACAGGTGAGCGTGCAGCCCACCTGGCTGGAAATGCAGAGCGTGCCACGATCGGTTTCGGGGATGTAGACGGTTTCCACCTCGTGGCCGCCAGCGATCCGCACCAGGTATTTCCGGGTACCATCCGCCGAGACGTCGCGCGAGACGACCTCGGGCACGGCGATCTCGAAATGCTCGGCCAGCTTGGCACGGTAGTCCTTGGCCAGGTTCGTCATCTCGGCAAAGTCGCGCACGCCCCAGTGATAGAGCCACTGCCAGATCTGGTTCACCCGCATCTTGGCCTGCTTCTCGGGCGTGCCGATCTCGATCAAGGCCGCGCGAAGCTGGTCACGGGTCAGGCCGACGATGTTCACCTGCCCCTCCGGCAGCTTGCGGGGGATCGTCAGCACGTCCTGGGTGATGGGCGCGGTGGCCGTCATCGGAAGCATCCTCTTGGTGGGTTGGCTGCGCCTTATATGGGATTCGCGCGGGATTTGCCAAAGAAAATGCCCCGCCGAACCCGGCGGGGCGATCAGCCTTGCACCAGGCGCAACTCAGCTGCCGCAGCGCTTCTCGGCTTCTTCCAGCGCCGCCGTGAAGCCCAGCAGCGAGAAGGTATCCTTGGTCTGCGTCCCGCGCGCCGAGCGCGCCGTCAGCACCGCCTCGGCCCCGCGCTTCATGGCGGTGATCATCTTCGTGTCATCCCCGTCCGACGCGGCCCAGGCCCATTCGCCATCGGTGAACATCTCGAAGGTCGTGCCGCCGATGTCGACATTGACCGTGGAATTGGGCGCGAAGGGATAGCCGCCGGTGAAGGTCACCTCACCCATCGCTCCGGATCCGGGGCGGTAGACGATGAACAGAAGGATATCGCCGCGCCGCACCTCGACCACGCGGCCATCGCGGGTGTTCACGGTCTCCTTCGGCGCCGAAACGCTCCAGCACTCGGTCGGATCGCTTTCGACGAAGACGCTCCAATCGGTCTCGGCGGCGACGCGATTGGTCGAGGTCTCCTGCGCGGCGGCTGGAAAAACGGAAGTCACGGCCAAGGCGCCAGCCAAAGCCAGTCCTGCAAGAATGGGTTTCATCTCTGTCACAGCCTCCAGCTGTCTCTGCCTCTTTAGGGGGGCGTTCCGATCCTCTGCCGGGACCATTTGCCGAACGCGGCCCATTTTCAATACTGCGGCGCCAGTCTAACGTGAAATTGAAGCGCGGGGAAAGCCCGCATGGCAAGATTTCGCTGCGACAAGAAGGAAAAACAGGCATGACGCAACCCGTTCCCATGGCCGAGGTCTGGCGCGGAGAATTCCTTGAATCGATCCACCGGGGCCACGCGGTCATCTGCGACGCCAGCGGCGAGATCGTCGAGGCCTGGGGCGACCCCGAGGCGGTGATCCTGCCGCGCTCGAGCATCAAGATGATCCAGGGCCTGCCACTGATCGAAAGCGGCGCGGCCGAGGCCGCCGGGTTGACCGACGAACAGATCGGCCTGGCCTGCGCCTCTCACGGCGGGGCGCCGATCCATACGGATCGGGTGAAAAGCTGGCTGGCCGATATCGGGCTGACGGATGACGACCTGCGCTGCGGCGCGCAACCGCCCACCGACACCAGGACGCGCCACGCCATGATACGCGCCGATGAAAAACCCTGCCAGTGCCACAACAACTGTTCGGGCAAGCACACCGGCTTCCTGACGCTGACTAAGCACCTGGGCGCGGGTCCGGAATACGTGGACATCGACCACCCGGTGCAGGTCGCGGTGAAAGAAGCCTTCGAGACCATGACCGGCCAGACCTCGCCCGGCTACGGGATCGACGGCTGCTCGGCCCCGAATTTCGCCTCTTCGCTGCACGGCATCGCGCGCGCCATGGCGTTGTTCGCCGCCGCCGACGAGGATGGCCCCTCGGTCCGCCAACGCGCCGCCGCGCGGCTCGCCCGCTGCATGCGCACCTATCCCGAACTTGTGGCGGGCGAAGGCCGCGCCTGCACGGAGCTGATGCGCGCCATGGAGGGCCGGGTCACGATCAAGACCGGGGCCGAGGCGGTCTTCACCGCCATCATCCCGGAAAAGAAACTGGGCATCGCGCTCAAGATCGTGGACGGCTCACCGCGCGGGTCGGAATGCGCGATTACCTCGCTCTTGGTGCGGCTTGGCGTGCTGGACCCGAACCACCCGGCTGCGAAGAAATTCCGCGAACCGCCGATCGTGAACTGGCGCGGTACCACCACCGGCTTCATCCGTCCGGCAGGGGAGTTCGTCTGACGATCAGCCGATGAAATCGGCCTTGGCATAGCCCTGTAGATACAGCAGCGCACTCAGGTCGCCATGGTTGATGCGGATATCGCATTGCGCGGCGACCGTGGGCTTGGCGTGCAGGGCAACCCCTGCCCCGGCCAGCCCCAGCATGCCAAGGTCGTTGGCGCCATCGCCCACGGCCATGACCTCGGGCAATGTCAGTCCAAGGCCTGCCGACACCTCGCGCAAGGCGGCCACCTTGGCATCGCGTCCCAGGATCGGCTCGGCCACCCGGCCCGTAAGCTTGCCATCCTCGATCAGCAGCGTGTTGGCCCGCGCCTCGTCGAAGCCAAGCTCCGCCGCCACGCGCTCGGCAAAGGCGGTGAACCCGCCCGAGACCAGCAGGCAATGCGCGCCATCGGCCTTCATCGTCGATAGCAACGCGCGACCGCCGGGCATGAAGGTAATCCGCTCACGCAGAACCTTGTCGATCACCGAGGCATCCAGCCCTTCCAGCAGCCCGACCCGTTCCTTCAGCGCGCCCTCGAAATCCAACTCGCCGTTCATGGCGCGGGCGGTGATATCGGCCACGCGCGGGCCGACCCCGGCCTCGTCGGCCAGTTCGTCGATGCATTCCTGCTGGATCATGGTGCTGTCCATGTCGGCGATCAGCATCCGCTTGCGGCGCCCTTCGGCGGGCTGAAGCACCAGGTCCACGCCCATGCCTTGCAGATCTTTCCACACGTCCCAGAGGTTTTCCGGTGCGGCCTCCACCGCGAATTCCGCCGCCTCGTCCGGGGCGAGCCAGACCGCGTCGCCGCCGCCCCAGGCGTTTCTCAGGCTCTCGATCAGGGCCGGGTCGAGATTGGCCTTTTCAGGAGCGGCAAGCAGGGTGACGACATGCATGGAAGTTTCCGATCGTGAACGCTGGAGGCAGGATTACGTGTCGAGGCGGCGATATAGCGGCGTTTTGGCGCTTGTGAAAGGCCGTGTCCCCCCGTATCCCCGTTCGTGGGACACCCCTCCCCAACGAGGGGCGATTATCTGGAAGGATACCATGACCGAACCCAAGACCCCGGCCGCGCGGCCGGCCAATCCGCGTTTTTCTTCTGGCCCCTGTGCCAAACCCCCCGCATTCTCGCTGGACAAGCTCGCCGATGCGCCTTTGGGCCGCTCGCACCGTGCTGCCATTGGCAAGGCGAAGCTGGCCGAGGCGATCGACCGCACCCGCGCGATCCTCGGCGTTCCCGACGATTACCGCATCGGTATCGTACCCGCCTCGGATACCGGCGCGGTCGAGATGGCCATGTGGTCGCTGCTGGGTGCGCGCCCGGTTGAGATGCTCGCCTGGGAAAGCTTCGGCGCGGGCTGGGTGACCGATGTGGTCAAACAACTCAAGCTCGACGCCACCGTTCGGCAGGCTGACTACGGGCAGATCGTGGACCTTGCGGACGTCGATTTCGACAAGGACGTTGTCTTCACCTGGAACGGCACCACCAGCGGCGTGCGCGTCCCCTCGGGCGACGCGATTCCCGATAATCGTCAAGGGCTTACCATCTGCGACGCGACCAGCGCGGCCTTTGCGCAGGACCTGCCGTGGGACAAGCTCGACGTGGTGACCTTCTCCTGGCAGAAGGTGCTGGGCGGCGAGGCGGCGCATGGCATGCTGATCCTCAGCCCCCGCGCGGTCGAACGGCTGGAAAGCTATACCCCGGCCTGGCCGATGCCGAAGATTTTCCGCCTGACCAAGGGCGGCAAGCTGATCGAGGGCATCTTCCGCGGCGAGACCATCAACACCCCGTCGATGCTGGCGGTGGAGGATTACCTCCGCGCGCTGGACTGGGCCGAAGAGGTCGGCGGCCTGAAGGGCCTGATCGCCCGGGCCGACGCCAATTCCCAAGTGATTTCAAAGTTCTGCGAGACGCATGACTGGATCGACAACCTGGCCGAGGACCCGGCCACGCGGTCGAACACCAGCGTCTGCCTGAAGTTCACCGACGCGCGCATCGCCGATGGCGCCGCCTTCGCGAAAGCCGTGGCCAAGCGGCTGGAAAAGGAAGGCGTGGCCTATGACATCGGCGCCTATCGCGACGCGCCGGCGGGTCTGCGCATCTGGTGCGGCGGGACGGTGGAAACCGCCGATCTCGAGGCGCTGATGCCCTGGCTGGAATGGGCCTTCGAGGCCGAGATCGCCGCCCAGACGCAAGCCGCCTGAGCCCGCAGAACCCAAATCTGAATTTTATCGGAATTCCCTCGGAATTCCGTCGGACTTTTTGGAAGGAAAGCCAAGATGGCCCCCAAGGTACTCGTATCCGACAAGCTGAGCGAAACCGCCGTGCAGATCTTCAAGGATCGCGGCATTGACGTGACCTTCGACCCCTCGATCGGCAAGGACAAGGACAAGCTGCTCGAGGTGATCGGCGATTATGACGGCCTCGCGATCCGCTCGGCCACCAAGGTCAGCGAAAAGGTGCTGGCCGCCGCCAAGAACCTCAAGGTGATCGGCCGCGCCGGGATCGGCGTCGACAACGTGGATATCCCCGCCGCCTCGAAGAAGGGCGTGATCGTGATGAACACGCCGTTCGGCAACTCGATCACCACCGCCGAACACGCGATCGCGATGATGTTCGCCGTGGCCCGCCAGATCCCCGAGGCCAACGCCTCGACCCACGCGGGCAAGTGGGAGAAGTCGCGCTTCATGGGCGTGGAACTTTACAACAAGACGCTGGGCGTGATCGGCGCCGGCAACATTGGCGGGATCGTCTGCGACCGCGCCGTGGGCCTGCACATGAAGGTCGTGGCCTATGACCCGTTCCTGAGCGAGGATCGCGCCAAGCAGCTTGGCGTGACCAAGGTGGAACTGGACGAGCTGCTGGAGCGCGCCGATTTCATCACGCTCCACGTTCCGCTGACCGACAAGACCCGCAACATTCTGTCGAAGGAAAACCTCGCCAAGACCAAGAAGGGCGTGCGGATCATCAACTGCGCCCGCGGCGGGCTGGTGGACGAGGCCGCCCTGGCCGAGGCGCTGAAAGCTGGCCACGTGGCGGGTGCCGCCTTCGACGTGTTCGCGACCGAGCCCGCCACCGACAGCCCGCTCTTCAACCTGCCCAACGTGGTTGTGACGCCGCACCTTGGTGCCTCGACCAACGAAGCGCAGGAAAACGTCGCCCTGCAGGTGGCCGAGCAGATGTCGAACTACCTGCTGACCGGCGCGGTGGAAAACGCGCTCAACATGCCGTCGGTCACCGCCGAGGAGGCCGCCGTCATGGGGCCGTGGGTCAAGCTCGCGCAGCACTTGGGCGCCTTCGTGGGCCAGATGACCGACGAGCCGATCACCGCGATCAACCTGCTCTACAACGGCTCGGTGGCGCAGATGAACACCGCGGCGCTGAACGCGGCGGCAATCGCGGGCGTGATGAAGGCCACGAACCCCGACGTGAACATGGTCTCGGCCCCGGTGATCGCCAAGGATCGCGGCGTGAACGTCTCGACCACAACGCAGGAGAAGTCCGGTGTCTTCGACGCCTATGTGAAGATGACCGTGGTGACCGACAAGCGCGAACGCTCAATCGCGGGCACCGTCTTCAGCGACGGCAAGCCACGCTTCATCCAGATCAAGGGCATCACCATCGACGCCGAGGTCGGCGAGCACATGCTCTACACCACCAACGAGGACGTGCCGGGCATCATCGGCACGCTGGGCCGCACCCTGGGCGAGAATGGCGTGAACATCGCCAACTTCACCCTGGGCCGGTCTGAACGGGGCAAGAACGCCATTGCGTTGCTCTACCTCGACGACCTGCCGTCCGCAAAGGTGCTGGACGCGCTGAAGGCGACGGGCCTCTTCAAGCAGGTCCGCCCGCTGGAATTCGAAGTCGCCTAAAAGAACCGAACCCGGCGGGCCCTTGGGCCTGCCGGGTCGCCTCAGGCCTTGGCGGCGATCTTCTTGCGCTTGTCGAGCAGGGCCTGTTCCAGCCGCTTGCTGCGCGCGATGACGCGCTCGAAATGCGGCATCAGATCCTCGTTCAGCGGTCCGCGCCCGGTGGCCATCTGGTAGAAGTCGTGGCCGGTATTCTCGTTGCACTCCACGATCTCCGGCCCATCGGGGCCGATCGCGATATCCCAACCCAGGCAGCCGTTGACCGGGTAGATCCCGTGGACCGAGGTCGCCAGTTCGCAGACCTTGTCCCAATGGGGCAGCTTGAAGCCGACGATGCGCTTGCCGGTCTCGGGGTGATCCTCGATCAGCTTCTGGCCCACGCCCTTGCCATAGCGGCAGGACAGCACCGTGCCGGTCTTTTCATCCACCGCGCAGAGCATGCTGCCCTTCTGCCAGAAATTGTCGGACATGGCCGTGCGCGAGGGGATCTTCCACACCGCGTAGAGCACCTGCGGGAACTTGTCCTCGATCACCGTGACGACGCGCACCGTGCCCACGGCCATCCCGGCGTATTCCGAGATGTCCGGGTGCTGCGGGACAAGGCTTTGCAGCATGTAGCCTTCAGAGAAGCTTTCCATGATCTCCTCGGCCATTCGGGTGATCTGGGCAGTCTCGCCGTTGATCAGCTCCAGCGTGCCGCGCACGCCGCCCTTGCCCTTGATCCCCACGGTGCCCACCGCCTGGTAGCCGATCACTGGCTTGCCGAAGAGCGGATAGCGCGCATCGTTTTCAAGGAAGGCGACGATATCTTCGACACTGCGCAGCACCGGCATGTTGCCGAGGATCCGGTCGTTCGAGACCAGCGCCTGCGTCTCCGCCGCACCGAAGCCCAGGTGCCGCATGAGCGCAAGGAAGGTCACCTTGTCGCCCAGGAACCCGCGCATCTGCGTCAGGTCCGGCGGCGAGAGCTTGACGTTCAGGTTGAAGCTGGAGCGGACACCGACAAACTGGCGCTTTTCCTCGATGGACAGCTCGGGGCGGAACAGCAGGTAGCTGTAGTAATCCCGGTCGGTCAGATAGGTGGGCGACCGGCGCAGGCGGAAGATGTCCCACAACTGCTTGAACGGGCTGACGCCGAAGGTCTTGGCGACCTCGACGATATTGTTGACGTTTTCCTCGGCGCCCCCGGGCTGTTCGCCCACGAGGATTTTCTTGCCCTGCTCTTCCGACATCACCGCTCCTCCGGTAATGCGCGCCCTGCCCCCGCGGGTGCGCCTCTGCTTTTGGAGCGATTATATGCACGGGCCGCGGGCCGCGCGCTACTGGCAAACGGCGGGCGGCAATTCCCTGCCGCCCCGCCGGGTCAGCCGGCCTTGGCGAAGCTCTGGGCGTAATCGTCGCGCAGGATGTTCTTCTGCACCTTGCCCATGGTGTTGCGCGGCAGTTCGTCCACCAGCACCAGAGTCTTCGGTTGCTTGTACTTGGCCAACGCCTCGCCCAGCGCGGCACGGATCTGGTCGAGGTCCGGGCTCTCGCCCTTCTCGGGCACGATGACCCCGATCACGCCCTCGCCGAAATCGGGATGCGGCACGCCGATCACCGCGCTTTCCAGAACGCCGGGCTGGTCGTCCAGCACCTGCTCGATTTCCTTCGGATAGACGTTGTAGCCACCCGAGATGATCAGGTCCTTGTTGCGCCCGACGATCTGCACGTAGCCCTTGTCATCGATCAACCCGAGGTCACCGGTGATGAAGAACCCGTCCTCGCGCAACTCCTCCTTGGTCTTTTCCGGCATCTGCCAGTAGCCCTTGAAGACGTTCGGGCCGCGCACCTCGATCTGGCCGATCTCGCCCTGGGGCAGCTCATCGCCGGTGGCCGGGTCGGTGATCTTCAGCTCCACCCCCGGCAGCGGGAAGCCCACGGTCCCGGCCCGGCGGTCCCCGTCATAGGGGTTCGAGGTGTTCATGTTGGTTTCGGTCATGCCGTAACGCTCAAGAATGCGGTGCCCGGTGCGTTCCTCGAACTGGCGATGCGTCTCGGCCAGAAGCGGCGCAGAGCCCGACACGAAGAGCCGCATATGCGCGGTGAGGTCCCGGGTGAAACGCGCGTCATCCAGAAGCCGCGTGTAGAAGGTCGGTACACCCATCATCGATGTGGCCTTGGGCATCCAGTTGATCATCACGTCAGGGTCGAACTTCGGCAGGAAGATCATCGACCCGCTTGTCATCAGCATGACGTTGGTGGCCACGAAAAGCCCGTGCGTGTGGAAGATCGGGAGTGCGTGCAGCAGCACGTCCTTGTCGGTGAAGCGCCAGTAGTCGATCAGCGTGCGCGCGTTCGACAGCAGGTTCTCCTGCGTCAGCATCGCCCCCTTGGAGCGGCCCGTGGTGCCCGAGGTATAGAGAAAGGCCGCAAGGTCATCCCCGTCGCGATCCACGGTCTGGAAGCTCTCCGGTCGGGCCGACGCGGCCTCGGCAAAGCTGCCGTCGCCCTCAGAGCCAAGCGTGCGCAAGGTGGTGCCCGCAGCCTCGGCCACCGGGGTCATCGCGGCCTCGGAAGCCGGGTCGCAAAGGAACAGCTTCGCGCCACTGTTCTCGACGAAATAGGCAATCTCGGCCGGCTTGTAGCCGGTGTTGAGCGGCAGGAACACCACGCCCGCCTGGGCGCAAGCGGCATAGACGGCCAGCGCATCGGGCGACTTTCCGATCTGCGCGGCGAGCCGGTCGCCGGGCTGAAGGCCCAGCGCGGTGATCTCACCCGCGAACTGCGCGGCGCGGGCCAGGAACTGGGCATGGGTGACGGTAGTGCCATCGTTCAGGATCAGGAACGGCGTGTCCTTGCCCGCGTGGCGGCCGAACAGCGTGTCATAGAGTGGGTTTGTCATGTCTCAGTGTTCCTTTTTCTTGGGCTGCGGAAGTTGCGCAGCCTTTGCCAGCGCCTCGACCCCGCGCGAAGCGATGACCCTGTTGTCGGTCGCCATCGCCTCGTGGTTCGCCTCGACCTTCGCGATGTCGTAGAGATAATTCACCATCGCCCCGCAGCTTTGCTTCAACCCGTTGGGCGAGATGTCGGCCAGCGCGTGCACGTCATGAACCAGCGCGCCGTTGGTCAGATGGAACCGCGCCACCGGGTCATAGGGCGAGCCATTGTCGCGCTTGGCGTTGATCAGGTAATGGGCGGCCAGCGCGCGCACCTCGTCACTGCGCTTGGCCAGCGTCTCGTACTCGTCTTCCGTGGCCGAGGCCATCAGCGCCTCGCCCATGCCCTGCGCGCGCATCCATTTCGTGAACCCCGGGATTGGCGAGAGGGTGACGAAGGTGCGCAGTTGCGGCAGTTCCCGCGACAGGTCGGCCACCACCTGCTTGATCAGCGAGTTGCCGAACGAGATCCCCGCCAGCCCCGGCTGGCAGTTCGAGATCGAGTAGAAGACCGCCGTGTCGGCCTGATCGGGGGACATTTCCTCGCGTTCCTCGGCCAGCACCTTCTGGACCGAGCCGGGCACGCCCTTGGTCAGCGCCACCTCGACGAAGATCAGCGGCTCTTCGGGCATGGCCGGGTGAAAGAAGGCAAAGCAGCGCCGGTCCTGCGGCTCGAGCCTGCGGCGCAGGTCGTCCCAGCTGGTGATCGCGTGAACCGCCTCGTAGGCGATGATCTTTTCCAGGATATTGGCCGGGCTCTGCCAACTGATCGGGCGCAGCACCAGGAAGCCGCGGTTGAACCAGCTTGCGAAGAGATGCCGGAAATCATAGTCGATCCGGCCCAGGTCCGGCGTATCCTTGATGAAGCGCAGCAGGTCGGTGCGCATCGCCACCAGTTGCTCGGTCGCGCCGGGCACCTGGTTGAGCCTGCGGATCAGTTCCTGCCGGCGCGGCTCGGTCACCGCCATCAGCCCGCGATAGGCTTTCAGCGAGTTGTCCTCGCGCACCGCCGCGGCGGCCGCGGCAATGGCGTCGGGGTCCACGTCAAGTTCGTCGGCCAGATGGCGGAAGAACGACCAGCGCCCGGATTCGTCCTGCGAGCGGTAGCGATCAAGCACCTGTCGCGCCAGAACGCTGCCCGACACTTCCCCCGACGTGCCCAGCAGGGCCTCGCACAGCTCGCGCAGCGAGGCGGAGCTGAGCTTGCCCTGCGCGCCGGAATGCCCGCGCTCCAGCAGGGTCGAGAGAAGATCGGCCAGAAAGCTCACATCGACAATCCTTGCGGCGCGTCAATCATCGGTGTGGCGATGTCATGGATTGCATGTGGGTTCAAGTCCACGGGTCAGCGGACAGGTCACTAAACCATGGCTCGGCCAATCGGGTCACGGCTGTTCGCACCTGCCGCCCGCAATGAGGTGGACCATGATATTTGACACGTACTGCCCTTGGTGTTTGCCGTCATTCTTTCGCTCCCAAATCTGCAATCAGGACATTTCAAGCGGTTCGCATGTGGCCGAAGCTATGCTAGCGTTTCACCGGGAGTAGAGTTCTTGTATACAATTCCACAGATTGTGCATATGATGCACTTGCAACCCTTTGGTGCGCAATGGAACTGAAAAGAGCAGACAGGATCGCAGAGGCGCTTGAGCAGATGATCGTCACCGGCGAATTCGCCGATGGCGAGCGTCTGGACGAGATTCGCCTGGCCGAGATGTTCGGCGTGTCCCGCACACCGATTCGAGAGGCGTTTCAGCGTCTGATCAGCGCAGGTCTGGTGGAGTCACGTCCCCGCCGTGGCGTCTTCGTGCATCAACTCAGCCCGGGTGAACTGCTGAACATGTTCGAGGTCATGGCCGAGCTTGAAGCCATCTGCGGGCGCCTCGCGGCCAGCCGGATCCGGGACAGCCAGCTGGAGCAACTCCGCGAGGCGAACGAGAAATGCCGGCTATCGGTCGAGGCCGGAGATGCCGACGCCTACTACCGCGACAACGAGACTTTCCACGACATCATCTACAACGCGACCGAGAACGCCTATCTGGTGAACACGACATCCAAACTCCACAAACGGCTCCGCCCGTTCCGGAGGGTTCAGCTTCGGTTTCGCGGTCGGCTGGAACAGTCCATGAGCGAACACGATGCAATCGTCGCAGCCCTGGAGGCCGGGGACGGCGAAAAGGCCGCGAAGGTGCTGCATGAACACGTGGCCGTGCAGGGCGAGAAGTTCCACCGCCTGATGTCGGTCAGCAACGCGGCCGAATAACCTCAGCCCACCCGGGCAAGGCGCAGCGCCTCGGCCAGCACCGCCCGATCCCCCACGTGATTGGCAAGGATCAGCACAAGACGCGCGTTCAGCGCAGCACTTTCGGCCTCACTGAGTTCCCGGTGGGCGGCCAGAAGATCGGCATAGAACCCATCCGCATCGCTCAGGTTCGGATCGGTCACGAGGCTCATGCGCGGCCCTCCCAGATGTCTTTGATCGTTGCGGAAACCCAGGCCGGGTCGGGCATGGTCCAGCGGCCCGCCACCACCTGGTCGGGGCGGATCAGGTAGATCGCGTGATCGGCCTCGCCCAGGTAGCGGGCGCGGATTTCCCGGGTCGGCTCAAGCTGCAGCACCTCGGCACCATCCACCGGGCCGATATCGCAGCCGATGGCCAGAACGATCATCCGCCCGCCCAGCCGGTCGATCAGCCAGCGCGCGCCCAAGGGCGCATCCGGCGCCACCGAGCCGGGGCGCGACATCGCGGGCAGCGCTTCGGTGTCCGGGCCTTCCAGCGGATAGACGCAGGGCACCGACAGACGCCCCGAATTCACCAGCGTCCGGGCGAAGGGCAAGGACCCCGCCAGGCGCAAGACCTCGTCTCGGAACATCCGCTCGGCCCCCGGCGCCGGGGTCATGAAGCGGGTGGCGCGCGAGGAATTCAGGATGTTCTCGTCTGCCCCATGCTGGCGTTCGAGATCGAAACGCTCCAGCACCTCGGGCTTGGCCTTGCCCCGCAGCACGGCAGCCAGCCGCCAGCCCAGCGCATCCACGTCCTGCAACCCGCCATTGCCGCCACGCGCCCCGAAAGGCGAGACCAAATGGGCGCTGTCGCCCACGAAGATCACCCGATCATGGACGAACTTCGCCAGCCTTCGACACTGGAACGTGTAAACGCTGACCCAGTCCAACCGGAATTGCGAATGGCCCACGACCTTCTCGATACGGGGAATGACATTCTCGGGCTTGCGTTCTTCCTCGGGGTCGGCCTCCCAGCCAAGCTGCAGGTCGATCCGGTAGATATTGTCGGGCTGCTTGTGCAGCAGCGCCGATTGTCCCGTGTGAAACGGCGGCTCGAACCAGAACCAGCGTTCCGAGGGAAAATCGCCCTCCATCTCGATATCGGCGATGAGGAAGCGTTCCTCGAAAACGACCCCCTCGAAATCGAGGCCCAGCATGTCGCGTACCGGGGATTTCGCCCCATCGCAGGCCAGCACGTAATCGGCCTCGAGCACATAGCGCCCGTCCGGGGTATCGATCTGGACCCGCGCGCCATTCACGTCCTGCGTCACGCCCGCGACCCGGTTCTTGAACCGCAGGTCGATCAGGTCGATCTCCTGCGCGCGGTCGATCAGGTATTCCTCGACGTAATATTGCTGGAGATTGATGAAGGCCGGGCGCTTGTAGCTGGTCTCGGGCAGGAGGTCGAAATTGAAGACCTCCTTGTCGCGATGGAAGGTCCGGCCCACCGTCCAGGTGACACCCTTCTCCATCGACCGGTCGCCAATGCCGAGCCGGTCGAAGATCTCGATCGAGCGTTTCGACCAGCAGATTGCGCGACTGCCCACCGAGACGACATCGTTGTCATCCAGCACCACCGAGGGAACGCCGTGATTGGCCAGCTCGATCGCCATGGCCAGCCCGATCGGCCCGGCGCCCACGATCACCACGGGTTTGCGCGCCTCGGGCGCACTCAGCCCCGGCGGGGCGACATAGGGATAGGGTGTGTAGTCATAGGGCATCGGGGCGCTCCATAGTCGGCGGTGTCGAAAGTCTGATCGCAGCGCCCTGCATCGGGCTTCCGCGATCCACCACCTTGCGGCCAATGCCTCTGGGCAGACCCCGGCGCATCGCGCCGCCGGGGTCCGTCTTGCGCCCTCAGATCCCGGGGATCAGCGGAACGCCCCCGCAGGCCGAAAGCAGGGTCGCGGCCATCAGGGTCAGGGTCAGGCGCAGAGTGGTGGTCTTTTTCATCTCAGTCTCCTCAGTCTTGCAGAGCCTCCCACATCTCGCGGTCGCGCTCTGCGGTCCAGATACGCGGCGTGTCGATGTCGCGTGCCTCATCATAGGCACGGGCCACGTTGAACGGCAGACAATGTTCGTAGATCGCGTAGTCACCGAACTTCGGATCGCAGACACTGCGGCAGGATTGCATCGCTTCCTTCAGCGATCCGCCCGCCAGCGCCACCTTGGCCACCGATTTGTAGGTCGAGGTGACGAAATCCCGCGTCGAATCAAGGGCCGCATTGACCATATCCTGGCCCACCAGCGCATCGCCCCGCCCCGGGGCAATGGCGTCGAGGTCCCAAGCCCGGATCGCCTCCAGCGTGCCGGGCCAGTCGTGGAAATGGCCATCACCGCAATAGCAGGCGGATTTGTATTCGACGATATCGCCGGTGAACATCACGTTCTGGTCCGGCACGTAGATCGCGATATCGCCGGCCGTATGGGCGCGGCCCAGCTGCATCAGGTCGACCCGGCGGTTGCCGAGGTAGACGCTCATCCGGCCATGGAACGTGGTGGTGGGCCAGGTCAGGCCGGGGATTTCCTCGTGCCCCTGAAAAAGGCGCGGGAAGCGGGCGAACTCGCTGTCCCAGTCTTCCTGCCCGCGTTCGACCACCATCGCGCGCGCCTTTTCCGACATCAGCACCTGCCCCGCCCCGAAGGCCGAGGCGCCCAGCACACGCACCGCGTGGTAATGGGTCAGCGCCAGATGGGTGATCGGCTTGTCGGTGACCTTGCGGATCTCCTCGATCACCTTGCGCGCCAGCGCGGGCGTGGCCTGCGCCTCGATCACCATGACGCTGTCATCGCCGATGATGACGCCGGAGTTCGGGTCCCCCTCGGCGGTGAAGGCATAGAGCCCCTCGCCGATCTCGGTGAAGCTGGTCTTCTTCTCTTCCAGGTCGCCCTGGCTTGCGAAGGCTTTCGCCATGTCAGTCTCCCACTGCTTGCACGGTCTGGTCGATCCTGCCGAAGATCGACTGGCCGTTCTCGTCTTCCATCCAGATTTCCACCCGGTCGCCGGGCTGCAGGAAGGGCGTCTTGGGCGCGCCATCCTGGATCGTCTCGATCATGCGCTGTTCGGCGATGCAGGCATAGCCCCGGCCTCCGTCAGCCACCGGACGCCCCGGGCCGCCATCGGCGTCCTTGTTCGACACGGTGCCCGAACCGATCACCGTGCCCGCAGGCAGGTGACGGGTCTTGGCCGCATGGGCGATGAGCTGGCCGAAATCGAACGTCATGTCCTGCCCGGCCTCGACCCGCCCGAAAGGCGCGCCGTTCAGGTCAATCCGGAATATGCCGTTCAGCTTGCGCCCGTCCCAGCCCGGCAGAGCCTCCGGCGTCACCGCCAGCGGCGCGCAGGAGTTCACCGGTTTCGACTGCACGAAGCCGAACCCCTTGGACAACTCGTCCGGGATCAGGTTGCGCAGGCTGATGTCATTGAGCAGCATGACGAAACGGATCGCCCCGGCGGCCTCCTCGGGGCTGGCGCCCATGGACACATCCCCGGTGATCACCGCGATCTCGGCCTCGAAATCGATGCCCCAGGCCGGGTCGCCCAGGATCGGCGCGGTGGGCCCGTTGAAATAGGACGCCCCCTGGTACATCAGCGGATCGGTCCAGAACCGCTCGGGCATTTCGGCTTTGCGCGCCTTGCGCACCAGTTCCACGTGATTGACGTAAGCCGAAGCGTCGAGGAACTGCACCGCCCGCGGCAAGGGCGAGGCACATTGCGCGGCGTCGAAGGCCTCCGCCTCACCGGTCGCGTCGAACCCGGTCCCATCCAGCGCCGCGATCAGCGATCCCGCCGCCGCTTTCCGGCCGGTCGTCCCATCCTCGGACAGGATCAGCAACTGCCCGTCCCGGGTTCCGTTCTCCAGCGTCGCAATCTTCACAAGCCAATCTCCAATCCGTCCCGGCCCACGGTCAGCGGCCCGTCCCATGTCTCGCGGACCGCCTTCAGCCAATCCGCCTCCCCGATCCCCGGATCATCGGCGGGCACCAGGTGGTTCAGCACTAGGCGCCCTACCCCTGCCGCCGCGGCGATCCGGCCCACGTCGGCGGCCTCGGTATGGCTGGCGTAAAGATGCGCGCGCAGCTTTTCCCCGCCGCCGGTTTTTTCCACCAGCCGGTCGATGCCCTGTGCCAGCATCGCCTCGTGCACCAGAACGTCGCTGCCTTTCGCGAACTCCGCCAGCGGCGGGTGATAGGCGGTATCGGCCGAGAAGGTGACCGACCGCCCATCCGCCTCGAACCGCCAGGCAAAACAGTCATGGACAGGCGGGTGCGGCACCCGAAGTGTCGCAGCATTGAGCCTGTCGATCGTCACCGGCCCTTCGCCGTATTCCTCGATCCGCACCAGCTCGCGCAGGTCCACGCGCCCCTCGTCGGCGATGCGCAGGTCGATGTCGAAGCGCATGGAGGCAAGGAACCCGTCCCAATAGTCCTGCGTTCCGGGCACGCCCCACACCGTGACCGGTCGGTCAAGCCCCGTGGTCCAGGCGGTGTGCAAAAGCGGCCCCAGGTCCAGCAGGTGATCCGAATGAAGGTGGGTGATGACGATCAGGTCCAGCTCGCGCAGGCTCACGCCCGCCTCGACCAGCCCTTTCGCGACGCCCAGCCCGCAATCCACGACGACCCGCCGCCCGCCCATCTCGAGCAGCGAGGCCGTCGGCATCGGCCCGCCCGGACGGATCGCCGGGCCGCCCTTGGTGCCAAGCAGGACGAGGCGGTTGCCGATGTCGCTCACTTCACCCCCGGGGTGCCGTCGAACTTCTTCTCGAGGTCGCTCCAGCAGTCGATGTAATCGTCCTGCAGCGGCGCCTCGGTGGCGGCGAACTCGGTCAGGTGCTGCGGGAAGCGGGTCTCGAACATGAAGGCCATGGTGTTGTCCAGCTTCTCGGCCTTGAGGTCGGCGTTCGAGGCCCCCTCGAAGGCATTCCGGTCCGGCCCGTGCGGCATCATCATGTTGTGCAGGCTCATGCCGCCCGGCACGAAGCCCTGCGGCTTGGCGTCATACTGGCCGTAGATGTTGCCCATCAGCTCGGACATGATGTTCTTGTGATACCAGGGCGGGCGGAAGGTATGCTCGGCCACCATCCAGCGCTCGCGGAACAGAACGAAATCGATATTCGCCGTCCCCTCCACGCCCGAGGGCGCGGTCAGCACCGTGAAGATCGACGGGTCGGGGTGGTCGAAGAGGATCGCCCCCACCGGGCAATAGGTTCTCAGGTCGTATTTCACCGGCGCGTAGTTGCCGTGCCAGGCCACCACGTCCAGCGGGCTGTGGCCGATCTCGGTCTCGTGGAACTGGCCGCACCACTTGATCGTCAGGGTCGAAGGCACCTCGCGGTCCTCGTAAGCTGCGACCGGCGTCTTGAAATCGCGGCGGTTCGCCATGCAGTTCGCCCCGATCGGGCCGCGCCCCGGAAGCTGGAACTTCTGGCCGTAATTCTCGCAGACAAAGCCGCGGCAGGGGCCGTCCAGCACCTCGACGCGGTAGACGAGGCCGCGCGGGATGATGGCGATTTCCTTCGGCTCCAGGTCGATGATGCCAAGCTCGGTGGAGAAGCGCAGCTTGCCCTCCTGCGGCACCACCAGAAGCTCGCTGTCGGCCGAGAAGAAATAGGCATCCTCCATCGATGCGGTGACAAGGTAGATATGGCTTGCCATGCCGACCTGGGTGTTCACGTCGCCCGCCGTGGTCATGGTGCGCATGCCGGAAAGCCAAGTGAGGTCTTCCTGCGAATGGGGCACCGGATCCCAGCGGTACTGGCCTAGCGAGATCACGTCCTCCTTCACATGGGGCGCGGTCTTCCAATAGGGCAGCTCGATCTTGCGGAACCGGCTGGTGTGCTTGACCGAGGGCCGGATGCGATAGCACCAGGTGCGCTCGTTCTGGTGGCTGGGCGCGGTGAAAGCCGTGCCCGACATCTGCTCGCCATAAAGACCATAGTTGCACTTCTGCGGGCTGTTCTGCCCCTGCGGAAGCGCGCCGGGAAGCGCCTCAGTCTCGAAATCGTTGCCGAAGCCGGGCATGTAGCCTTCGTGCGGCCCGGCGGGGGACGCGGCGCGGATCATCTCGCGCGGGGCGGAACGTCGATTCATCTTGGCCTCCCATCTCCGGTTCGGATGCGCGCGATCCTATCGTTGCAAATGCAACGAAGTCAAGCCCGGCGGCTTGACCCCCGGGTGCCTTCCATGGCTTCATTGCAACCGCAACAATCTGCGGAGCCGCCGGTGCGCCAGTTCGACCTGGAGAATTTCCTGCCCTACCAACTCGCCGTTCTGGCCGCGCGGGTGAGCCGGGAGTTTTCCGAGAATTACCACCAGCGCTTCGGCCTCTCGATTCCGGAATGGCGGGTGGTGGCGCACCTGGCGCAAAGCGACAAACCCCTCAGCGTGCGCGAGATCCACGCCCGGGTGGACATGGACAAGTCCAAGGTCAGCCGCGCCGCGACCCGGCTTGAGACGGCCGGGTATGTCACCAAGCGCCCCCATCCCGAAGACAAGCGGCTGGTAGAGCTTTCGCTCTCCGACAGGGGCCGGGCGATGATGGCCGAACTGGCACCGCTGGCCGAGGCCTACGAGAAAGAAGTACTGGCGGCCCTGGGCGACCAGGGCCCGGCCTTCCGCGAGGCGCTCCGTGCATTGCTCGCCGCGCCGCAGCGTCATTAGGGCGTTTTGCACTGGCATCCTGCGGCGCGGTGAGTAGTGTGGCGCCCGAAAGAGGAGGCTTACCATGACAGATATCGTGATCCTGGGCGGCGCCCGGACGGCAATCGGCACCTTCGGCGGCTCGCTGGCAGGTACCCCGCCCATCGAGACCGCCACCGTCGCATCCAAGGCCGCGCTGGAGCGGTCAGGCGTCGAGGGCGGCCAGATCGGCCATGTCACCTTTGGCCACGTGATCAACACCGAGCCGCGCGACATGTACCTGAGCCGGGTCGCCGCGATCCAGGCGGGCATCCCCGACACCACGCCTGCGATGAACGTGAACCGGCTTTGCGGGTCGGGCGCGCAGGCCATCGTCTCGGTGGTGCAGTCGCTGATGCTGGGTGACGCGGAATTCGGTCTTGCCGGCGGGGCAGAGGCGATGAGCCGCTCTCCCTACATCCTGCCGCAGGCACGCTGGGGCCAGAAGATGGGCGACGCCTCGGCAGGCGACATGATGCTGGGCGCACTGAACTGCCCCTTCGGCACCGGCCACATGGGCGTCACCGCCGAGAACGTCGCGAAGGAACACGACATCAGCCGCGAGGCGCAGGACGCCTTCGCGCTGGAATCCCAGACACGCGCCGCCAAGGCCATCGAGGAAGGCCGCTTCAAGGAGCAGATCGTCCCGGTCGAGGTCCGCGTGAAGCGCGACATGGTCCCCTTCGACACCGACGAACACCCCAAGTCGACCACGCCCGAGGCGCTGGCCGGTCTGCGCGCGGTGTTCCAGAAGGACGGCTCGGTCACAGCGGGCAACGCTTCGGGCATCAATGACGGTGCGGCGGCGATCGTGTTGGCCCGCGCCGAGGCTGCCGAGAAGGCCGGTCTTTCCCCGAAGTTCCGCGTTCTGGGCTATGCCCATGCGGGCGTCCGCCCCGAGGTCATGGGCATCGGACCGGTTCCGGCGGTGGAGAACCTGCTGGCCCGCACCGGCCTGTCGATCACCGATTTCGACGTGATCGAGTCGAACGAGGCCTTCGCGGCGCAGGCGCTGGCGGTGAACAAGGGCCTCGGCCTCGATGCGGCCAAGGTGAACCCCAACGGCGGCGCCATCGCACTGGGCCACCCGGTGGGCGCCACAGGCTGCATCATCACCGTGAAAGCCATGTACGAGCTGGAGCGGATCGGCGGCAAGAAGGGCCTGATCACCATGTGCATCGGCGGCGGTCAGGGTATCGCCCTGGCGATCGAACGCATCTGATCCTGTCGGCGCGGCGGTTCAGGCCGCCGCGCTGGCCTCTGCGCCGCGCAGAAAGACGAGCCGGTCGCCCTCGGACATGTCGGAGCGGAACCGGTAGCCACCAAGGTCGAACTCCTTCAGCCCCTCGATATCGGTCACCCGGCGCTGCACGATGAAGCGCGCCATCGCGCCGCGCGCCTTCTTGGCATAGAAGCTGACGATCTTGGGCGTGCCGTTCTTGTCTTCCATGAAAACCGGCGTGATCACCCGCAGCTTCAGCGCCTTCGGATCGACCGCGCCGAAATATTCCTGGCTCGCGCAGTTCACCAGGATATCGCTGCCCGCCTCCGCTGCCGCATCGTTCAGCGCCAGCGCCAGCCGGTCGCCCCAGTAGTCATAGAGCGACTTGCCGCGTTCGGTCTTCAGCTTGCTTCCCATTTCCAGGCGATAGGGCTGGATCGCGTCCTTGGGGCGCAGCACGCCGTAGAGGCCCGAGAGGATGCGCAGGTGGCGCTGGGCATAGTCAATTTCCTCGGGTTCGAGGCTTCCGGCCTCAAGCCCCGCATAGGTATCGCCCGCGAAGGCCCGCGCCGCCGGGCGAGTCTCGTCCGGGTCCGGCGCGTCGGAGAAGGTGGCAAAGCGCTCGGCGTTCAGCTTCGCCAGGTCAGCGCTGATCGACATGAGCTTCTGCAACTCGGGCGCAGAAAGCCCCCGCGCATGGCCCGCCAGATGCACCGCGTCCCCGGCAAAGGCGGGATCGGTGGCGGAGATATCCTCAACCGGGGTCCAGTCCAGGCGTTTCGCGGGCGAGATCACGACAAGCATGGGCACTCCTTCATCTTCCGAGGCCCCGCAACATAGCGGCTCCGCGCGCAGGGTCCAGCGGCTCAGGCCTCTTGCAGGACCTCAAGGAAGGCCGCGCCGAACCGTTCGGCGTGACGCTCGCCCAAAAGCCGCTCCAGCGCGCCCATGTCGCGCGGGTGGGTCTTGGCCACGCGGGCAAGTTGGGCAGCCGAGCAACTCATCGGTTTGCCCGCGCCATCCTCTCCGCGCACGAGGTCGGCCTGCGCCGCGAGCAGCCGGTCGTAAAGCGTGCCCTCGTCCCGCCCGGCCAGTTTTCGGCGATGGGGATGGGCGGGGGCGGCAGCCTCGCCGGTGATGACCGCCAGGAACTCCGCCCCGTAGCGTTCCAGCTTCTTGGCCCCCACACCCGAAATGCCCGCCATCTGGTCGAGGCTCTGGGGCCGCGTTTCGGCCATCTGGATCAGGGTACTGTCGTTGAAGATGACATAGGCCGGGACCCGGGCAGCCTCGGCCAGGGCGCGGCGCTTGGCCTTGAGCGCCGAGAGCAGCGGCGCGTCCTCTTCGCTGACGAGGCTGCGCACCTTGGCCCCCGTGGCCTTGGTTTTCAGCACATCGCGGCGCAGTTCGATCCCGGCCTCACCGCGCAGGATCGGGCGCGCGGCCTCGGTCATCCTCAGCGCGCCGTGGCGCTCGGGATCGGGGCGCACAAGGTCATGGCCCATCATCTGACGGAAAATCGCCTGCCACTGGCGACGGTCGAACTCGCGGCCCACGCCGAAGGTGGGCAACTCGTCATGGCGGCGGGCGTGCACCTTGTCGGTGGGGTTGCCGGTCAGGATATCCACCAGGTGTCCGGCGCCGAACATCTCGCCCGTCCGCAGCATGGCCGAAAGCGCCTTCTGCACCGGTTCACGCCCCTCGATGATCTCGGGTGGGGTATCGCAAAGGTCGCAATTGCCGCAGGGCTCTGCCGCCTCGCCGAAATATCCCAGAAGCTGCTGGCGCCGACAGCGCAAAGCCTCGGCCAGACCCAACAGAGCGTTGAGCCGCCCGTGATCGGCGGCACGGCGTTCCGGGGGCGCAAGGCTTTCGTCGATCTGGCCGCGCCGCATGCGGATGTCGTCCGGACCATAGAGCGTCAGCGTCTCGGCCGGTGCACCGTCGCGCCCGGCGCGGCCGATCTCCTGATAATAGGCCTCGATCGACTTGGGCAGGTCTGCGTGGGCGACCCAACGGATATCGGGCTTGTCCACGCCCATGCCAAAGGCGACCGTGGCCACGACGATCAGCCCGTCCTCCTGCTGGAAGCGGATTTCCACCTCGCGGCGTGCCTCGGCCTCCATCCCGCCGTGGTAATGGCAGGCGGCGTGCCCGTCCTCGGACAGCGCGCGGGCCAGCGCCTCGGTCTTGGCGCGGGTGCCACAATAGACGATCCCCGCTTGCCCGCGCCGCGCACCCGCGAATTCGAGGATCTGGCGACGCGGCCCGTCCTTGGGCGCGAAGGCCAGGTGAATGTTCGGCCGGTCGAAACCACGCAGAAAGGTCTCGGGCGGCTCACCGTCGAAAAGCCGGGTCACGATCTCGGCGCGGGTTTCCTCGTCTGCGGTGGCGGTGAAGGCCGCGAGCGGCACGCCCAGCGCGCGACGCAACTCGCCGATACGCAGGTAATCCGGGCGGAAGTCATGACCCCACTGGCTGACGCAATGGGCTTCGTCCACGGCGATGAGGCCGGTGCCAATCCGTCGGAGCAGGGGCAGCGTTCCACCCGAGGCCAGCCGCTCGGGTGCCATGTAGAGCAGCTTCAACTCCCCGGCATCGAGCGCGCGAAAGACCTCGGAGGTTTCCTCCTCGGTATTGCCCGAGGTCAGCGCCCCGGCGGCCACGCCCGCCTCGCGCAGCCCGCGCACCTGGTCGCGCATCAGCGCAATCAGCGGCGAGATCACAACCGTCACCCCGTCTCGGCAAAGCGCGGGAAGCTGGAAGCAGAGCGACTTGCCGCCGCCCGTGGGCATGATCGCAAGCGTGTTCCGCCCCGCGGTTACCGCGGTGACGATTTCCTCCTGTCCGGGACGGAAGGCGTCGAATCCGAATACGGAGGCAAGAAGATCTGATGCCTCGGGCATGGGCCTGTCATTTCCAGATGTCTGCTCGTTTGGCCGGAACAATCCCACAAGCGGACTCGGGCGACAAGCGGCAATACCCTAGTAGATCAGCGCGCGGTAGATATCCGGAATGACGATGTCGCGCAGGATGATGATGATGATGAAAAGCGCCAGCGGCGCCAGGTCAAGCGCGCCGGTATCAGGCATCCAGCGGCGGATCGGGCGGTAGATCGGCTCCAGCAACCGGCACAGGCCGTCCCAGATCTGCGCGACCAGAGGTTGGCGCAGGTTCAGAACCTGGAAGTTGATCAGCCAGCTCATGATGATGTGGGCCAGCATGATGAAGACAGCCACATCGAGCAGGAACATGATGATCTTCAGAATGGTGAGCATGGCCTGTTTTCCCCGGATATTATTCCGATCCTACCTAGGGAGTTCGCCCAGCGCTGGCAAGGCGTTGCCGTGGCGTCGTTCTTGACGGCGCACGGGATGCGGTCCAGTCGTGCGGCCAAAAGGAAAGGCCGCCCATGTACCCCATCGTTCGTATGGTCAAGGAACTCGCGCTGCACGCCCGGTCGGCGCCGCTGCCGCCGGATGGGACCCATGTCTCGTACCACCTGTGCTGGCCCTGGGACCTGGATGTCTGGATGGAGTTAAACAACGGGCGGACATTGACCCTGTTCGACCTGGGGCGCATCCCCATGGCGATGCGCATGGGCCTGACGCGGGTTTTGCGGGAAAAGCGCTGGGGCATCACCGTGGCCGGGTCTTCGGTCCGCTACCGGCGCCGCGTCCGCCTGTTCGACCGGGTCGAGATGCGCAGCCGCGTGCTGGGGTGGGACGAACGCTTCCTCTATGTCGAGCAGACCATGTGGCGCAGCAACGGGGCCTGCGCCAACCAGATCCTGTTGCGTAACGCCATCACCGGGCCGAATGGCATCGTGCCCACCGCAGACGTGGCCGCCGCGCTGGGCATTTCCGCCGAAAGCCCCGAGCTACCCGGCTGGGTCAAGGCCTGGATCGACGCCGATGCGGAACGTCCCTGGCCGCCGGAACGCGCCTGACCCTGCAGGCTTGGCTTGCGGAAACCCGTGTTTGTCTGTTTGATCCCCGCAACGAACAAGAACAGGGGACAACCATGGCGGCGAGCGCGGCGCGTAAGCGGATCTGGGGCTGGATGAGTTTCGACATTGCCAGCCAGCCTTTCTACACATTGCTTCTGACATTCGTCTTCGGCCCCTATTTCGCTGCGGTGGCGACCGCCGCCTTCATGGCCGAAGGCCTGAGCGAGACCGTGGCGGATTCCCGTGCGCAAAGCCTCTGGTCGCTGGGCCAGACTGTGACCGGCCTGATCATCGCCTTCTCGGCCCCGCTGCTGGGCGCCTTCGCCGATACGACCGGGCGACGGATGCCCTGGATCGTGGTCTTCTCGGGCCTCTACGTCTGCGGAACCTGGGCGCTTTGGTGGACCGTTCCGGACGGCTCGACCCTGTGGCTGGCGCTGATCGCCTTCGGCATCGGCATGATCGGAGCGGAGTTCACCACGATCTTCACCAACGCGATCCTGCCCTCGCTGGGCGATGATGAGGACGTGGGCCGGATATCGGGCACCGGCATGGCCGTGGGCTATGCCGGCGGGGTCACGGCGCTGGCAATCATGCTGCTGCTGTTTTCCGAGAACGAAACCGGGCGCACGCTGATCGGGCTTGAACCCGCGCTTGGGCTGGATCCGGAGGCCCGCGAGGGGACCCGCTTTGTCGGGCCCTTCACCGCGCTCTGGTTCGTCGCCTTCATGGTGCCCTTCTTCCTGTGGGTGAAGGAGCCGCCCGCCCCGGCGCAGACCGGTGGCATGGGGCGTGCACTGGCTGACCTGAAACGCTCGCTCGGCTCGATCCTGAAACGGCCCAGCCTTGCTGCCTATCTCGGCTCCTCGATGCTGTATCGCGATGCGCTCAACGCGCTTTATGCCTTCGGCGGGGTCTACGCGACACTGGTGCTGAACTGGTCGATCATCCAGATCGGCATCTTCGGGATCATCGGCGCGGTCACTTCGGCAATCTGCACCTGGCTCGGCGGCAAGGTGGACGCGAAGATCGGCCCCAAACCGGTGATCAAGGCCTGCATCCTTGTTCTGACCGCCGTTTGCGTGGTGATCGTGGGCATGAGCCGCGAGAGCCTGCTGGGCATCCCGCTGGCACCCGGCTCCGCGCTGCCCGACATCATCTTCTACGTGCTCGGTGCCACCATCGGCGCCACGGGCGGTGTGATCCAGTCCGCCTCGCGCTCGATGATGGTGCGCCACGCCCATCCGGACCGCCCGACCGAGGCCTTCGGCTTCTACGCCCTGTCGGGAAAGGCCACGGCGTTCCTCGCCCCGGCGATGATCGGCCTGGTCACCTATGTGTCGGAAAGTCCACGGATCGGCGTCTCTCCCCTGATCTTTTTGTTTCTTCTTGGCCTCGTTTTGCTACTCTGGGTGAAACCGGACGGAGACCGAGCAGAACAATGGTCCGACACTTCCTCGCCCTGATCCTTGGCGGGCTGATCGCACTGCCCGCGCAGGCGGAACCTATTGCCAAGCAACTTTTCGGAACGCAGGCGGTGGCCTCGTCCCAGCGCCCGGCCCCTTTTGGGAGCTACGCGAAAGGGTGTCTGGCGGGCGGGGTGGAGCTGCCTGAAAGCGGCCCGACCTGGCAGGCCATGCGCCTGAGCCGCAACCGCAACTGGGGCCACCCCGAGGCCATCGCCTTCATCGAACGGCTAAGCGCGCGCGCCGCCCGGCTGCGCGGCTGGAAGGGGATCTATGTCGGGGATATGTCCCAACCACGCGGCGGGCCGATGCTGACGGGTCACACGAGCCATCAGCTTGGCCTTGATGTGGATATCTGGCTGCGCCCGGCGAACAATCTGAACCTCAGCCGTCAGGATCGCGAGAACATTTCCTCGATCTCGATGCGCCGCGCCAACGGCGCCTATGTGAACGGAAGCTGGACGCGCGCGCATCACGAGCTTCTGAAAGCCGCCGCGCAGGACCCGGCGGTGGCGCGGATCTTCATCTTCCCCGGTGCCAAGGTGCAGATGTGCAACGACGAAACCGGTGACCGGGCCTGGCTGCGCAAGATCCGGCCCTGGTGGGGCCATCACTACCATTTCCACGTGCGCCTGAACTGCCCGGACAGCGCGCGCGCCTGCGAGGATCAGGCCCCGCCGCCCCCGGGCGACGGCTGCGCCGAGGCCGTGGGTTGGGTGAACCGCATCCTGAACCCGCCGCCGCCCGATCCGAACCCGCCATTGCGCACCCCGAAACCGGAGCTGGTCCTGGCCGATCTTCCACGTCAATGCCGCCGCGTTCTCTCGTCGCGCTGATCCTGCTTTGGCTGGCGCTTGGGGGCGCCGGTCCGGTCGAGCCCCCGCCCGGCCAAGCCGAGCTTCTGTCGACCTATACCTGGCACAAGGAGGGAGAGGACTTCGGCGGGTTCTCGGGCCTGGAACTGAACAGTGACGGGCAGCGCTTCACAGTCATCACGGATCGCGCACGCCTCTTCACCGGCCGGATCATCCGTGAAGACGGCAAGATCACCGGGATCGAAACCGATCCGGCCCTGACCCTTTCCGGCCCGGACGGCCAACCCCTTGGCCGCTACGAAACCGATTCCGAGGGGCTGGCCATCGCGCCGGACGGCACGCTCCATATCTCGTTCGAGGGCGTGCACCGGGTCCTGTCCTACGCAAGCGCGGACGGCCCGGCCAAGGCCCTGCCCCGGCATGACGATTTCGTGCGGATGCAACTCAACTCCTCTCTCGAGGCGCTGGCGATCGGGCCGGACGGCACGCTCTACACCCTGCCAGAACGCTCGGGCCGGATGACGAAGCCCTTCCCGGTCTACCGTTCAAAGGGCGGCACCTGGGACCAGCCCTTCACCATCCCGCGCGAGGGCGAATACCTGCCCGTCGGCGCCGATTTCGGGCCGGACGGGCGGTTCTACCTGCTTGAACGATACCTCACCGGGATCTTCGGCTTCCGCTCGCGGCTGCGCAGCTTCGCGCTTGGCCCGGACGGCTTTGCGGACGAACGCCTCGAGCTGGAAACCGGCACCGGGCGGCACGACAACCTCGAGGGGCTCTCGATCTGGCGCGACGAATCCGGCGCGCTGCGGGCCACCATGATCTCGGACGACAATTTCCGCACCTTCCAGCGTACGGAGATCGTGGAGTATGGGCTTGGTTCACCGGACGATCAGAACTGAACCGACCTGCCTCACATTTCCGCAATTTTCCGCACCCATGCGCATAGATTGCGTGAAAAGTTTTGACATACACAAAATCTGTGGCACGATTCATGTATCGGCAATTCAATGAAAGGAGGTGGTCCAGTGTCTAGAGTGATATTGGAGAGAGAGGTCGGAACAGTCAGGGGGGCCGTGACCTGAGGGCAGTCCCAAGGGCAGAACGCTCCTGATTGGGCTCCAGCTCTAACTGGCCCATCTCCCAACATACTCGAAGGGCCGCCGACATCCGGCGGCCCTTTTCGTGTCGTTTGCCCCGCTCCGCGATGGGCGCTAGGTTCCCGCCATGCTGAAGATCACCGACACCATCACCATCGAGGACTGGGAACTGACCGAGCAATTCGTCCGCGCCTCGGGTCCGGGCGGGCAGAACGTGAACAAGGTCTCCTCGGCGGTGGAACTGCGGTTCGAGGCCGAGCGCAGCCCGAACCTGCCCGACCCGGTGAAGCGCCGGTTGCGCCGCTTGGCCGGGCGCCGCTGGACCAAGGACGGTGCAGTGCTGATCAGCGTGGACACGACCCGCCACCAGGCCCGCAACCGCGAGATCGCACGGGAACGCCTGGCAGAGCTTATCCGCAAGGCGACCGAAACCCCCAAACGCCGAATCGCCACGAAACCGACCCATGGTTCCCGCATCAGGCGACTAAAGTCGAAGAAAATTCGCGGCGAAGTCAAAGGGCTGCGCGGAAAGGTAGGGGAAAGAGAATAAATCCCACCCTGCGCCCGGACATTGTCCGCCGAATGTCCTCTTAAAACTTAGAATCTTTCAAAACTCACTTCCTCCTACTCTGATTAATATATAATCTTTTATGTAGTTTCGATTTTAGGCCGGCTCGGTTTCAGCCGGAGTGTTAAACAGAATGAACAAGTTCAAAGATCTGGTCGATTTCGGCCCTGTTGCCCTTTCGGAAGCTCGGAGTCTTCGTGGCTCAGTTCCCGTGACGCCTCTCAAGGCAAAGGACAAGATTGTCGAGCAAGTGGAGTCCATGGCGAGCGAAGCCATGGCCGCATGGGGTGGCGCAGCCAGCCCGCCGGTGCTTTGGCGCAAGCGCGAAGACCTCGTGTTCAAGGTGGCACGCAGGGACGGAACGATCATTTCGATCAGGTTCCATCGCCAAGGCTACCAGGGACAGCGGCAAATCCTGTCCGAGATCTCTTTCCTGACAGATCTGGGAAGATCCGGAATCAACTGCCCGCGCCCCGTTGCGACGACGGGTGGTGATTTTCTGCTGGAATACCGGGACTATATAGTCACGGCGCAAACCTGGCTTTTCGGTCAGCCCATCGGGTACGAAGACACGCCGCTGAACGGCGATGCCGCCGAGCAGGTTGATCTGTTCACGTGCATCGGCACCTCCCTCGCCGAATTTCACAACGCCGCCGACCGGATCGACCCGCCGCACCTTGACAAGAGGCTTCCCTGGAACGCCGAGGGCTTCCTGGGGAAGGCCCCGAACTGGGGCCGTTTCTGGGACAACCCGAACCTGACCTCAGAAGAACGCAGCGTTCTTCTGGAGGCGCGGGCGGCGGCCTTTTCGGACATGTCAGTGTTGGCCCAGAGCGGTGCCGATTACGGCCTCATCCATGGCGACATGCGCCGCGAATGCCTTCTTGGCTATGGTGCGAAACTTGCCTTCATCGATTTCGTCGATTTCGGACCGGGCTTCCGTCTTCTGGATATCGCCGGCGTGCTGAGCCAGAACGTTGACCTTCGGAACCGGGCCGAGCTTCAGGCCGCCCTGGTCACCGGCTACCGGGAAAAGCGGCCCCTGTCAGACAGGACACTGGAATTTCTTCCGCTGATGATCGCGCTGCGCGACATGAGCCTCTCTGGCTGGGTCGTCGACAGATACAATAGCGAAGAACCCGCAGTTCGCCGTGCCGCGAAGCGGGCCGTCCGCTCCGCATCGGCTTGGCTGGATGCGCGCTTGGGCGGCTGATTCGCCCGGGACGCTATGCCGCAGGTCAGGCGGGCGGGCAGTCCGCAGCCAATGCGTGTATCGCGACGAATTTCAAACAACTTCAATAAGCTGACCGAGGAACGACGCGCTTTTCGGTTGGCGAATTCTTGCTCATCCACCTCCAAATTGCCTCAATTCCAGCCAAATTTTCGGCAAGGATCGCAAGCACGGGAGGATGCCGTTGCATGTCCCGACGGACCGAATAATTTGACTGCGCTGGTTTTGTAAGAAGTTCTTCCGCAGGTTTCGCTTTCGAGCGCCGGGACTTGATGACCGTGTGATTTGATCGACCGCCATGTGATTTCGGCGGGACATGTATGAGAAAACTCACTCGGTCTCGGACCACCTCGGCGCTGCGCGGGAAGGTGTAGTACGAGTGAATATGATGGCTGATATTGTAACGCTTGACCGTGCGGACAAGATTGCCGCCGATGCGTTGCGTCATTGGGGCGGGAACGCGAGCGATCCCCAACGTGTTCGCATGCGTGACAATATCATCTACCGGGTTGCCCGCCGCGACGGAACGCTGTCGGCGCTTCGCATTCACCGGGATGACCGATACTCCTCACAGGCTGTCCGCTCCGAGATCGCCTTCCTGATGCTCCTTGAACGCGCCGATTTCTTGTGCCCTCGCCCCCTGCGCACCGTGGACAACCGCCTCATGGTGACCGAGGGCGGCTGCGCGGTCACCATGCTGGCCTGGATCTTCGGCAAGCGGGCCGCCGAGATGACCGAGGATCTGAACGGCCCGTTCGAGAATCGCCAGCGGCTGTTCTTCGACTTCGGCAACGTGATCGCCCATTTCCACAATACCGTGGACGCGATGGAACTGCCGCTTGGGTTCGAACGCCCCTCCTGGGACGCGGAGGCACTTCTGGGCAACAACCCTCATTGGGGGCGGTTCTGGGAAAACCCGAACCTGACCACCGGCGAACGTTCGATCCTGATCGAGGCGCGAAAAAAGGCGCGGGGTGACCTTGAGGACTATATCTCGATTGGTGACGATTTCGGCCTGATCCACGGGGATATCCAACTCGAGAACGTGATCGTCTACCAGCGCCGGATGGGCCTGATCGATATGTCGGACTTCGGGCCGGGATTCAGGCTCTATGACCTCTGCAGCGTTCTGGTCGACCGGATCGACAGCCCCTACCTGGAACAGGAAACCGCCGCGCTGATCGAAGGATACCGGTCGCGCCGCGAATTGCCGGACCATGCGCTGGACTACATTCCGATGATGATCATGCTGCGCACCATGGCCCTGGCAGGTTGGGTCATGGATCGCTTCCACTCCGAAGAGCCCGAGATGCGGGACTATGCGGCCCGCGCCGCGAAGACCGCGAAGGATTGGCTGGAACAGGGCTGAAACGGTTCAGACCAGCACTTCGCGTTCCGCCTGATCGCCCACCCCGAACACGCGCTTGTAGCGCTCGATCTCCTCGGGCGGGCCCATGGCCTTCAGTGGGTTGTCCGAGAGCTTCACCGTTGGGCGACCCTCGGCGGCGGCGGCCTTGCAGACCAGGCTGAAGGGCGCCAGCGCGTCGTCAGTCACCAGGCCCCGGAAATCGTTGGTCATGAGCGTACCCCAGCCGAAGGACACGCGCACCCGGCCCGTGAACCGGGCCTGCAACTCCTCGATCAGGTCCACGTCCAGCCCGTCCGAGAAGATCACCAGTTTCTCGCGCGGGTCCTCGCCGCGCTCCTTCCACCAGCGGATCGCCATCTCGGCGCCTTCCACCGGGTCGCCGGAATCTATCCGCACCCCGGTCCAGCCGGTCAGCCAGTCTGGCGCGTTGCGCAGGAAATTCTCGGAGCCGTAAGTATCGGGCAGGATGATCCGCAGGTTGCCGGAATGCTCCTCGTGCCAGTCGGCCAGAACCTTGTAGGGCGCCTCGCGCAATTCCTCGTCGGTCTCGGCCAGCGCCGAGTAGACCATCGGCAGTTCATGGGCGTTGGTGCCGATCGCCTCGATATCGCGGCGCATGGCGATGCGGCAGTTCGAGGTTCCAACGAATTTCTCGCCCAACCCCTCGATCATCGCCTGCACACACCAGTCCTGCCAAAGGAAGGAATGCCGCCGCCGTGTGCCGAAATCGGCCAGCCGCAGGTCGGGTACCGCGCGCAGCCGCTCGATTTTTTCCCACAGCTTGGTCATGGCGCGGGCGTAAAGGACCTGCAGTTCGAACCGCCCCATGTCCTTGAGCACCGCGCGCGAGCGCAGTTCCATCAGCACCGCCAGCGCCGGGATTTCCCAGAGCATAACCTCGGGCCAACTGCCTTCGAAGGTCAGCTCGTACTGCCCGTCACGCTTTTCCAAGTGGTAGGGCGGCAGGCGCAGGTTCTCGAACCACTCCATGAAATCGGGGCGGAACATCTGTCGCTTGCCGTAAAAGGTGTTGCCCCGCAGCCAGGTGCTTTCGCCCCGGGTCAGACTGAGCGAGCGCACGTGGTCAAGCTGTTCGCGCAACTCGCCCTCGTCCACCAGTTCAGCCAGGCGCACGTGCTTTGAACGGTTGATCAGGCTGAAGGTGACCGTCGTCTCCGGCTTGTTGCGGAAGATCGACTGGCACATGAGCAGCTTGTAGAAATCCGTGTCGATCAGCGACCGGACGATCGGGTCGATCTTCCACTTGTGGTTCCAGACGCGCGTGGCGATGTCGACCATGTGCTGCCCCCCTGTCTGATCGTCTTAGAGCAAACCTGAGGGGCCAAGGGCAAGCACAAGCTTGTCCAAATCGACAGGTCTCAGACGAGAGTGACCCCCGCCTCTGTCATCCCGGCGCGGGCGGCGGCGAGCGAGCCGTCGAGGTCGATGGCGCGGCAGAGGTCTTCGCGGACGGTGACATCGAAGCCCAGCTTCGCGGCATCCACCGCCGAGAAATTCACGCAGAAATCCGTCGCCAGCCCGACCATGGTCAGGCGCGTGATCCCACGGCTGCGCAGGTAGCCCTCCAGCCCGGTGGGCGTGGCGTGGTCGTTCTCGAAGAAGGCCGAGTAGCTGTCGATCGCGCGGCGGAACCCCTTGCGGATGATGAGGTCGGCGCGGGTCGTTTCCAGCCCCGCGTGGAACGCCGCGCCGGGGCTTCCCTGAACGCAATGATCGGGCCAGAGGACCTGCGGGCCATAGTCCATCTCGATCATCTCGAACGGCCCCTTGCCGGGATGTTCCGATGCAAAGGACGAATGCCCCGCCGGGTGCCAGTCTTGGGTCAGGATGACGGCGGGGAACTCCTCCATAAGCGCGTTGATCCCCGGCACGATCTCGTCCCCGCCCGCCACCGCCAGCGCACCGCCGGGGCAGAAGTCGTTTTGCACATCGATCACGATCAGGGCTTCACTGGCGGACATGGGTTCCTCCGTTTTGTCTAACTGCGTAGTGGGCCGCGGGGGGCTCCGTCAACCGCCAAGCCCTTGCGCGGCATACGTGACCTGCCCTATAGGCCGCCCATGCTGACCGTTGCCGCGCTTTATCATTTCACCCCGTTCGAAGATCCCGCCGCCCTGAAACCGGGGCTGGCGCGCGTGGCCTGCGAGAACGGGGTGAAAGGCTCGCTCCTGCTGGCGCGGGAGGGGATCAACGGCACCATCGCCGGAACGCGCGCGGGGATCGACGCGGTGCTGTCCCATATCCGGGCGCTGCCCGGCTGCGCCGACCTGGAGTGGAAGGAAAGCCCGGCAGCGGAAATGCCCTTCGGCCGGATGAAGGTGCGGCTCAAGCGCGAGATCGTCACCATGGGCCAGCCCGATGTGGACCCGCGCGCGTCCGTGGGCCACTACGTGGACCCGGCGGAGTGGAACGCGCTGATCTCGGCACCGGACGTGGCGGTGATCGACACCCGCAACGATTACGAGGTTGCCATCGGCACATTCGACGGCGCGGTCGATCCCGGCACGCGGACTTTCCGCGACTTCCCCGCCTGGTGGGAGGAAAACAAGGCGCGGTTTCACAACAAGCGCATCGCCATGTTCTGCACCGGCGGCATCCGCTGCGAGAAGTCCACGAACTTCCTGATCGGCCAGGGTGTGGACGAGGTCTATCACCTCAAGGGCGGCATCCTGAAATACCTCGAAGAGGTGCCGCAGGATGACAGCCTCTGGCACGGGGAATGCTTCGTCTTCGATCAGCGCGTCTCGGTCGGGCACGGATTGAAGCAGGGGCCGCATAGCCTGTGCCATGCCTGCCGCCGCCCGCTGACGCCTGAGGACCTTGAGCGCCCCGAGTACGAAAAAGGCGTGCGCTGTCACCACTGCGCGGAGGAATATACCGAGGCCCAGCGCGAGCGGTTCCGCGAACGTCAGCGCCAGGTGGACCTGGCCCGTGCGCGGGGCGAAAGCCACCTCGGCCCCGAAGACTGAGGCACAAAACGAAAAAGGCCGGGCGAAATGCCCGGCCTTCGTCATCCTGTCAGCAGATCACTCCGCCGGGATCGCCCCGGCCTCGAGGCTCAGCGGATGCTCCAGCTTGTCGAGCATCTCGGTCGAGCAGACCTGAACGAAGTTCTGCTTCTCGGTCTCCCAGTCCTTGAGAATGCGCGCGGCCTTCTGGCTGCGGGTCTCGGCCACATGGCGTTCGATCAGACCCTTCAGCTCGGCCTCCCAATGGGGCACCGTGACCGGGCAGGTCACCAGCGTCTCCATGTTCATGAGCGGCGCGGTCGCGCCCTCGGGATCATAGAGATAGGCCATGCCGCCGGTCATGCCCGCGCCGAAGTTGGCGCCGATCGTGCCCAGGATCACCGCGACGCCGCCGGTCATGTATTCGCACCCGTTCGAGCCGCAGCCCTCGACCACCACCTTGGCACCCGAGTTGCGCACGGCAAAACGCTCGCCCGCGCGGCCAGCGGCAAAGAGGTAGCCGTCAGTCGCTCCGTAAAGCACGGTATTGCCGATGATCGTGTTGTCCTCGGCCGCCAGAGGGGAATGCATCGGCGGACGCACGACCACGGTACCGCCCGACAGGCCCTTGCCGACATAGTCGTTGGCATCGCCCGACACCTCGAGCTTCAGGCCCGGCGTCGCGAAGGCACCCAGCGACTGCCCGGCCGAGCCGGTCAGCTTCACCGTCAGGTGGTCAGGCTGCAGCGAGTTACGCATGCCGAAGCGGCTCTCGATATGGCTCGAGGTGCGCGTGCCGATGGTGCGGTGGGTGTTGCGCACCGCGTAGCTGAGCTGCATCTTCTCGCCATCCTCGAGGAAGCGCTGCGCGTCGGCCACGATCTCGGCATCCAGCGTATCGGGCACATCGTTGCGCGGCTTGGTCCGGTCGTACTTGATCTTTTCCGCGCCATCGACGGTGATGAGCAGCGGGTTCAGGTCAAGATCGTCCAGATGCGCCGAGCCACGGCTGACCTGGGTCAGCAGGTCGGCACGGCCGATCACCTCGTCCAGCGAGCGGGCGCCGATCGAGGCCAGCGTTTCCCGCACCTCCTGCGCGTAGAAGGTGATCAGGTTCACCACCTTGTCGGCATTGCCGGTGAACTTGGCGCGCAGGCGCTCGTCCTGGGTGCAGACGCCCACCGGGCAGGTGTTCGACTGGCACTGGCGTACCATGATGCAGCCCATGGCGATCAGCGCGGCGGTGCCGATGCCGTATTCCTCGGCCCCCATCATCGCCGCCATGACGATGTCGCGCCCGGTGCGCAGACCGCCATCGGTCCTGAGCGTGATCCGGTCGCGCAGGTTGTTCATCGCCAGCACCTGGTGCGCCTCGGTCAGGCCCATCTCCCACGGAAGACCCGCGTATTTGATCGAGGTCGCGGGGCTGGCGCCGGTGCCGCCGTTGTGGCCCGAGATCAGGATCACGTCGGCCTTGGCCTTGGCCACCCCCGCCGCGATGGTGCCCACGCCCGAGGCGGCGACAAGCTTCACCGTCACCTTGCAGCGCGGGTTGATCTGCTTGAGGTCGTAGATCAGCTGCGCAAGATCCTCGATCGAGTAGATGTCGTGGTGCGGTGGCGGCGAGATCAGCGTCACGCCGGGCGTCGAATGGCGCAGCCGGGCGATGAGCTTGGTCACCTTCATGCCCGGAAGCTGGCCGCCCTCGCCGGGCTTGGCGCCCTGGGCCACCTTGATTTCCAACTCCTCACAGTGGTTCAGGTATTCGGCGGTCACGCCGAACCGGCCCGAGGCCACCTGCTTGATCTTGGCGGACGGGTTGTCGCCGTTGGGCTCGGGCGTGAAATGCGCCGGATCTTCGCCACCCTCGCCCGAATCGGATTTCGCGCCAATCCGGTTCATCGCCACGTTCAGCGTCTTGTGCGCCTCGGGGCTGAGGGCCCCCAGCGACATGCCGGGCGTCACGAACCGCTTGCGGATCGAGGTGATCGACTCGACCTCTTCCAGCGGGATCGGCTTGCCCAGCGGCTTGAAATCCAGAAGGTCGCGCAGGTGGATCGGCGGGTTCGACCGCATCTTGGCCGAGAACTGCTTCCACATCTCGTAGGAGGCGCGGTTGCAGGCCTCCTGCAGCATGTGCATCGAGGTCGCTTCCCAGGCGTGGGTCTCGCCCGAGCGGCGCGCCTTGTAGAACCCGCCGATGGGCAGGATCTCAGAGCCGCTGAGCCAGCCACGGGCGTGGACGTCCTCGACCTTTCGCTGGATGCCCGAGACGCCGATGCCGGAGATCCGGCTGTGCATGCCCGGGAAATACTCGTTCACCATGGCACGGCTGAGGCCCACGGCCTCGAAGTTCAGGCCGCCGCGATAGGAGGAGACGACCGAGATGCCCATCTTGGACATGATTTTCAGGATGCCCAGGTCCACGGCGGCGCGATAGCGCGCGACGGCCTCGGTCAGGGTGCCCTCGATCAGGCCACGCTCGATCCGGTCGGCGATGCTGTCTTCGGCCAGGTAGGGGTTCACCACCGTGGCGCCGCAGCCGATCAGGACCGCGAAGTAATGCGGGTCGATGCACTCGGCCGAACGCACGTTGAGCGAGCAGAAGGTCCGCAGGCCCTTTTTCGTGAGCCAGCTATGCACCGCCGAGGTGGCGAGGATCATCGGCATCGGGATCTTCTTTTCATCCTGATGCTGATCGGTCAGCACCAGGTGCCCGGCGCCGGACCGCACCGCGTCCTCGGCCTCGGAACGAATCCGTTGCAGCGCCGCGTTCAGGGCCTGCTGGCCACCGCCCGCCGGGAAGGTACAGTCGATCTCGACCATGGGCGCGTTGAACGCCTCGACCAGCTTCTCGAACTGGGCGTTGCCCACGAAGGGGCTGTCCACGACCAGGATCTCGGTCTGGCTGCTGTCCTCGTCCAGCACGTTCTTGAGGTTGCCGAACCGGGTCTTGAGGCTCATCACCCGGTATTCCCGCAGGCTGTCGATCGGCGGGTTGGTCACCTGGCTGAAGTTCTGCCGGAAGAAATGGCTCAGCGGGCGGTATTTCTCGGAGAGCACCGCCGAGGGGGTATCATCGCCCATCGAGGCGATGGCTTCCTTGCCGTCCTCGGCCATGGGCGCGAGGATCTGTTCCAGTTCCTCGATCGAATAGCCCGCAGCGATCTGGCGCTTGCGCAGCTCGTGCCCGGTGAAAAGCGGCCGCTCGGTGACGCCGGACAGATCTTCGTCCAGTTCGTTGATCTTGCCGACCCATTCGCCAAAGGGCTGGGCCGCCGCAAGGCGGTCCTTGATCTCGGTGTCGTGGTAGAGCTTGCCCTCTTTCATGTCGACGGTGATCATCTGGCCGGGGCCCAGCGCGCCCTTTTCGCGCACGGTGCCTTCGTCGGTGGGGACCATGCCCGCCTCGGAGCCCGCGATCAGCAGGCCGTTGCCGGTGACCACGTAGCGCATCGGGCGCAACCCGTTCCGGTCCAGACCGGCGCAGACCCAGCGGCCATCGGTCATGGCCAGCGCGGCGGGGCCGTCCCAGGGCTCCATCACCGCGTTGCAATAGGCATACATGTCGAGCCAGGGCTGCGGCAGTTCCACCGCCTGCTTCGACCAGCTTTCGGGCACCAGCATCGTCTTGGCCATGGGCGCCGAGCGCCCGGCGCGGACCAGCACCTCGAACACTGCATCCAGCGCGGCGGAGTCCGACGATCCCTGCGGCACGATCGGCTTGATGTCCTCAGCCATGTCCCCGAAGGTCGACGAGGCCATGCGGATCTCGTGGCTCTTCATCCAGTTCAGGTTGCCCTTCAGCGTGTTGATCTCGCCGTTGTGGGCGAGCATGCGGAAGGGCTGCGCCAGCCACCACTGCGGGAAGGTGTTGGTGGAATAGCGCTGGTGATAGATCGCGAAGGCGGACTTGAAGCGCTCGTCCTTCAGGTCGGGATAGAACTCGGCCACCTGCTCGGCCAGCATCATGCCCTTGTAGATGATCGACCGGCACGACAGCGAGCAGAGATAGAGCGAGCCCACCTGCGCCGCGGCGGCGGCCTTCTCGACGCGGCGGCGGATAACGTAGAGCTCGCGCTCGAAGGTTTCCTCGTCCACGCCCTTGGAGTTCGAGATCAGGATCTGCTCGATCTCGGGGCGGGTCGCGTTGGCCTTCTCGCCCAACACATCCACGTTCACCGGAACGTGGCGCCAGCCATAGATGTAATAACCCATGCGCAGGACCTCGGTCTCGACGATGGTCCGGCAGGTTTCCTGCGCGCCGAAATCCGTGCGCGGCAGGAACACCTGGCCCACGGCAATGAGCTGATCCATGTTGGGCTTGTGGCCGGTGCGCTCGATCTGGTCATAGAAGAAGGGAACCGGGATCTGCACATGGATGCCCGCGCCGTCGCCGGTCTTGCCATCGGCATCCACCGCGCCCCGGTGCCAGACCGCCTTGAGCGCGTCGATGCCGTTCTCCACGACCTGCCGCGAGGGCTTGCCGTTCAGCGACACCACCAGGCCCACGCCGCAGGAGGCGTGCTCGTCTTCGTCGCGATAAAGCGAATGCTCCGCCATCCAATTCCGCTTCGCTTCCTCGGCGGCAACCCATGCTGAGTCATACTTGGTCATGTCACTCTCTCCTTGGCGGTTTGCAGGCATCAGTCGCCCTCCACGTGGGGGGCTTTCTCGACAACCTGCTGGCGGGTCAGAACCTGCCGGTCAGTAGGTGTGTAGGAAAAGCTGTCGGGCTTGTGGTCGATGTAGATCTCATTGGTCATCCGAAACCCGTTCGGGTCGTCGAAAAGGCCGAGCGGAAGTTCCACCTCGTCCGACCAGGCGCCGTCCATGGTGAACTGGAAATAGAGGTTCGAGCCGCAGACCCGGCACCAGGCGCGCTTGGCCCAGCTCGTGCTCTGGAATTCGGCGATATTCTCGGTGCCGGTCCAGGTCACCTTGTCCTTCGGGACAGTCACCCCAAGCAGCGCCGATCCGGTCCAGCGGCGGCACATCTCGCAATGGCAGGCGCCGAAGGTGCCGGGCACCTCCGTGGCGGTGAAGCTCACCGCGCCGCACATGCATTGTCCCGTTTTCGCGCTCATCGCTGTTAACTGTCTCTCAAGCACTTTGGGCAGCAGACCTGCCCTTTCCATATTCTCGGTTGGGCGCAAAACCCGATGGAATTCCGACAAAAGTCCGATGGAATTCCGATTTCGGATTTCGCCTATTCTGCGGCCACCTGGGCCGACTGGCCGAGGTATTCCAGGATCGCATCGGCGGCCTCGCGGCCATCCCGGATCGCCCAGACGACGAGGCTCGCCCCGCGCACGATATCGCCCGCGGCATAGACGCCTTCGAGGCTCGTGGCATGGGTGCGGAAATCGGCCTTCACGGTGCCCCAGCGGGTCACTTCCAGCCCATCCACGCCCCAGAGCTTGGGCAGGTCCTCGGGCTCAAAACCCAGCGCCTTGATCACCAGGTCTGCCTCTTCCACGTAATCCGCGCCCTCGATCACTTCTGGGGATTGGCGGCCAGTGGCATCGGGATCGCCCAGGCGCATCTTCTGCACCATCACGCCTTCGACCTTGTCACCGGTGAAGCCCTTCGGGGCCGAGAGCCAGACGAATTCGACGCCTTCTTCCTCGGCGTTCTGAACTTCGCGCTGCGAGCCGGGCATGTTCGCCTTGTCGCGGCGGTAGAGGCATTTCACGCTGGTCGCGCCCTGACGGATCGCGGTGCGGACGCAGTCCATCGCGGTATCGCCGCCGCCGATCACCACCACGCGCTTGCCTTCGGCGTCCAACTCACCGGATTCGAATTCCGGTACGCGATCGCCGAAACTCTTGCGGTTCGACGCGGTAAGATAATCGATCGCGCGCACGATGCCTGTCGCCCCTACGCCCGGCGCTTCGAGGTCGCGGGTCTTGTAGACGCCGGTGGCAATCAGCACCGCGTCATGCTTGGCGCGCAGGTCTTCGAAGGTGATGTGCTCGCCCACATTGCAGTCGAGGACGAACTTGACGCCGCCCTTCTCAAGCTGCTCGACACGGCGCATCACCACGTCTTTTTCCAGCTTGAAGCCGGGGATGCCGTAGGTCAGCAAGCCGCCCGCGCGGTCGTAGCGATCATAGACGGTGACCTGCACGCCTTGGCGGCGCAGCACGTCCGCAGCAGCCAGACCGCCGGGGCCGGCGCCGATGATCGCCACGCTTTCGCTGCGCTCGGTGGTGGGAGAGATGGGCTGGACCCAGCCGTTTTCCCAGGCGGTGTCGGTGATGTATTTCTCGACCGAGCCGATGGTCACGGTGCCGTGGCCCGACTGCTCGATCACGCAGTTGCCTTCGCACAGGCGATCCTGCGGGCAGATGCGGCCGCAGATCTCGGGGAAGGTGTTGGTGGCCTGGCTGATCTCATAGGCTTCCTGCAGCCGCCCAGTGGCGGTCAGGCGCAGCCAGTCGGGGATGTTGTTGTGCAGCGGGCAATGGGACTGGCAATAGGGCACACCGCATTGCGAGCAGCGGCTGGCTTGCTCTGTGGCCTTCGCATCGGCATATTCCGCGTAGATTTCGTCGAAATCCCGCTTGCGCTGGTCAGCCGAGCGTTTCTCGGGCATGTCCCGGTCCACTGTCACAAACTGGAGCATCCGCTCTTTCGCCATGGCGCTGCATCTCCCAATAATCACAAGAGTGCGCCTATTTACGGCCAGTCACGGAAAATGAAAAGGCAGACATGCTGACCTATATTTCTGTTTTATGGTGCCGCAGTGCGGAAATTTCTGACCGAACTGTAAAATTAAAGTCAGTACTTGTTACCCTTCTTCGGAATTATATAGATATAACAGTTGATTACGCACCACCCATTACATCTAGGCCAATCTGCCTATGACGCTGTTTCATCTCCTTCTCGTGGCGGCCTTGCAGGGACTGACCGAGTTTTTGCCCGTTTCTTCATCGGCGCACCTGATTCTCTTGCCGAATCTCACGGGGCTCGAGGACCAGGGGCAGGTCATCGACGTGGCGGTTCACGTCGGCACCCTGGGGGCGGTGATCCTCTACTTCTGGACGGATGTGCGCCGGGCGCTGCGCGGTCTGCCGAAACTGCTACGTGGAGATGTGAAGGATCCGGATGCCTGGCTGGCCTTCTGCCTCGGGATCGCGACGGTACCGGTGGTTCTGTTCGGGCTGGCGCTGAAACTCACCGGGCTCGACGACGCGATGCGGTCGGTTACGGTGATCGGTTTCGCGATGCTGGGGTTCGGTGTCGTGCTCTACTGGACTGACCAGCGCGGCGGGCACGAGAAACGCACGGAGGGCTGGAGCCTGCGCGACGCGATAACGATGGGCCTCTGGCAGGCGGTGGCGCTGATCCCCGGAACCTCGCGCTCTGGCATCGTGATCTCAGCAGCGCGCCACTTGGGCTATGCGCGCGAGGATGCGGCGCGACTGGCGATGCTCATGTCGATCCCGACAATCCTCGCCTCGGGCGTTCTCCTCGGGGCCGAAGTGGCTGCCACCGCTGATCTTGCCGCCGCGCGCGATGGAGCGATTGCCGCCGCCTTCGCCTTCGTGGCCGCGCTGTTCGCGCTCAGCCTGATGATGCGGCTGCTGCGCTCGGTCAGCTTCACGCCCTACGTGATCTACCGGGTGATCCTGGGGGCCGTGCTGATCTGGCTTGGCCTGACCGGCGCGGTCTAGCCGCGCAGGTTCTTCGCCGAGGCCTTGATCGCCGCATATTGCCCAGAAGGCCGGAACCGCCAGAGGTAGTCGGGCAGAACCGCCGAGATCGCGGTCGGCGTCATCCCGAGGTCATCAAATGTCATGGTGCTGCCGCTGACCACGTTGTCCTGCCGAAGGGAAATCACCTGGTCTGGCGTGATCGGAGGCTTCACGAGCCCGGCAGTCATCGTCTGGATGAACCAGAAAATATTGGCCATGGCCGTCGCCTTCCAGAACGGCATGTTGACCACCATCCGCCGACGCCCGATCACCCCAAGCATCTGCTGCATGAGCGCGCGGAAGGTCTTCACGTCCGGTCCACCGAGTTCGTAGATGCCCGGTGCTGCCTCGCCCAGGAGCCCCTTGACCGCCGCCCTGGCCACGTCGTCGACATAGACAGGCTGGAACCGGGTCTCCGCGCCCACGACAGGAAGGATCGGACCGAAACGGGCCATCGAGGCAAAACGGTTGAAGAACTGGTCCTCGGGACCAAAGACAACCGAGGGCCGCAGGATCATCGCGCCAGGCATATGCGCCAGCACTGCGGCCTCGCCCCGGCCCTTGCTGCGGGCATATTCGCTCGCGCCATTCACATCGGCACCGATGGCCGAGATGTGGACCATGTTCGACACACCTTCTTCGGCGGCGATCCGGGCAATCCGCTCCGCGCCCCTGTCCTGGACGGCGTCGAAATTGTTCGCCCCGGCGGCATCGAAGGTCCCCACGCAATTCACCACCGCTTCGGCGCCGCGCATGACCTCGCGCACCGAGGCATCGTCGCGGATGTTGCAGAAGATCGGCTCCACCTGGCCGACGGCGCCGTACGGGCGGACGAAAAGCGCCTCGTTCGGGCGCCGACAAGCGACACGAACGCGCCATCCCTCGCGTGCCATGTGCCAAGCGATGTAACGTCCGACAAAGCCCGAGCCGCCGTAAATTGTGACGAGTTTCGACATTGGCTTCTCCGCTGTTCGTTTGGCTTTGAATACAGGTCCGAAGCGTTCTGAACAAGGCCGCAGGGCCGTAGCGAAATTTCCCTCTGCGGGGCCGTTGACACCATCGATCGGTGCCTATAAATGCCGGTCTCACGACACCTGCCCAGGTGGCGGAATTGGTAGACGCGCTAGCTTCAGGTGCTAGTGTCCGTATGGACGTGGAGGTTCGAGTCCTCTCCTGGGCACCATTCCCTACAGATAACCTCCTGTTTCCCTTCAGTTTTCGCTACTAAGAGCTGCGGGCGTAGACCATGCTGGAGACCAAATCTGCCCCGTTTACATTTGTGAAACAGGGTATCTTCTACTTCTCGCGGCGGGTCCCGAGTGACCTGTCCCACCGCTACAATGCAAGCCGGATCATGTATTCGCTTCGCACGAGGTCGGCTGCTGTAGCCGCATCGAGAGCGCGAGAGCATCGGTGACGGCCACTGTTGTCCCGTCGGCCTTGAAAAACACCGTCCAAAGGTAGGGTTCAGCGCTACCCCATCCGTCGCCTTCATCGTGGCACTTGATGCGGTCTAGGTCCAAGTTCAATTGAAGAATATCGCGAGCCATGTCTTCCTCCTAGAAATTTGGAGGCGGTGACCTGCTCCCCTTAGAGTCCGCGTTTATGAGTTAGCTCTGTTCAGGGTTTGGT
>JABURR010000018.1 GCA_014762635.1 Paracoccaceae bacterium
GAGTTTTTCTTTCACCCGTCAACCCATCTGGCTCAGCATGCCCGTGGGGAAAGCCTGAACCGCGTCGTGACCGGCGGCTCGGGTGTCTATATCGAGGACCGGGACGGCACGAAGCTGCTGGATGCCTTCGCGGGGCTCTATTGCGTGAACGTGGGCTACGGCCGGACCGAGATCGCCGAGGCCATCGCCGCGCAGGCCAAGGAACTGGCCTATTACCACGCCTATGTGGGCCACGGCACCGAGGCCTCGATCACGCTCGCGCAGATGATCCTGGAACGCGCGCCCGAGAACATGTCCAAGGTCTATTTCGGCCTTGGCGGGTCGGATGCGAACGAGACCAACATCAAGCTGGTCTGGTATTACAACAACATCCTTGGCCGCCCCGAGAAGAAGAAGATCATCTCGCGCTGGCGCGGCTATCACGGCTCGGGGTTGATGACCGGTTCGCTGACCGGGCTCGAGCTGTTCCACAAGAAATTCGACCTGCCGCTGGCCCAGGTGATCCACACCGAGGCGCCCTATTACTTCCGCCGCCCGAAGCCGGACATGAGCGAGGAGGCGTTCAGCGCCTGGTGCGCCGCGCAGTTGGAAGAGCTGATCGAGCGTGAAGGTGCCGACACCATCGCCGCCTTCATCGGCGAGCCGATCCTGGGCACCGGTGGCATCGTGCCCCCGCCCGCCGGATATTGGGAAAAGATCCAGGCGGTGCTGAACAAGCATGACATCCTGCTCATCGCGGACGAGGTCGTGACCGGCTTCGGGCGGCTCGGCACGATGTTCGGCTCGGCCCATTACGGGATCAAGCCCGACCTCATCACCATCGCCAAGGGGCTGACCTCGGCCTATGCGCCGCTGTCGGGGTCGATCGTGGGCGATCGCATGTGGGAGGTGCTGATGCGCGGCACCGACGAAAGCGGCCCCATCGGCCACGGCTGGACCTATTCGGCCCATCCCATCGGTGCGGCAGCCGGGGTCGCGAACCTCAAGCTGATCGACGAGTTGAACCTTGTCGCCAACGCGGGCGAGGTGGGCGGCTACCTGAACGCGGCCATGCGCGACGCGCTGGGTGCACATCCCAACGTGGGCGAGGTGCGCGGCGAGGGCATGCTCTGCGCGGTGGAACTGGTCGAGGGCAAGGACGGCCCGGCCTTCTTCGATCCTGCAAAGAAGGTTGCCCCGACGATCATCGGGGAACTGGCGAAAGAGGGCGTCATCGGCCGCGCCATGCCGCAGGGCGATATCCTGGGCTTCGCGCCGCCGCTCTGCCTCAGCAAGGC
>JABURR010000097.1 GCA_014762635.1 Paracoccaceae bacterium
CCAAGCGTCGCCCGTCCAGCAACGGGCGGCGCTTTCCTTTTGCGCATATCGTGGTTGCAATGTGCGACACCGTGCGACACGGGTGGGGCCCTTCAAACGGGGACGCTCGGCGCACCGAATCCAGTACGGGCGAGATCGTGCCGACGAGGGCTGATCACGAAAAATTTACTATTGTGGCGTTCTGGCCCAGATTTTTTGGGGTCAGGCGTTCGGCGGGGCCAATATTTTGACAAATTTTGACGTCAGTTGGGGATTGTTGAGTATATTAATGGTAATCGGTTGGAGGGTTTATGCGTATTCTCGCAGTTGACGATGACCAGTTCATCCTGGAATTGATTAAGGAGATGCTGAGTTTCGTCGGATATGCCGACGTAACCTTGGCCAGCGGTGGAAACCAGGCACTGGATATCATCCAGTCAGGTCAGGCATTTGATTGCTTTCTCCTCGATATTCGGATGCCCGACCTTGACGGGATAGAATTGTGCAAACTGATCCGGGCCAAGCCACAATATTATCGGGTTCCGATCATCATGGTCTCCGCCGTGACGGACGAGAAGTCCTTTGTTCGTGCGTTCGATGACGGAGCAACCGACTACATCGTGAAACCGTTCAATCCCTCCGATCTGCAGCATCGCCTCGACGTCGCCAGGGAGTATGCAGAGCAACGCGTATCGGGATCGGCAGCCGCACTACGGGCGGGGGGAGGGCGCATGCATACCGCGTTCCGCGCGCAAGTCGCGCGTGGACGGGTTCGTGACATGGTTGTAAAGCCCCCGCAGACCGTGGCCGAAATCGATTTTATCCCGAGTGTTCGCGCGCTTGATGACTTCAGGAAGCGGACGCTGGCCCGCCGCGCACGTCGGATGTCCGGGGTCTTCTATTCTGAGCAGCCAGAAAAGCACGTGTCTACCGTTGAAGAGATCGAGCGCTGGCGCCAACCCACGAAACAGCCGAAAGAACCGCGCGCATCCTCTGAGCCGGAACAGAGATCGTCCCGCGGGCATCGGGGCGAGTACAGAGGATCGCCAGTGCTTACTGTGGTGCACTCAAACGCACAATGAGGTGTATCCGCTTCGCAAGTGCAAGGATGTCGACAACTCCATTGTGCTGACTGCGCAAACGTACTTGCTCGGTCAACAAGGAAAACTATCTCGCGAAGGTGTCCGAAGAGTTGGGCGATTACATTGTAGAGAGTGCACGTTCATGTCGAAAACCCAGCTGCTTCTTAGAATTTTTGTGATTGTCGCGATCGTGGAAGCGGGGATCATGTTGGTCCTTGATGTTGTCGTTGATGCAGTGTCGAACTTGCCGCGTGACAGCTTGGTCGTTCACGCTGTAGCCGACGTGGTCATGCTCACGCTGATTTGCGTCCCGTTGATCTATTATTTTGCCATCATGCCGTTCGAGGAAGAACGCGATCGAGCCAGGGCGCAGCTGCAAGGGCAGATCCAGAATTTCGAAGAAGCGCAACGCATCGGTCACGTGGGCTCCTGGCGACTTTTCCGTGATCTCGAAACCGTGGAGTTCTCAAAAGAGGCACTGCGGCTCCTTGAGCTTGATCCAAATCGAAGTGCCTGGTCATTCCAGGAATTTGTTGAAAGGGTCCATGGGGATGATAGGGAGCTGTTCGAGAAAGCTCATGACAGGATTGTCAGCGGAGACGCTTCCACGATCACCTATCGCCTGAAGACGCGTGATGGGAATGTGCGCTGGGTCCGGGAGCGGCTACGGTTGTGCGAAGAAGAGGAAGTCTTTTGTCAGGGCACCATTCTCGATATTTCCGAGGCAAAGGAGGCCGAAGAAGCCCGGAGCCGTTTTGTCTCGGCGATCACTCATGAACTGCGTACTCCGCTCACAGCTATCAAGGGATCATTCGGGCTCATGGCGAGTATTGAAGAGGGCAAGCTCTCGGCGAAAGCGGCCCGCCTCGTGGACGTGGGCCAGAATGCCGCTGAGAGGCTATTGCGACTCATCGATGAGCTTCTGGACCTGGACAAGATCCATGCGGGCAGGCTCGATTTGCATGCGGAGATCACGGACATGTCCGCGCTTTTGAGCAGCGCCGTCGAGGCCAATCAGGCCTTTGCCGAGTCTTTTGGTGTGCGTTTGGAGGTGAGGGATTCGACCTCGGGAGCGTCGATTTTCGCCGATCCGGACCGCATTACCCAAGTAATAACAAACCTTTTGTCAAATGCGATAAAGGCTTCGGGCCCAGGTGATCGTGTTTGTATCGAACTCGACAATGATGACGACACGGTTCGCACGACGGTATCCGACAATGGGGCTGGAATCCCGGCCGAATTGCAGCCGAGGCTTTTCCAGGACTTTGCCCATTCGAGCGACTCCTATCGTGCAAACATAGCGGGTACTGGTCTCGGGCTAAGTATTTCAAAGGAAATCGTCGAGGCGCATGGCGGTACGATTGGTTTCAGTTCCACGGAAGGAGAGGGGGCTAGTTTCTTCTTCTCATTGCCCTCGGAAGCCTAGGTGTTTGATCCCACGGTTTGATGGTGCGATCTTTTTGTGAAGTGGTCCCGGTTTTCCGGGACCACTTCAGTCTGCCCGCCACCGGATTTGTGCAACAAGGCCGCGCAAAAGTCCCGCGGGTCCGCATCCCCCTTGTTTGCGCGCGCGGCATTTGCTACCGCTCGAAACTGAGCGATGTGGAGTCCGTTCTCACCATCACCTTTTGCATCCAACAAGGCGCCCCATCGGCAGGCCTTGTGCGGTAGCCTGAGAAAATCCTGACATGACCAGCAAGCGCACCAAGCTGCAGGAGGACACGCATTTTCGCGTGCTTCGCCTCCTTCAAGAAAACCCGGAGATGTCCCAGCGCGAGCTGGCGCAGGCGGTTGGGGTCAGTGTCGGGGGCATGCATTACGTGCTAAACGCCCTTATCGACAAAGGGCTTGTGAAGTTGGGAAATTTCACGGCCGCGGAGGATAAACGGCGGTATGCTTACATACTGACCCGCAAGGGTCTGGTCGAGAAGGCGGCCATCACCCGCAGGTTCCTCGCCCGGAAGATGGAAGAATACGAGTCTTTGAAGGCTGAGATTGATGCGTTGACGTTGGAAATAACCGACGATGCCGAGCTGTCTCCTGGGGGGCGTTGATTTATGTTATCGGGCATTTGGCAAATGACCCAACGGGGCTAACGCAACCTCAAGTGCGACTAAATAAGAGAAAAATAGTCGCTTGCGAACATGATACCGAAATCAAATCAATACCTTAAAGATTTCAAAACTGCGCCTGAAAATCCTACCAAACGCGCGACACCCGTTTAAGTAGTAATCCCTCGTTGAATTTCGAAGACCGACAGATGACACGCCCCATTCGCAAAGCCGTTTTTCCAGTCGCAGGCCTTGGCGCGCGGTTCCTGTCGACAACCAAGGCCATACCCAAAGAACTGCTGCCCATCTTCGACAAGCCGATCATCCAGTATGCGGTTGAGGACCCGTGCGCCTAGCCACCGCGATCATGACATCTTCGGCGTCCAGTTGACGCCGGGGGGAGTTATTTTTTGGGCGCGCAGCATGTCCTCGCGGCCACCGGCACGCTGGTGGACAACGGTATCATCGAAAACCACGCGTGACTGTGAGAAATTTGAAGAGCGATCCGGGAAAGGACAAATGCACATAGTGCTGACCGGCAACACAACGTTCAAGCTCGCCAATTTCAGGGAGGGGCTGATCCGTCGGCTCCTCGACGAAGGTCACCGTGTGACAATCGTTGCACCTCCTGACAAATACGTCGAGAAAATTCGGGCGCTAGGATGTGATTTCATACCCGTGCAGATGGACCGCAATGGTACCTCTCCGCGCGCCGAGGCTCGGTTGCTATTCTCAATGTTTAACGCGATCCGCCGCGCGCGGCCTGACATTGTATTCAGCTACACGATCAAGAACAACATCTATGGCGGGATCGCCTGCAGGGGGCTGGGCATCCCCTTCGTCCCGAATGTCACGGGCCTTGGGCCAACTTTTAATACAGCGGGGCTACTTAACCGCACGGTCCGGTCCCTCTACCGGGTTGCCTTCGGCAAGGCCCGGGCAGTATTTTTCCAGAATTCCAGCGATCTTGAGCTTTTCACCAACTCTCGCCTCGTTTCGAAAGACCGCGTCCGCCTACTCCCTGGTTCAGGTGTCGACCTGAGTCGCTTTGCCGCCTCACCACTGCCCGAAAGCAACGAGGGCATCCGTTTCCTCCTCGTCGCGCGGTTGCTTTGGGACAAGGGGGTGGGCGTCTATGCGGACGCAGCCAAGAAGGTCCGCGAAACCTTTCCGCAGGCCCGTTTTCAACTTCTGGGTCCTCTGGACCCCGACAGCAAGAGTGGAATAAGTGGGTCACGACTCGACGAGTGGATCGGCGAGGGCGTGGTTGAATATCTCGGATCAACACAAGACGTCGTTCCATTTCTGCGGGCGGCGCATTGTGTGGTGTTGCCGTCCTACTACCGCGAAGGCACCCCGCGCTCGTTACTCGAGGCTGGAGCCATTGGGCGGCCAATCATCACGACGGACATGCCGGGCTGCCGCGACGTGGTTGTCGAGCATCAGAGCGGCTTCCTGGTAGCGCCGCGTGATGCAGAACAACTGGCCGCTGCCTGTGCGGCCTTCCTATGCTTAAGCCCAGATGTGCTGTCGGCGATGGGCGCGACCAGCCGCCAGCATATCGCGCAAACCTATGACGAAGAGATCGTGATCGACGCCTATCTCGCGACTATTAAAAATCTGGCCGGTTAGTAGCATCCGGCGCAACGAAGGCAGACCGCATCACCCGGGTTCTCATCACCGGCACGGTCGGATTCATGGCCTTTCACCTGGCGAAACTCCTGCTTGCCGAAGGCTTCCACGTCTATGGCTACGACGGGATGACGGATTATTACGATGTTAGCCTGAAGTAGAATCGCCTTTCGATGCTCCGACCGAGACCCAATTTCTCGGTGACTGAAGGCATGCTTGAGGACGTGGAGCTGCTCAACCGAGTGGTGGATGAGTTTCTTCCTGACGTAATTGTGCACCTCGTCGGTTAGGCGGGGGTGCGCTACAGCCTCGAGAACCCGCGCTCCTACTTAGGGTCTAATATTATCGGCACCTTCAACGTGATGGAGGCGGCGCGACGGCTTCAGGTGAGCCATCTTTTAATGGCCTCGACGTCGTCGGTTTACGGAGCCAACATCGAAATGCCCTTTGCCGAAACGCAAAAGGCCGATACGCCCCTGACGATCTACGCCGCGACAAAGAAAGCAAATGAGGTGATGGCCCATTCCTATGCCTATCTGTGGAACTTACCCAGAACGATGTTTAGGTTCTTTACCGTCTACGGGCCCCGGGGTCGGCCGGACATGACGCTCTTAAAATTCGTCGACGCCATCTTCGAAAATCGGCCGATCGACATATACAATAACGGAAAAATGTACCGTGATTTCACTTATGTCGAAGATCTCGCCAGTGGCACCCTACCGAGTGGTGAATATTGGAAACTCCGACAAAGTGAAGCTGCTTGATTTCGCCGAAGCGATTGAAGCAGCGATAGGACAGACCGCGATCCGCCACTACATAGAGATGCAGCAAGGCGACGTCCCGGCCACATGGGCCGATGCGACCTTGCTGAAAAGCCTCACAGAGTTTCAGCCGCAGACTGATGTCCGCGAAGGGATCGCCCGCTTTGTCGGGTGGTTCCGAGAGTATTACGGGAAATGAACGAAGCGAAATGATGAGCGATCACCCCCCACCGCAAGAGGTGTCCGGCACGCGGCTGCGGTTGCGTCTCGTGCGCCCGGACGATTCTGACTACATTCATAGTCTCCGCGTCGACCCGAGCTACAACACCTATCTCTCGACAGTCAACGGAACGGCCGAGGACCAGCGCCGTTGGATCGAAGCCTACAAGGCGCGAGAAGCTGCTGGGAGTGAATACTACTACGTGATTGAACGGAGGGATGACAGGCGGCCCTGCGGGGTCTTGCGCCTCTACGAGATCAAGCACGACCAATTCACATGGGGCAGCTGGATCCTCGATGCGAACAAACCGCCAAAGGCCGCGCTGGAAAGCGCGCTGCTCTCCTTCGGTATCGGCTTCGGGCCGCTTGGGAAGTCGGTCGCGCGCATTGATGTGCGGCAGGACAATCGACATGCCACCGCCTTCTATCGCCGCTTCGGTATGCAGGAAACTGGGCGCGACGACTTGAATGTCTATTTCAGCTACTCTTCAGCGCAGTACCGGGCCGACCGGGAACGCCACCTCGTCGTGGTGGAGGGAAGAACATGAGCAAAAGCCGTGGCACGATCCCGCGCGGATCGGTCCGCATGATCTACCTGACCCAAATTCGTTACCCACGCAGCAACGCCACCTTCGACGCTGGCGCGTGAGCGTGTAGCAGTCGAGACATTCACGGAGCAAGGCAATGGCACCTTTACACCTCATTCCCAAAGACTGCGTCATTCCCGAAGGAACAGTTTTGGAACAGGGTGTGATCCTTGAGCCGCGGGTTGTCCTCGCCGGCGAGGGCATCGTCATCCGTATGAACGCCCGGGTCGGGGCCGCGGCGGTGATCGGCGAGAAGGTGAGTATCGGCCAAGGCGCCTGTGTGCGGCCGGGTGCCGTTGTCCTGCGCTCGATCCCGCCCAACGCCATCGTCGAGGGCAACCCGGCTCAGGTGGTCGGTTATGTCGAGGGGGCGGTGCGCGGCCATCCGACCAAGGGTGCTGGGCTGCGCCATTTCGACACTAGGTCCTTTCACGACTCCCAGCGTCCGAGCCGCATCCCGCTTGAGGTGGGCGACAGCGCGGTTTACCTGATGCGCCGCTTCAGCGACCCCCGCGGCGCGCTGACCGTGGGCGAAGTTCCCACCGAGTTGCCATTTGCGCCAGCGCGGTTTTTCACAGTGTTCAACGTGCCATCAGTTGAGCTCCGTGGCGAGCATGCCCACAAACAATGCGAGCAGTTCCTGATCTGCGTTCACGGTTCGGTCCGAGTGCTGCTCGACGACGGCGAACGGCGCTGCGAGGTCACCCTCGACCGTCCCGACCTAGGAGTCTACATGCCAGCGATGATCTGGGGGACGCAATATCGCTACAGTGCCGACGCCGTGTTGCTGGTATTTGCCTCGCGCCCCTACGAGGCTGAGGATTATCTGCGAACCTACGACGATTTTCTGATACAGCTAGAAAGGTTGAACACGTGAGCATACCGTTTCTTGACCTTGGCGCCGCTTATCGCGAATTGGAGACGGAGATCGACGCCGCAGTCGCCCGTGTGCTGGAGAGCGGGTGGTACATCCTTGGCCCCGAGATTGAGGCCTTTGAGTCTGAATGGGCTGCCTATTGTGAGACCAAACACGCTGTCGGACTGGCAAACGGGCTTGATGCACTGACGCTTGCGCTGCGAGCGCTCGATATCGGGTCTGGAGACGAGGTTATCGTACCCTCGAACACTTATATCGCGACATGGCTAGCCGTGACGGAGGTGGGGGCAACGCTTGTTCCGGTCGAACCAGATCCGACGACATACAATATCGATCCGGCTCGCATCGAAGGCGCTATCACGCCACGGACGCGCGCCCTGTTGCCGGTACACCTCTATGGTCAACCCGCGGATATGGACCCGATCCTCGACATCGCTAGGCGTCACGATCTACGCGTGATCGAAGACGGCGCACAGGCTCACGGAGCACGTTATAAACGGCGCCGCATCGGCGCGCACGGAGACGTCGTTTGCTGGAGCTTCTATCCTGGCAAGAACTTGGGTGCTCTTGGTGATGGCGGGGCGGTCACCACCAACAGCGCAGATATTGCCGACCGGATCCGCGTTCTGCGGAACTACGGCAGCCGGGTGAAATATGTGAACGAGGTGCAGGGCCGGAATTCGCGCCTAGACCCGATACAGGCCGCCGTCCTGCGCGCCAAGTTGCCGCATCTGGATGCGTGGACCGACCGCCGCCGTTTGATTGCCGCCGCCTATACCGAAGGCCTGCAGGACTGCGGGCTTACGCTACCGCAGGTGCCCGACGGCATAAATCCGGCCTGGCACCTCTACGTCGTACGATCACCTGACCGCAACGGGCTGGAAAAACGTTTACGAGAGGCTGGCGTAGCCACCCTGATCCATTACCCTATCCCCCCGCACATGCAGAAGGCTTATGCAGGCCTTGGCCTTGCACCCAAGGCCCTGCCGCTGGCCCGGCAAATGGCAGACGAGGTGCTGAGCTTGCCAATCGGGCCGCAATTGCCTCCGGTGAATGCGGCGCGGGTTATCGAATCTGTACGGGCTGCTGTGTGAGCGAATCGTCTTACCGCACGATCCTGAGCGCCTCTTCTATCATTGGAGGGGCACAGGTCCTCAATATTGTGTTTGGCCTGATCCGAATGAAAGCTGCTGCGGTCTTACTGGGTCCGGCTGGGGTCGGATTGGTGGGGCTATACATCAACCTAACGCAGACTGCTGCGACGGTGGCCTCACTGGGCGTACCCACCGTAGGCACACGCCAGATTGCATCCGCCAATATGGAAGGCGGCGATCTGGCCGTTGGGCGCACGCGGCGTGCGCTGTTCTGGGGCACGCTCGTCCTAGCGTTGATCGGGGCGGTGCTGTTCTGGCTGGCCAGCGACTGGGTGGCACGGGTGGTTCTGGCCGCACCAGACCGTGCGGCAGAGATCAAATGGCTGTCCCTGGGCGTGGCCTTGATTGTGGCGACCGGATACCAGAGCGCGCTGCTGACTGGAATGCGGCGAGTGGGTGATCTGGCGCGCATCACCATTGGAGCCGGGCTGGTTGGGACGGTAATGGGCGTGCTAGCATTGTGGGTCTGGGGGCCGGCAGGGCTTTTGGTTATGGTGCTGGTAGCCCCAGCAGTAACACTGATACTCGGCCATTTCTTTGTCGCCCGGCTAGGCCCGGCAAAGGGCTATGCCCCTCGCCTGCCCGAAATGGCGAGGGAATGGAGCGGGTTGGCACGGCTGGGCTTCGCCTTCATGCTTAGCGGTATTGTCACCCTTTTAGGGCAGCTGGGCGCGCGGATGCTGGTGCAGCGCGAGCTGGGCCCCGAGGCCCTAGGCCAGTTTCAAGCTGCCTGGACCATCGGCATGACCTACTTGGGTTTCGTGCTGACTGCGATGGGAACGGACTACTTTCCCCGGCTCAGTGCTGTGATCAAAGACCCTGTACAGGCGTGCCGACTGGTGAATGAACAAACCGAGGTGGCGCTGCTGCTCTGCGCGCCGGTGTTGCTGCTGATGCTAGGGGGCGCGCCTTGGGTGATCCGGCTGCTATACTCGCCCGAGTTTGGTCCGGCTATCGACATCCTGCGCTGGCAATTGCTGGGCGATATCCTCAAGGTGATAAGCTGGCCGCTGGGCTTCGTGATCCTGGCACGCGGAGCCGGTAAGACCTTTGCACTAACCGAAAGCTTGGCCATGACGACCCTACTAGCGGGTCTGTGGTTCGGTCTGACGCGGATCGGGCTCACTGCCAGTGGCATCGCCTTTTTAGCCATGTATACGGTGTATCTGCCACTGGTCTGGTGGCTGGGGGGGCGGACTATCGACTTTGGCTGGAGCCGTGCAGTGAAATGGCAGGGTGGAACTCTGATCGCCGCCGCCGTGACGGTGAACATTGTCGGCCGATGGTCCGACCTTGCAGGCGGTGCCTTGGCACTGATCCTAGCCCTTGCTGCTGGGATGTGGGCTTTGCGGCGCCTGTCTGAAAAGGGGGCGGTAGGGGGGCGGGCCGGCCTGCTGGCTGCCGCTCTAGAGAGAAGAATATTTAAATATACACCTACGAGAAGGAACTAGCAGTGTAATGCGTATTCTTATTCCAATCCTTGGTTTTGCACAGCAGGGTGGGTACCGAGTTTTGTCCGAGTTGGCAAACTCATGGATACGCATGGGGCACGATTGTACTTTCCTCGTTCCGGCAACATCTGGCTCGCCGTATTTTCCGACCAATGCCTCCATTCTCCGGTATGATCGGCATGGACATTTCACAGAAACCGCGTCAGGTGGACGCCGTTGCGGCTATGACAATGTTATGAGCCTTTGGGCTGGCTTGAGAAAAATTGGGAAGGACTATGATGTAATTTTGGCCAATCATTGCCTCACCGCCTGGCCAGTCCGCTGGGCCAATTCCGGTAAAGCTAAAAAGTTCTATTATATTCAAGCCTATGAGCCCGACCATTATCCATTTAAAAAGCATCCGGTTAAACATCTAATGTCTCGCATGTCGTATGCGCTTGACCTTAAGCAGATAAGCAACTCGCCAGCATATATTGGCTACGGAATACGCCCTTTGGATATCATTCCGCCAGGGATTGATCCTCGCAAATTTTTTTCCAAAGTAAATCCTGGCCGCTTCTCATCTGGAAAAGAGATCGTGTTAGGAACCATAGGCCGGATAGAACCTTACAAGGGTACTTCCACTGCTCTGGCCGCCTATCGCTTACTAAAGAACGAATACTCAAATCTGCGGATGAATGTCGGCATTGGAAACGTCGCAGCTGCAGATGATATCAAGATCACTCCTATCAAGGATGATGAAAAACTGGCATCCTATTACCGATCCGTGGATATTCTCGTTGTCTCATGCATAGGACAGCATGGGGCCCCACATTACCCGCTAATTGAGGCAATGGCGAGCGGTACACCCGTTGTGCATACAGGATATTACCCGGGCACGGCTGCAAACAGTTGGGAGGCTGCCGATACGTCCGTCGAGGCCGTAGCACACGCAATACGTCAGGTGGTAACAGCGCCTTCGGAAGAACGTGAAGCCAAGGCTAATGCCGCCCGGCAAGCCGTTGTCGCAGAATTAGGGTGGGATGCCGTCGGGCAAAAGTTTTTGGATCTTTTCCATGATTGAGAGTGCGGCTTTCAGCGCGGGGTTGTTCGGGTGATCCTGCGCCGACAGACCGTTGTATTGCTGTTACTAGTTCCGCTGGCCATTTTCCTAGGTATTGCAGCCGGTTACCGAGAATTTGGGGAGGGCCGCGACTATTTTGCTTACATCATGGTCTATGAGGACATCCGGCTAACCGATACGCTGGATGTGGTGCGCTTCGAGCCGGGCTATATGCTTTCGGTTTGGGGTTCAAAGTTCATTTTGGGATTGCAGTTTGAGGTATTTTTCTCACTGCTTTCAATGGGCGCGCTGTTAGTAAAATTTGTGCTGTTTAGTCGACACCAACGCCCGATTTTTACTTCTGTTTTCTATCTGTGCAGCTGGTATCCTTTACATGAATACACTCAGATTCGAACCGCCGTGGCTTTGGCCTTTGGCTTACTGGCAGCAGATTTCTTTTTCCGTCGAAAATATATTGTTTTTTCCCTTCTGATTGCGCTTGCTTTTTCGTTTCACTCCTCGGCGATAATTTTGGCTGCGGCCGTGCCCGGAGCTTATATGCTGTCAAGGTTTCCCTTGCCTTTGGTCATCGCTGTGATCGCCGGGATGACCATCGGGGTAGGCGGAATGGCCGTGGCTATCTTATCGTTGGCGGGGCAATTCAACGTTCTGATCTCTGCCTATGTTGATAATCTGGAGGGCTATAAGGTAAATATCTGGTCAGGGGCTAACCTTCTCACCTTAGGCCTTCTGGCGGCGATTAACCTTTCGGGATCGTTGAAGACACGTCAAGAAAACACATTTTTCATTCTGGCTGTCTCCGCGCTGGCCGCTGCCATTGCTTTTCAAACGGTCCCGGTTCTATCCCACCGCATCAGAGAGATGTTGCTAGTCTTTCTGATTCCACTTGCCTTCAATGGCGCCCTGACGAAGCGGGCTACACTGCAATATGCGTTAGCAACCACTCTGGCCGGATGGAACCTGTATTCAGCACTATCTCAAGGGATCATTGGGGGAGCCTCATGAAAACGTGCGTATTGTTATCCACTTACAATGGAGAGCTGTTCATCCAAGACCAGTTAGACAGCATCATCCGGCAGACAACTCCGCCAGATTATCTTATTGTCAGAGATGATGGATCATCTGACACAACACTAGAAATTATACAGAGTCGCATCAAAGAAAGCCAAATATCACTTCAAATTGTCCTTGGGAATAACATGGGACCTGCGAAAAGCTTTATGGAGTTATTTCACTTGGGGCTTTCCACAGATGCTGATGTCTTTTTCTTCTGTGATCAGGATGATATTTGGGAGCAAGAGAAGATATTTGTATTTGTGTCGCGATTTAACGACCAGGTCCAGACGCCGCGAGCAGTCTTCAGCAAATTGCTTTTGGTAGACGAGGCCAACAAGCCGATATCGCTTACGATACCGCCCCGGAAAATCGGCTTTGGTAACTCTATTATTGAAAATGTGATGACCGGCTGCGCTTTGGCGTGCAACCGATCGCTACTGAAATTGATGTCAGAGCGATCTTTTGAAGATCCTCCGATGCATGACAGCTTAATATACATCATTTCGACAATGCTCGGAACCGTGGAGTATATTGAGACTCCACTTACAAGATACCGTCAGCACGGCAAAAATGTTTTGGGGTATTCCACGTCGACTTGGAGCAGCTTCAAGGGGAAGTTCAATAGAATCTTGAGCGGCAAGAATTATAAAAAGTCAAAACTGGCAGAAAATATCCTGCGTTCATATGGAGATTTGATGTGCTCGCCAGATCGGCGCACACTCGAAATGGTGGCGCAATGCCCGCAATCCATGATTTCGAGGGTAAAGCTTGCATTCTCCGGCCGACTCTGGCGGCAAAACATGTTCCATGGAATGACATGGCGGGCTCTTTGTCTTCTTGGGCTATTTTGAAAGGGATTTCGGTTTATTATGCTGGCCATTCTCTAAGCCAGCAGTTCGTAGGAAGATGCGTCATTCTGACTTGAGCCCAGACCTCTTGTTCACAAATTTCAGGCCGCGCCGTCAGACCCAGATCTGTACTGACTGTGAATCCGTCAAAAACCGCGAGTAGCCATGTCCAAATTCTCGATTTCCTGCATTCCGACCAACCAAAGCTTTGAGTACTCCGAGGCGGGCCTAGCGCTGTATCTTCGCCTTGGGTTTCTGCCCGCGCCCTATTCGGTCTTTTCCAACGAGATGCTGGTCAACGACTATGGCGATGGGTTTTCGGAAACGGCGAACCCCAAAAACCAGTCCTTTGAAAGAAGCCTGCGCCAGTTTGTCGGCAGGCGCCGCCATGAAAGCGATGCAAGCTTTGACGAGGACAAGGCGCTGAACCAGATCGAAGCGAACCTGTTGGACTGCGTGGCGCGCGACACTGAAGGCTATGAACGGATTTTCCTGATGATCAGCGGCGGCAAGGACTCGCTGTCCTTGGCCTGGGCTTTGGGTGAACTGAACAAATCGGTGACCTTGCTGCACTGCACCAACCGCGGCCGAGAGGATGAAACCGCCGATGTGTCGGTGGCTGCCGAAAAGCTTGGGTTTGAGGTGCATTTCCTACCCGACAACGTACATGACGTCGACCCGATCCTGACAAGCCGCGCCAGCAAGCTTTCTGCGCCGATTGGCGATGCGGCGTTCTTTTCCTACGTCTGCGCAGTCGGAAGGATCATGGAAATCCTCGACGATACCAAGGTCAGCAAGGTCATCCTGCTCGACGGTATGGGAAATGACGCCTACATGGGGCACATTTGCGGCGCACGCGAAAAAAAGCTGGTCCACCTGCCGCGCCTACCTTTCCTGTCCGAAGGGACCATCTCAGCCAGTTATGGCCACAACTTTGGTCACTACGCGCTTGAGACATTGTACAAGCGTCGGGACGAACGGCATTACAGCGGTGCCGGGTTCGCGGTAGGACAGCGGCCAATTTCGCCGCAGATACCGCAGATATTCCAAAGCTATCAAGATAGGCCGGAAGAACGCCGCGCCCTTTTGCGCGGTGGTATTTTCGACGTTGATTGCTGTATGCGCAAGGGCGTTCTGGCCGCGGAGTTGGACGACCGCATCGACATCGCCTTTCCGTTCTTCGATCAATCCTGGATCGATGTCTACGAACAATTCCCGACTGAGGTGATGTTCGACTATGATGCCTCTTTCAACAAAAAGCTGCTGCGGACCTTCCTGAAGCGCAGCGGCTTGTCGTCTGAATTCGCCTTTTCCCAAAAGGGGTCGTTCCGCTTCAACCTGGATCAGGTGAGCGAGGTCTATGACCCCACAGCGGCATTGCTTGATTTGCTGGAGCAGATCGGCATTAGCAAAGGCACCGTCGGAAAACTGAAGCAGCAGGGCAAGGAACACTTTGTCGCGGCTCAGAAATACGGCCAGCTTTACGCCCTAGACCGGTATTTGCAGGCACGAAATCTGCCCAAAAGCATAGCTGGGAAAGATGCGGTGAAGATCACCTACACGGTGTAGGACCGTCCGCCCTGCACAAACCTTTGGGTTTTGAGAGGGGGCTTGGAGTACGGCGAAGGTCACTCAAGGGTGCGGTGAAAACAGACTTTGCCGGCGCTGGCCGACAGAAGGTGGATGCCCGGAATGGCCCTCCTGCCCCCAAGCCTGACGCCGATGCAAAGCAAAGCCCGCGCGCTGAGTGTTCCAGCGGCCTGTTAGGAGACATGACCATATGCACATTGAGACGACAACGCTCTCTGACGTCCTTTTGTTGACACCTTCCCGCTTCGGTGATCTTCGCGCGTTCTTTTCCGAAACATACAACCGGCGTGTTTTCACGGATCGGGATATCAGCACGGAATTTGTTCAGGACAACCGGTCTCTGTCTGCGCAGGCGGGCACAGTAAGGGGCTTGCATTTTCAGGCGCCACCGCATGCGCAGGCCAAGCTAGTGCGCTGCGGGCGCGGGTCGCTTTTTGACGTGGCAGTGGATATCCGGGTCGATTCGCCAACCTACGGAGAATGGTTTGGCGTTGAGTTGAGCTTCGAGAACGGCAAGCAGTTGCTGATCCCGACCGGGTTCCTGCACGGGTTCATGACTTTGGAGCCAGACACCGAAATCATCTACAAGTGCTCGGATTACTACGCTCCGGAATGTGATCGTGCCGTGCGTTGGGACAGCTGCGGCATTGAGTGGCCTCTCTCGGGCGTCGCACCGGTTCTGTCGGAGAAAGACGCTAAGGCTCCGTTGCTCGAAGATCTTGACTCACCCTTCATATGGGACGGCGATACATGAAACTCCTAATAACCGGTGGCGCAGGCTTCATCGGGTCCGCTGTGGTGCGCTTGGCCGTCGCGCGCGGGCATGAGGTGATCAACCTTGATGCACTGACCTATGCCGCATGCCTTGCCAATGTTGCGGAGGTTGCAGAAAACCCGCTTTATACGTTCGAGCACTCCGATATCCGTGATCGTGGCGCGCTGGATCGGATCTTTGCGACCCACACTCCTGACTTCGTGATGCACCTCGCGGCGGAGTCCCACGTCGACCGCTCGATCGACGGTCCTGCGGATTTTATCGAGACGAATATTGTGGGTACGTTCAACATGCTGGAGGCAGTCCGCAAATCCTGGGAGAGCCGGGGCAAGCCCGAGGACTTCCGCTTCCACCATATCTCGACCGATGAGGTGTTCGGGTCGCTCCCCGCGGATCCGACGGCTCAGTTCACAGAAGACACCCCATACGATCCACGCAGCCCTTACTCTGCCTCCAAGGCCAGCTCCGACCATCTGGTGCGGGCCTGGCACGAGACCTACGGTCTGCCGGTCGTACTCAGCAATTGCTCGAACAACTACGGGCCCTATCACTTCCCCGAAAAGCTGATCCCCGTGATCATCCTCAATGCCTTGGCCGGCAAGCCGTTGCCAATTTATGGCGACGGGAGCAACATCCGCGACTGGCTCTACGTCGAGGATCACGCCGACGCGCTGCTGCTCGTGGCCCAAGAGGGCAAAGTCGGGCGTAGCTACAATATCGGCGGCGAGAATGAGCGCAGCAATCTGGAGCTCGTGCAGACCATCTGCGCCATTCTGGATCGGAGCCAGCCGCGTCCCACAGGCAGCTACGCCGACCTGATTACCTTTGTTGTCGACCGTCCGGGGCATGACGCGCGCTACGCCATCGATCCCACACGGATCCGGGAGGAACTCGGATGGCGGCCCTCGGTCACCGTCGAGGAGGGGCTTGAGCAGACCGTCCGGTGGTATCTTGCCAATGAGGGTTGGTGGTGTCCTCTCCTTGACCGCGAGGGTGTAGGCCAACGCCTCGGGACCGGGTCGGAGAGCACGCAGTGAGCGGCATCCTCGTCTTCGGGCGCTCTGGACAAGTCGCCACAGAGCTCCAGCGCCGCGCAGACGTCACCGCAGTCGGGCGGGACAGATGCAATCTTGCATCACCTGACGCCTGCGCCGCGATCATCGAAAGTCACAGGCCGCGTGCCGTCATCAATGCAGCCGCCTATACGGCCGTGGACCGCGCCGAGGAAGAGGAAGCCCTCGCACAGGCCATCAATGGTGCAGCACCTGGCGCCATGGCAGCCGCCTGTGCCAAACGCGGCATTCCCCTGATCCACATCTCGACGGACTATGTCTTCGACGGCAGCGGGACCAAGCCTTGGGCACCGACAGCACCACCTGCGCCACAGAGTGCATACGGCCGGACCAAACTTGCTGGCGAAGAGGCGGTGCGCGCCGCCGGTGGCTGCCACGCGATCCTGCGCACATCCTGGGTCTTTTCCGCGCACGGCAGCAATTTTGTAAAGACCATGCTGCGCCTCGCAGATAGCCGGGAAAGCCTGAATGTCGTCGCGGACCAGATTGGCGGGCCGACGCCTGCGCGCGCGATCGCAGAGGCCTGTCTGCGGATTGCTGACCAACTCACGGATGACCCGGCGAAGTCGGGCACTTACCACTTCAGTGGCGCGCCCGATGTCAGTTGGTATGATTTTGCACGCGTGATCTTTGCCGAGGCCGGCAAGGATGCGACCGTCCATCCGATCCCGACGTCGGACTACCCCACGCCCGCATCGCGGCCACTGAACTCGCGGCTGGATTGCAGATCAACCGAAGACACTTTTGGCATTGTCCGGCCGGATTGGCGCAGCATGCTAGGTGACGTTATCAAACACTTGGAGTGAGAGCATGAGCAACCGCAAAGGGATCATTCTGGCCGGCGGATCAGGCACACGGCTCTATCCGATTACGATGGGTGTCTCGAAGCAGCTTCTTCCGATCTACGACAAGCCCATGATCTACTACCCGCTGACAGTGTTGATGCTGGCCGGTATCCGGGAGATCCTGATTATCACCACGCCGGAGGACAACGAACAGTTTCAGCGCATGTTGGGGGATGGCAGTCAGTGGGGCATCTCGCTGAGCTATGTCATCCAGCTCAGCCCGGACGGACTGGCACAGGCCTTCATTCTCGGGGAGGAATTTCTTGAGGGAGCTCCATCGGCGATGGTGCTGGGGGACAATATCTTCTTCGGTCACGGCTTGCCTGAAGTCCTCGCCGCAGCAGGACAAAACCAGCATGGCGCGACTGTCTTTGGCTATCGCGTTGCAGATCCCGAGCGCTACGGCGTGGTCGATTTTGACGCTGACGGCAACGTGAAGTCGATCATCGAAAAGCCCGAAGTGCCGCCCTCAAACTATGCCGTCACGGGTCTCTACTTTCTGGACGGAACTGCGCCCGCCCGCGCCAAAGAAGTGCAGCTATCGGCCCGGGGGGAATTGGAAATTACCACACTCCTTGAGAGCTATCTCAGCGACGGGACGCTCCGCGTCGAGAAGATGGGGCGCGGCTACGCGTGGTTGGACACAGGGACGCACGCAAGCTTGCTGGACGCCGCCAATTTCGTGCGGACACTGACTGAACGGCAGGGGCAGCAAGTCGGCTCGCCGGATGAGGTCGCTTTCCAGATGGGCTGGATTGACGCCGACGCCCTCAGGGAACGCGCTACCCGGTTCGGAAAGAATGGCTACGGCGCTTACCTCAAGGGCCTTGCTGGCTGATGACAGATCTTTGCCTTCACCTAAATTGCCCGAGAACGCTGACCCCGCCACGTGATCTCGGTGTTATCCCAAACTTCGAGATCGGTAATTATAGTTGCAAGAGAATAAGTCGTCAGATTTTTCATCAGCAAATGTCTCAAGCCCAGACATTGTGCTCAGCCTGCTCAAGATACCGCGACAGGATATTCACCGATTTCCATCCTCCGGCCCGCATGATGGCGGCGGTGTCAAAGCCCGCACATAACAGATCCTGCGCCGCGCCAACTCGCAGCGAGTGCCCGCTAAAGCCGTCAATCTCGTCTGGATCCAGGCCAGCTTTCTTGGCGGATGTCTTGACCAGGCGCTTGACCGAAGTCGCACTCAGGCTGCGCTGCAGGGCCTTCCCCTGGTAGATCGGGCAGAACAGGTAGGAGATATGCGGCCCGCGCCAGTCCAGCCAGTCTCGAACGAGGCTGGCTGTTTTGCGTGAGGTGAAGGCAATACGGCCTTCGCCAAAGGGATCGGCCTTGCTCCGCCGGATGATCACCCGCAGGGTACCATCGTCTCGCGCCTCCAGATCATCGCTGGTCAGCGCCACGAGCTCCGAGCGACGCGTGAGCAACTCGTATCCCAAGGACAGCATGGCGCGGTTCCGCAGCCCCCACGGCGTGGCCGGCTGAACAGCCAGAAACGCGTCGAGATAGGCGCGGGTCAGGCCTTTGGCCTGTTTCGGGCGACCGTGTTTGGCGCGACGAATACGACGGAAGGTGAGGTTGATCTCCTCGTCATATGTGGGGTCAGGCATCCGCAATAGTCGGTGGGTCTTGCGGATGGCGTAAAGACGCCGGCGCACGGTCGAGGGCGCCTTGCCTGGGGCCTGGTCTTCCAGGAACCGGCAGATCAACGGGACCGGAGCCGGAAATGGCTCCAATCCTTGCGCAAGGCACCAGGATTCAAAGATCTCGATATCGGCGAAGTAGGATTTCAGGGTGGATGGGGCATAGGCACCCTCGAGGCGCTTGAATTCAGATCTCCAATCGTGTTTCGATCCAATCAGCATGCATAAAACTTACCAACTTGCTTAAAATACGCAAGTTATAATAATTGGCGCAAATGATCACATCGGCTCAAATAAGGAGCGCTAGAACTGCTCTTGGCTGGTCCGCTTCTAAACTAGGTGAACAAGCAGGTCTCTCGCTTCGAACGGTTCAAACCGTAGAAACTGACGGTGGTGAGGCCAAAGTGCGAAAAAGCTCACTTCTAGCAATCAAGGCCACTCTCGAGTCCGCCGGCATCGAGTTCATCGGCGCGCCCGACGATGCGCCCGGCATCCGGATTCACGGCAACGGCTCCAAAGCGTGACCAAGCACCCAGACACCTCACAAAGCCACCGTGAATTTCTCCGGCGACACCGGTTTGCGCTTCTGGCGACAGGCCTGCTGGCCGCGATCATCGCCTGGGCGACGCTCACCCCGAACCCGCCGACGCCGGAGCTGAACAGACCCCTGTCGGACAAATTCTACCATGTGATGGGTTTTGCGGGTTTGGTCTTCCCAACGGCTCTGCTTTACGCGCGCAGTCTCATCTGGATCTTGCCCCTGGCTGTCCTCTTTGGTGTCGTGATCGAACTGGTACAGCCTTTCTTTGGGCGCGAGGCCGAAGCGGGGGATGTCCTGGCCGATCTGATAGGACTCGGCATGGGGACCGTCATAGGCCTCACCCTGCGCGCATGGCTGCGCCGACGCAGCTGAAGCGACACCACTCTGTGGCTGACCTTAGAATTTCTCAATCAGCTCTTTGCCATCCTTCAACAGCTCTCGAACGTGCTTCGGGAACTCCAGCAACTCCCGGGTATATGCCCCATGTTTGAGGGCGTTCTGATTGCCAATCGGCGCCCCCGATCCCTTGGCACCACCATGCATGCGACAGCGCGCCTTGCCCACGACGGCTGGCGCCCGGCAAGGCGTGCCCTTGCGGCTTTTTTGCGCCGCAGCGCGGGCTTGTCCGCATGGGCCCGGTATTGCGTGCATGCGAGCCGACCATTCAACCTGGCCCTTTCTTGCGCGAGGCTCTGCTCTTCGGCGCGTCTTCGAAGGCCGGGACCTCGCGTTGATGCTCAAGCGCGGGATCGGCGTCGCTCTGCCGCGGGCCGCTGTGGCCGGCCTCGACAGTACCGACAATTGCCTGCCCGCCGGGCTGCACGTTGACGTGCTCCACGGTCACCTTTTGCTGGCCCTTGCCGCGATGTTTGTTCAGCGTCTCGAGCTGCTTCGTATAGAGCGTCATCAGCTTCTGCGCGTGCTTGAGCGCCATGTCGCGCCCTGCGTAGGTCTGGTTCGGCAGGGCTGCACGCCTCAGGCATTCCAGCGCCGCATCATGGGTGCCCACCATCTGTGCGGCCAGCATGCCCTCCGCCCCGTCGGCCGGCTCCAGGCTTTCGTAAAGCTCCAGGGCGCGCTGAATACGCGCCTGTTTCGTGCCCTCGCGGGCATCCTCGTGAACCCAGAGCAGATTGGCGATCTCGTCGATCTTCTGGGCCAGCAGGGCTTCGTCGGTGACCCCCAACATTTCCTGCGTCTCCGCGGCGGTCGGTATTTCCTGCACCGCCCAACCGCCCTTGGTGGTTTTCAATTTGAGATGGTTCTTCGCCATTCTACTCCGCCTCGAATGACTGGCTGGGGGGCAAGCATAGCACGATCAAGGCCAGGTTTTGAGACCCGGGGCCCATGGAAAACTTTACTGTGCAAGGGATTGAATTGGAAAAAGCTTTTCGCCTCCCCCCCCACCTCCCGACTCGGAGGACCGATAACGTGCAGCCTCGTGGCTGACATCGATGCCCGGTCATGGAGCAAATCTTCCACACTGCGGAGCGACAACGGAAAACGGACGTACATCATAACCGCCAGGCGAATTATCTTGCGGCTCGTTTTAAAGTAGCGAAATGGGTCAGATTTGGTCATACATGGACGCTACAAACCCACCCTGCCTGCCTCAAGTCAGTTTCCTTTGACAATACCAAACGGAGGCGTGGACGGATGCGAACTTCTGAAGACTTCTTATCCGCCAGAAGAGGAGCATGGCTCGCTCGCGTCGTCGGAACGGAAGATGGGAATTCTTCGCCCAGTTGCAGCACCAAGCCGCGACTGCCTAAACTCAAACCGAAACCAAACCAGAGCCTCCGTTAGGAAAGCGCCTCAGCTCTCTGGAAAACCCTGACGACGGACACCTCTGATCTCTCTTCAAGTCGGTCGGACGTGCGTGCAGGTGTCGAGTGGCATCAAGCGGGTGGGTCTGGATTATTCCATTATATCAACACGGTGAATGGTGATTGCTCCGTCATCTTGATCAAACGCCACATCACGTCCGGAAACGCTCACTTGCATCCGTTCAAACTTGAGCGATATACCTGCGGTAGTGTTTGAAGAGGTTGCAAGATGACATTCCACGACCATGGTACAACTTGGTTTCTGGCGCAGCTCAAGCCGAACTGCGCCAAGATCGCGGATAAGAACCTCGCGCGCCAGGGCTTCAAGACCTTCCTGCCGATGGAAGAGGAAACGCGCCAGCGCAACGGCAAGTTCTTTACCGCCATGCGACCACTCTTCCCGGGCTATATCTTCGTGGCCTTCGATGTGGCTCATGGGTTCTGGCGCACCGTCAACTCGACTTATGGCATCACGAGACTGGTGAGCTTCGGCAAAGACCCGACGGCCGTGCCGTTGGATCTGATCTCACAGCTCATGCGGCGCTGCGACGCGCATGGCAAGTTGCTGCCGCCGAAGCTTCTCAAACCCGGCGATCAGGTGACCCTGACCAAAGGGCCCTTTGCCAACTTCGTGGCTGAGGTGGAAAACATCGCGCCAGACCGGCGCGTCTGGGTCTTGATGGAGGTCATGGGGGGGCAGACCCGCGTAGCGGTCGGCGCGGACCATCTGCGGACCATTTGAAACCAGCGGCAGGCTCAAACACGTATGTGAAGGGCGGAATCCATGGAACATGTCCTGGTCACAGGCGGCACGGGTGCCTGGCGCTGGAAACCCCACCGAGGAGGCTTTGAGCAATGAGTTGCTGCAGGAGACCGGCCTGAAGCTTGCTGGAAAACCCATCTTGCACGCCGTGATTTTTGTGCGTGTGTTAGCAAGAGGGACCAAATCGGGGTGTTGTATCCGATCGCGCTGTGGGGTCTGCCCTCGTTGTAGCGCCTACCATAATCCTTCGCGAGCATCCGCAAGGCTCATAAACCAATGCTCGTTCAGCCACTCCGCCCTCAGCTTGCTGTTGGGGCTTCAATATATCCATTGTGCGCAGGCTCAATCACGCCTCGCAAATCAGTCATTCGCAGGTCTCGGCAATAGATCCAAAAGCTTGCAAAGGGCGTCCAGTCCGGGCCGTTTGAGCAGAAAGTCCGGGTCCTCTGAGAGCAATGTATCCAATTCACTGGCATGATTTCCAAGATCGATAAATCCCAGAATGGCCGCGCTGCCTGCTAGGCGATGAACCCGTTCGCTAATCAATTCGATGTCTGCCGTCTCTAGCGGCTTCGAAAGTGCATTCAGAATTTCGCGGCGGTCGGTTTCACAGCGTTCCGCGAACCTGATAGCCAGCGGAGCCAACCGATTCCCAAGTTCTGATTGTGCTTTGTCGCTCACGTGAGCCCGATCTGTACCTTGCCTTTGCACGACCATACACGTCGACAGGTCCAACGCGCAATTGTATAGTTTGATCAGGAGCGGCGAGAGGGTTCTGTTGAGATGAATGGCAAGGATGATCTTCCCCCGCGCGGAGAGCTGTTTTCGGGCCGGTACAACCGGCGCGCTGATGAAATTGCGTTCGGTCGCGATCCGACGGGCGTGCCTCCAGGTGGGCGACTCGACCGGTTGATGGATCTGTTACTTTTGCCTGTTGTTATGTGGCAGATGCTATCTGAGGCAGTCGGGGGCTGGAAGCCCTCGAAAGGGGCCAAGGAAGACATATCCAGAAACGATGATGCCTCTCAATGATTGAGGCACCGGCTTTCAGGGAGCTCTCTCGAAAAGGAATTTTTGCGGGTTGTGGGCAGGACGGCAGGCGTCGTTCGTGGCGACGCCTACAGGAGTGGCGCCCCGTGCCTCGAAATCCAGGACAAACATATTCTCGCGAAGACGTGACGGGTTGATTTTGGCGCGGGCGCTCGCGTGCTGAGGCGTCCGCCGTTCGTCCTTGGGTGCCTGAAAAATCGTAGATTGCCGGATCTTTTTGTAAACTTCCCTCAAGTCGGCTGGCGCAACGGCATGTTTTGCTTCGATTGTCTTCTGGATTGCCAATGGCCTGAAAAAGCCTAAGGTTGTCATGAGAAAGTGCTGTGTTACTTGACGCATTATTTGATGGTGGAAAATGTCTGAGCGCCCGTTGATCCTTGTTTGCGACGACGACCAGCTCCTTTTGGAATTGATGGAGTTTCGCCTCCGAGCCAAGGAGTTCGGCGTGGTGCTGGCTGAAGACGGGCGCAAGGCACTCGATTTGGTGTCCGCTAGGCACCCGGACTTGATCGTGCTCGATGCAATGATGCCTGGCATGGATGGCTTGGAAGTCCTGCTACGGTTGAAGCAGGCTGAAGCGACTCGTGATATCCCTGTCATAATGCTTACTGCTCGCAAGTCTGAATCCGATATCGTGAAGGCACTCGAAGCCGGGGCTGCCGACTACATCATCAAGCCTTTCATGCCTGACGAATTGGTGGTCAGGATACAAAAGGCCCTCTCGGGATAACATCATGTTTGGCCGAGGCCATTGGTTCTGGTTGGCTCTTCTTGTGTTCGTTGACGCCACCAGTGGAGCATGGGCCCAGCCAGAGAATACGGCGGGTGACCCATATTCACGAGCCGTTGAACTGCGTCTTGCAGGAAATTTTCAAGAAGCGCTCGACATCCTGCAGAATGCTCTGAGCGTGGATCCAAGAAACAGCGACCTGTGGGTGCAATCAGGGTTTTGTCATTTGGCATTGGGCGATGAGACTGCCGCCGAAGATGCCTTTTCGAGGGCTTTGAGCTTGAGCCCCGACTACGTCGACGCGTCATTCGGGCTGGCAATCATCGCTTATCGGCGCGGACGCCACGAAGTCGCGCTGCCGCTTCTCGAGGAGGTGGTTCGAGAGCAGCCTCGGAACCTCGAGGCCATTGAACTGCTTCGAGCCATTGAGAGGCGGCCAGATCGAGGCGGGGAGGGGCGGTACGAGGAGGCCCGCAACTCTGGCAGCCGCGCGCCCGATACGCAGAGCGGCGTCGCTTCCAAGCCAATCAGGATTGATCTTTGGTCTGAATATAGCTGGAGCCATGGACCACGCAAAGAATGGGTGAATGGCGGGGTGGCCCTTTCTGGAGATTTGACCAGTAAGTTTTTCGGAAGTGTTGGTCTGGACCGTCACGTTCGAGGCGCCGCCTCGGGGACCAAGCTTTTCGTACGCGGGCAGGCCAAGATTGGAGAGCATGCTGTTTCATCGCTCGAGTTGGCGGCCTCCAAAGATGCGGCCTACCTGCCGGTGGCTGAGACCAGGCTTGATTTTACGGTTCGCCCGCAGTCCTCTGGTGAAGGGCTTCACCTTGCGGAATGGAGCGCCGGGGTGAGTGTGGCTGATTATTCGGACCAGAGAATTCGCAGCGGGAGAGTCGGCCTGTCGATTGATTTCCCTATTGGTGGCCTGGGCTTCGATCTTGGCACCTCCTTTCATGATAATCTCGATCTGTCCGTTGTTGGTGCATCGCTTACAATCCGATCCCAGACCACAAAAAGAACACAAATATTCATCAAATTGACTGAAGCTCCCGAAATCTCGCTTGATCAGGCGCTCGATGTCCGGGGTGTTTCTTTTGGAATTTCGTATGTGTCTGCAGCGGAGAAGACGTTCAAATTGAATATCGGTGAAGAACGGCGTGGGAACGATCGCCGTTCATTCGTGAGTTTCGGGGTTGTGGTGTTCTGATGACTGGGGTCGCTCTGCTTTGGGCCGTATCGGTTGCGCTGTCGGCAATATCGATCATGGTCATGTGTGGCTTGATCGTCGTCAGGGTTGTCTCGTTAAAGAGCACCGAGACCGCTCTATCCGAGGAGAGGGCACTGGCCGCACGTCTGATCAAGTTCACTGGAGTGGGTGACGAGGAGGCAATGCTTTCCATCCTGAAGGCGTCGCAACCGAAGACGGTAATCAAAGTGGCCTTCGATTTCATGCAAATGGTGCGAGGGGAAGAGGCGGAAAAGGTTCGTGCTGTCCTCCAACGATCAGGATTGCCTGACTACATTCGTCGACAGCTCCGCAGCTCCAGAGTTTCAATGCGTGTGCATGCAGCAGAATTGCTCCAACTTTTTCCGGCCCCCTCCACAAGGACGGCGTTGTTGCGAGCGTTGCGGGACGCACACCCGGAGGTTCGCCTCGCAGCCGCCATCGGGCTGTTGAAGTTGGGATACCAGGATCGTCTCCGGGATCTCCTTGAGCTCGTGGGGCCCACGGCACAGCATTCTGCCCGGGTCTTTGAAATGTTCAACAATGCCCCCCCCCAAGCCTACTCAGAATTGCTGAAGATCGCGGCGGATCCCCGAATGGACGATTTTGTGCGTTCAGAAGCTATCCGGGCGATGGCCACAAAAGGCGATCTTTCGTTTCTTGCCGCCTTGAAGAAGCTGTCGACAGACGCAAGCCCTGTGGTCGCGGCTGCGGCAGTCGAGGCTCTTGGGCGACTAGGGCACCCGACGGGTGTTTCGGATATACGACGCGCGTTGGAGAGCGATATTTGGGAGCTGCGCGCTGCGGCGGCTGAGGCCATGGGAAGAGGCGGATTTTACATGTTTGCCCATGAACTGGGTAGTCTCCTTCACGATCCGGAATGGGTCGTGCAATACGCGGCAGCCAAAGCACTTGCACGGCTAGGGGCCGAAGGCCAAAAACAGCTTGAGATCGCGACTACCTCGGGGCCTGTAGCCGATCGCCAGAAGGTCGAGCTCATGCTCAAGGAAGCCCGGGCCAACTAGCCCGACAGTTTGGAGATGAGATGACAATCCCTGACATTGCCGTTTGGATTGCCACCATTATCATCTTTAGTGGCTTGCTTCAGTCGTTCGTCTATTTCATGCAAATATTTGGGGCTGCGTATGTATTGATGACTATCCCCCCGGTCGGGCGATCAAATCTTCTTTGGCGTCGATACAGCGAGGTGTTTCCGCCAATCTCGATTATTGTCCCGGCATATAATGAAAGCGCAGGTATCGTTGAGACGGTCCGCTCGCTCGTTGCGCTTCAATACCCGACCTTCGAGATCATCGTTGTCAACGACGGCTCCCGGGACGCAACTCTGGATAAGCTTGTTGATGCATTTGAAATGGAGCTCTTGGACCGCCCTTATGAATCTGCCATCGTCCATGAAGAGGTTCGCGGAATCTACGGAAGTAAAATTTCTCCAAAGTTGACCGTTGTGGACAAGGTCAATGGGGGAAAGGCGGACGCCTTGAATGCCGGGATCAACGTGTGCCGTACGCCCGTCCTTTGTGCTGTAGACGGAGACTCCATACTGGAGCCGGACGCTTTGATGCGTGTCGCACACCCCTTCATCGAAGACCCGGTGCGAACGGTCGCTGTGGGCGGGACTGTGCGAATAGCCAACGGGTCTCGAATCCGGGATGGTCGGGTTATTGGCGTTCGATTGCCTCGATCCATTCTTGCCCTGTTTCAGGTTGTTGAATACCTGCGGGCTTTCTTGATGGCGCGTCTTGCTTGGAGCGGGATCAACGCCCTCATGCTCATCTCAGGGGCTTTCGGCGTGTTTCGGCGAAAGGAGCTTGTCGCTGTTGGAGGGTTTGCCGTGGGATCGGTTGGGGAAGATCTCGACATGATCGTGAAATTACACAAGTACATGATAGAGCAGGGGCGTGAATACAAGATTGCATTCGTCCCCGAACCAGTCTGTTGGACCGAGGTCCCTGAAGATCTGAACGTTCTTTCCAGGCAGAGAACACGCTGGCAAAGAGGGGCTTTGGAGGTGTTCTTTCGCTACAGGTCGATGTTATTCAACCCGCGATACGGCCGCATAGGATTCTTGGGGTTTGGCAACATTCTCATCGTTGATGTCATGGGGCCGGTCCTCGAAGTCTTGGGGTATGTGCTGATGCCCTTGCTTTGGGGTCTGGGGCTTCTTGATATCGACTACCTTGTCGCTTTCACTGCACTGGTTTTCGTCTTCGGTGTTTTCGTCAGCGTCGCCTCTCTGGTTCTGGAGGAACTTGAACTGCGCCGTTTCAAAAGTCCGCGCGATCTTATTATCCTGTTGTGCATCGCCATTATTGAGAATTTCGGCTATCGGCAGCTCAACAATTTTTGGCGCGTCAGGGGGTGGTGGCAGTATCTACGTTCAAACCAAGAGTGGGGTGAGATGCATCGCAAGGGATTGGCATCGCACTGACGGACAGGCCGAGAGGCTGTTCCTCGGGGTTGGCCGTATTTCGGAAGTTGTGTTGCCTACAGTCAGACTCTACACATCTCGATGTGCCGTCCGACGAAATCGGGGGAGGCAGTCCATGGCTCCCCCTGATGATTGCCGGTCTACAAGCTCTGCATTTTCTGATCGAGCTGTTCGGCGAGGGACATCGGGTCGAATGGCTTGACGATCACGGCCACCGCTCCCAATCTCATCAGCCTGTCGATGGAGGTTTGGTTCCCCTTCGCAGTCATGAATACTATCGGGGTATTCTTCAGGCGATCCAGAGACCTGAGGCGTGTGAAGGTTTCTTCACCGTTGAGACCGGGCATCATGACGTCCAAAAGTATGAGGTCCGGATCAAACTCCTCCGCCACACGAAGGGCTTCGTGCCCAGACGCGCACTGCAGGACCTCCAATCCCCCCACATCCGCCAGCGCAATATGCGCGATCTCCAAGATGTCGGGATCGTCTTCGACGTGTAATATCTTTCGCAGAGAAGGCATTCGATCACTCGTGTGATAGGTGCGACAAAACCGTTGTCACAATCAGTTATTTATGCTCCATGATAGTGTTTGATCATGTTAATGCAAGCGTGCCGATATCCGAAGTTGGCCAGCACTGGCATCGAAGTGGTGGGCGTCAAATGGCTTCAGGTCGTGCGAGCCTTGGGTTGGCCTGGTCGCACAATCGACATATATTGTCACAATTGCCGCTATGATCACGGGGCAATGTAATAGAATAGTTTGGTATGAAGTGTTTGGTTTTACATGATGGTCCATCGGCTGGCTCGCTCCTCTTGGTGGGCTAAATTTTTCAATTTCGAGCGAATTCTACAGCTTTCGATTGTCATGCTGGTGACGATCGTGGCGACCCTCTTGGAAATTAACATCCAGTCGAGGGAACGGGCCGGAGTAGAGGCCGAAGTCGAGCGCCGACTGTCGCAGGCAGCAACCAAGTTGAATCGGGAAATATCGGAGTTGACGCTTTTGGCTGATGGTCTGGTTACGTCGGTCGAAATCTCCCCGGATCTGGTCACGGAAAATTTCGAGGCGATCGCGGGCAGGATAGCGAAGAACAACAAAGCCATCATCAACGTAGCGCTGATCCCCGATCTGGTCATCAGCCATGTCTACCCTCTCGAGCAGAACAAGTCGGCGTTGGGGTTGGAACTGAGTAAATTGCCGGAACAGTTCGAGTCGGTAAACAAGGCTTTTCGCGAGCGCAGCATTATATTTGACGGACCGGTCCAGCTGGTTCAGGGGGGGCAGGGACTGATCGTACGAGGCCCTGTTTTTCGCCAAGGAGCCGAGGGCATCGAGGAAGAGTGGGGACTGACGTCACTCGTTCTAAATTTCGAGATGTTTCTCGAGGGTGTCGATTTTGGCCTTGAGCTTGAGGGTTTGTCTTGGCGTCTGAGCCGGCCCGTGGCGTCCACGGGTGCGCGACAAACCCTGGCCGGCAGACCGCAAGCATTCGAGGGGTATTTCAAGCAGACGGAGATTTTCGTCCCCGGACAGATCTGGATCCTTGAAGCCGTGCCGGAGCGCGGTTGGATGGCGATGAGAAGTGACCGATATTTTCCGGCCATCGCCTACGCCTTGGCCGTAGCACTGTTTCTGGTGGGCTCGCATGTCGCACAATATCAACGCAGGCAGCGAGAGACAGCTGAGGACAGGTTGAAGGTTGCCATCGAGGCGCTTACCGACGGATTTGCGCTTTATGATCGGAATGACCGCCTGGTTACGTGCAACGAGCAGTATCGGAAAATGTATGCAGAGTCAGCTGATATGATCGTTCCGGGCCGTAGTTTCGAGGAACTCATCCGAGAAGGAGTGCGTCGTGGCCAGTACAAATCGGCGATTGGCAACGAAGAGGAGTGGATACGCGAACGCATGCGAGCGCATCGTGAGGCCAACGCTGATCATGAACAACAGTTGGCAGATGGGAGATGGATCCGGGTCGCTGATCGACGTCTTGCGGATGGCAGCCTTGTTGGTTTTCGGGTTGATATCACCGATCTGAAAACCTCGAAGGAGCGGGCCGAGGCGGCAAACCGGGCGAAGACCGAATTTCTAAGCGCACTGAGCCACGAGTTGCGTACACCCCTGACAGTCATCCTCGGTTTCACGAAGCTTCTTGAAAACCAGGAGAAGTTTCCTCGCGTGAGAGCCATTCTCGAGGGACTCGATGCGCCGAACCCTGACGTCAAACATATTCGCGCATGCGTGATGGACTATGTCCATTATACATCGGAGCAGGCTCGTAAGATTACGCGATCCGGGACACATCTGCTGACACTTATAAACGACCTGCTGGATTATTCGCGGATAGAGGCCGGACATTTTGACTTGGAACCGGAACCCACGCGGCTTGATGTTCTTGCTGCCAACCTGGTGGATGAAATGTCCGAAGCCGCCAGCAACAAAGGCCTGTATCTGGAACTCGCTGCCACACCTGTCAGTGTGGATGTAGATCCTGTCAGGATCCGACAGATTTTGATCAACCTGATTGGAAACGCGATAAAATTTTCCGAGGATGGGGGGGTTACAGTATGTGTCGAAAAAGCGCATGATTTCGTTATTCTCAGGGTCAAGGATACCGGGCGTGGGATCGCCGAAAGTGATCTTGAACGGGTCTTCGAAGCCTTCGAGCAGGTTGAGAAAGCTGACAACCGAAATTTTGGCGGTGTGGGTCTTGGCTTGGCGATCAGCAAGAAGATCGTGGAATTGCACGGGGGGGCTGTCTGGGTAACGTCGGCCCTCGGCAAGGGCACGGAATTCGTGATCCAAATCCCCCGACATGGTCTCTCGAGAATAAATGTCGACGATGATGGTGTCAAAGCAGATTCATGACGAATGGCAGATGTTGGTATAAAGGCCCGGTTGCTTGAGGAAGTGATGTTCCAGTGCCGGGGCTGCTGTTGCCACGCGTGCGCTACAGCGGCTCGTGGTGGTCTCGGTGTGGGCAAGGGGGGCGCCTCCCTTGATGGAACTTGAGCATGAGATCCGCTGATCACCCATGGAGCCGACTCGTCGGAAGATTGGCGCCGAACATGCTCATCTTTGCCATCTATGGGGCGTTGGGGTGGCTGGAGTTCCAGCCTGGGTTTGTGCCCGGAACCGGGGTGCCGGTTTCACCCCGAAGCGGGCTTGCGATCGCATGCGTAATTCTCTTCGGCCCAAAGTTGTTCCCGGGCCTGGTACTTGGCGCCGGGGTATTCGGTGGCCATTCTGCGAGTTTTCCGCTGGTTGACCCGGTCGGATCGGTCGCGTTCGGTTTCGCTGCCCTGATGGGACTGGCTTGCCTAGTCCAGGTCGGGGGCGTTTCCCTGTCCCTTCGTTTCTTTCCGGGCGAAGTCTTGCATTTGCGTCGGTGGCGGGACGTGCTTCTTGCGGTGTTTCTGGCAGGTTTTTTGCCTAGCGCTTTCTATGTCGGGATCGCCGCGTTGGGTGTCCATTTCCTGTTCGGTGCGAGTGCAGAGTCTGTTGTCACTGCATGGCCGAATTGGTTGCTATCCGATTTTCTCGGAGTTGCCTTGTTTGCTCCACTCGTCTTTTTGCTCCCGTCGCTGTCCCGCGAAGTTTGGTTTCAGGGGCGGCCAGTGGGTGATTTGTCCTGGTGGAGCTATGTATCGGTTCTTGCTCCGATGATGCTCGGGTTGGTTGCGTTCGCTGGGCTGGGCCACATGCAACTACTCAGGGGCAAGGAGAGATTCGACAGCGTTTCCGGTGAGCACTACGCTTCTTTGGTTGATCGCTTTGCGGCCTATGAACTGGCATTGGACAGCGCCGGAGGGTTCTTTCGGGGGTCAGACACCGTGACTCAGGCCGAATGGGAAGATTTCGTGGAAACGTCTGGGTATTTGCGGAAGCTGCCTGGGCTTTCGGCCATAGGGTTCGTTCAAGCCTCACCAATCGGCCCGCTGAACTCAGGCGCACCTTCGCAACAATCTGATGAACTTGGTTCATTCGGAGATGGCGTGAGCTACTCATTACGCAGTATGCGTGACGGCAGCCGCGCGCCGGTTCACCTTGGTGACGTCTTCGTGGCGGCGGCTCGCAAGTCAGCCCGAGAAGGGCGGATTATTCTTTCCGGAAAGGACGCGCTGCCGTCCGGGCGCGGCGTCGAGTCCGGCTTCTGGCTTGTTCGGCCAGTATTCCATGAAGGAAAACAGGCCGCAGAAAATGACGATGCGCTTTGGGATGGGGTGATCGGATGGATATATGCGCCCTTCTCGATGCGGCGGTTTTTCGACGTGTCCCCGTCTCATCACGGGCGAGATTTCCGTGTGACCTACCAGGATCGTCGTGGTGAGGACGGGGCGGAGCTTATCTTTTCGTCGGGTGCGGACGGGAGCGAACACCCTTTCCGGTCGATCTATAGGGTGACGCGGAAGCTGAACTGGTTCGGCGTAGCCTGGACGATTTCCTGGAACAGCACGCCAAGCTTCGAGAAGAGGCTTGCCGGATGGGAACGCCACATGGTGCTCTTGCTTGGCGCGGTCGTCGCCGCGATGGCCGCCGTCCTCGGTTTGCAGCGCAGCAGGCGCGACGATATCATTGCCGAAACCGTCGCGCAGCAGACATACGACGTAGAAAACGCGAACCGTCAGCAAAGATCGATTTTCGATACGGCCGAGGCTGGTATCGTGCTTGCCGATGCGGAAGGGCGCGTCATCGCAGTGAACCGTTTCGGATGTACATTGTTCGGGTATAGCGGCGAAGTCGGGGGGCGGCGCGCCGAAGCTTTGATCGATGGCCTCGACCTCATGGAAATCCAACGTCTCTCGGAAGAGAATCGGGCTGCGGAGCGCAACCTGTTCACGGTGCGGCGCGGCGATCAAATTGCTACGCTTAGTGTTAAAGTCAGCAAGTGGCATGACACAGTGGGGCAGTGCTTTTACACAATTCTTGCCCATGATGTCAGCCTTCAACTCGCGGCAGTCGCGGGTCTTGAGGAAAACAACAGGCGATGGCTTTCGGCCCTGGATGGCAGTGATATTGCCGCGTTTGACGTGGATCTGGTCGACAACTCGTCTGTTGTGACCGACACTTGGTGGCGGATCATGGGGTTGGATGTGGAGGAATGCTTGGATCCTCAGAGCGAGTTCCTCGATCGGATCGACCCGCGCGACAGGGAGACACTTGCCAAGAACGATGCCGCTTGCGTTAAGGGAGAGACTCAGGTTTCTGTCACGGATTTCCGAGTTCGCCATGGATCCGATCGCAGCGTCTGGATACGATCCCATGCAACCGTGAGCAAGAGAGCCAGCAACGGTCAGGCGTTGCGCCTGGTCGGAACGATGTATGACATCACCGCTCTCAAGACCGCAGAGGAGGCGCTTCAGGACACATTGGAAATGTTCCGCGTGGCGCTCCACGGTGCCCCGGTGGGCCTGGCTTTGGTTTCGAGAGATGGTCGTATCGATCGTGTGAACGGCGCCCTGTGTGAACTGGTCGGCTGTTCTCCGGAGGAAATCAAAGCCAGTGGTTGCTCGGAGCGGATCGTTCCGGAAGACAAACCTGTCTACATGGAGATGGTGGCCGCGGCCATGGACGGAGAGGAGCCCTCCCCGAGGGAATTCCGCCTCAGGCGTGGGGATGGACGCGATATCTGGGTCCGCAGCGCCTTGTCCTTGGTGCACGCCAGTACCGATCGGGAGCCCCTTCTGGTTCAGAGCTTTGAGGACGTCAGTGCCGAGCGTGAATTGGCCCAGCTCAAGAGCGATTTTGTCTCCACGGTCAGCCATGAACTGCGTACACCGTTGACCGCGATCAAGGGGGCATTGGCACTGGTGCTGGGGACATCGCGTGAAAGTATTCCGGGCCAGCCCCTGCGACTTATCCAGGTTGCCGCAAAGAATTGCGATCACCTGATCTACCTCGTGAACGACATTCTCGACGTGGACAAGCTCGTTGCTGGAAAGATGGAATTCAACACCGGTTGGCACGATCTCCGCACCGTTCTCGATCGCTCTCTCGAAGCCAACGTGACCTATGCGATGGAGCATGAGGTCACATTCGAGTTGGAGGCAGTACCGCCGAACGTGGAGATCAACGTTGACCCGGAACGCATTCAGCAGGTGCTTGCGAACCTGCTGTCGAACGCTGTAAAGTTTTCTCCCCTAGGCGAGTCGGTTTCGATCAGTGCCGAGAACACCGGCCGGGGGATTCGTATCCGTGTCCGGGATCGTGGCCCTGGAATTCCTTTGGAGTACCATCAGCGCGTGTTTGAGCGGTTCGTGCAGATCGAACGCGAGGGCGTTCCGCGCAAACACGGTACCGGGCTTGGTCTGCACATCTCGCAACTGATCATGGATCGGATGGGGGGTGCCCTAGGGCTTGAAAGCGTTCCGGGCGAGGGGGCGACCTTCTGGCTGGATCTGCCAGGCAGACCGGGAGCGTAGGGCGCTGTGTCTGACGTCAGCACCCACCGGACAGATTTAGGGGTTTGAGTAACGGAGGATTTCTGATTCATCGAAGCCATTATGGAGCGCAGATGAACAAGACATCCGGAACATCGAAGGACGCTGGTCTTGACCCCTGAAACTGGTCCGAACTGAGTGCGAAATTTTGGGTACATTGCTGGCAATAGAGGAGTGTACCGATGCCGAAGAAACGATTTAGCGACGAACAGATTGCCTTCGCGTTGCGGCAGGCAGATGCCGGAACGACGGTCGACGAGATCTGTCGAAAGATGGGGATCGCGGAGGCGACATTCTATCGCTGGAAGAAGGTCTATGCCGGGATGGGCGTGTCGGAAATCCGAAGGCTGAAGCAGCTCGAGGACGAGAACGGCAAGCTGAAACGGCTGGTCGCGGATCTAACGCTGGACAAGACCATGCTTCAGGATGCTCTGCGAAAAAAGTGGTGAAGCCTGTCCGCCGCCGCGAAGTTGTCCGGCACTATCAGGATGTATTTGAGGTGTCGGAGCGCCGGGCTTGTAGAGCTATGGGCTTCGGGCGGGCTTCTCACCGATATCAATCGATGCGTGATCCGGAAGTGGAACTGCGGATGCGTCTAAAGGAACTGGCCGAGAGTCGCGTAAGGTATGGATATCGCCGATTGCACATTCTGCTGCAGCGCGAAGGCTGGCATGTGAACCACAAGCGCCTGTACCGGCTATACTGCGAAGAGGGCGTGTCTATCCGGACACGCAGCCCGAAGCGGCGGCGTGCCTGCCGGTACCGATCCGGACGATCCGAGGCCGCCAGCATGAATGATGTCTGGGCCATGAACTTCATGTCGGACCGACTGTTCGATGAAAAGCCCTTCCGGATTCTGACGATCGTGAACTGCTTTACGAGAGAAGCTCTCGCGACCGCTGCGAGGACAAACTTCCGCGCCTACCAGGTTATTGGTGAGTTGGATCGCTTGGCACGGATCAGGGGCAAACCCCGCAGCATTCGAGTCGACAACGGCCCGGAGTTCGCCGGTCGGCTACTCGATCAATGGGCCTATCTGAACAAGGTCGAGCTGGACTTCTCGCGACCGGGAAAACCAACCGACAACGCCTACATCGAGGCGTTCAACAGCCGCCTCCGCCAGGAATGTTTGAACGCATCATGGTTCTTGTCGATGGATGACGCCCGAGCTCGGATCAACAATTGGAGAACGGATTACAACGAAACAAGGCCGCATTCGTCGCTCGGAAACTTGACGCCAAGCGAATTTGCGGCCCAACTGAACGAAACCCGAAAGGTCGCATGAAGACCGGACCAAAAACGGGGTGAGCTCCACCTCCGTTTTCCTAAACATTACGGCGGACCACTTCAGTGGAGGAGGACCAAGGGCGCGCGCTCGAAGCAGGCTGGACGGCCTTGTCCGCGAAGCAGACGGGGATGTCGAGCGACTGTTGCGATAGGCTCGCGATGAGGCCTTCTGAACAGGGCTCAAGGTCTGAGAGGCAACCTCCTGAAGGGCGTATGGAGCGGAGCACGCACCCCCACATGTCTTGGGGCGTGGCCGGCAAAGCACATGGAGCCCGTCAAGCTTTTGGGCGAAATTGCGCTCTTTTCCCTTGAGTGTGTCGGTAATTTGTCAAAAAATTGTCAATTCAGCCTAATTTTATGAAAAGTTGTTTGAGTTTAAAAGCGACATATTGATAAATTTTCGGTTAAGGGCAACTATACTAAGGTATTGGGTCGTCATGTGATTCGGATGGAGAATTTTCCGCATGGCGGTGGTGTAATGGTAAAAGGGGAACTGTTTTCATGGCCTCAAGGAAGATTAGAGCGATCAATATTGATGATGATGAATTCCTCAGGTCGATACTTTCCGTCGCGCTGGAATTTGATGGTGGTTTCAATCTGAGTCACTTCTCCGGTTTCGACGAGGCACTTCCGGCCTTGAAAAAGAAAGCCTTCGATCTCGTCATCCTCGACGTGCTCATGCCGGACCGGAACGGACTCGAGATATTCAGAGACCTGCGGACCATGTCGGCCTATGCGGACACTCCGGTGGTATTTTTGACGCGCATTGCGGACGAAGAGTTCGCTCGAAGTGCCCGTGATGAGGGTGTCGCGGCGGTCATCGTCAAGCCTTTCGACCCGATGAAGATTGCCGACACGCTGCGGCAGGCCATGGGGCAGGCGGCGCGGCGTCCGGACAGGAAGATGAAGATCGCGTCGTAATCCGGGGGTGCAGGCGCCGGGTGTAAAGGCTGATGTCGCTGCGTTGAAATACAGCGCCGCACCCGAAGGCAGTATCCATGGAATACCCGCAATCGAACGAATTCCAGCGGCGGTAGTATGAGGGCCCGACGTGATGGTCGGGGAAGGTTTGTACATGAAGGAGAGTGTGACTGTCACGCGTATGTACTGGAGGTTGAAGCCGGAGCAGATCGCGGATCTGGGGGGTGTCAGTGTCCGGAGATTGATAGACGATATGAGGGCGAACAAGCTTGCCTGTTATGATCCGCAACCCGTTGACGGGGATGAAGATCACATCGAGCTCCTGGTCAGCTATCACGCGCTGCTGGTCTATCGCCTGTTGAACGTGCTTCCTTTGTCACCCTTTGAGTGGATTCTCTACCTGCCTGCAGTGGAGGGGTTCGTCCGTGACTGCCAAGGGATGGCGGCGCCCGAGGCCCCAGGGGTGGCGGGAGAGGGGGGCTACCGCGAGTATCTTTTCCGAGCCTACGAGCGTATCGGTCCCGTGGCCGATCGCGAAGGCGAGGGGGCTCCGGTTCGGTTGCAGCATGCTGATCGCTTGGCGCGATCTTTTCTGGAGTTGCGGAAATCCCTCCCCGCGACCTTGGAGGTGCTGCAGTCGAACCGGGGGGTGGACTTCGGTGCAATCGCCGACGGAGAGCCTGCCCATTAAGCACTTCCGCTGACTTCGCTTACGCCGAATGCTAGCCGTGCTTGGGGCCTAGGGGTTTGACTGAACCGTGCGAGACACCGTTGCGGGGACAGACCGCCGCATCCTTCCCGTAGTGGGGGATATTATGAATATGTTCGCGATTTCGGATTATCAGCTTGTCGGGATCGAGTACGACTTCACAAGTTGTATGGTTTGGGTAACAGATGTTGATCACGATGATGACGCCCAGAAAAATTCTGGTTCTCTACCTTGAAAACCCGCCGCGCCAGCCGCGCAAATCGCGCCCGACACGGCGAGCCGCGCGAACTGTAGGGGGCGGTGATCGAACGAATTCCAAGGGAGAGTGAATGAATGGAGGGATCACAAACCTGGGGATCAGGCGACTTCGGCTTCGCCGCGGTATTGCATGCATTCCTCGAGACGCCCGTCGAACTCAAGCCAGCCATTACAAAGGCCTTTCACAATGACGAAGGCGAAGTGAGTTGCGCTCGCCGAGCCAATTTCGGGATAGTCGGGAAATGGCTGCAGGGTGTCGGCCAGTTCCAGTTCGAGGAGAGGAAATACCTCCGAACATCCAAGGCAAAGGCCGAGATCTTCGTTGGTCTGGTAGAGTTCCCCTATAATGCGAATTGCCAGCGTCAAGGCAGACCGCGGATCGGACACCCCGAGCTTGTCGAAATCGGTTCGGCTCAGGACCAGGTATTCGAGAAAATGCAGGAAATTGTGCTGGCTATCGGGTCATGCATGCCAAGGTGCGAGCGCCCCAACACCTGGGTCGGCCCGCCTGACCCGGACTAGTTTTACTCGTCACGCGGATCACAACCCGTTGACCTGGTCTTGTTTGCCCTCGTGGAGGCGTTCCAAAATGAAGTTAGCAGTACCATCCGGTTGGCGGGATGGCACTGTCGTGAGCGGTGATCATGTGACTCGATTCAGATTGACATAGACAACTATTTTTTGTCTGCTTCAACCCTCTTAGATCAGAGCTTGGCGGATCGCGGCTGAGCGGGCATCTCAGCGCGTCACGCCTCCGAATCTGCGGTCCCGGGCCCCGAAACGGTCGATCACTCGGGCAAAAACCTCCGGCGTAAAATCCGGCCAGAGCGTGTTGATGAATTCGTATTCCGCGTAGGCTGACTGCCAGAGCAGGAAGTTCGAGATCCGCGCTTCGCCCGAAGTCCGGATCACCAGGTCCGGGTCGGGCAGCACGTGGGTGTCGAGGAACTGCGCGAGGGTGTTTTCGTTCACCCCGGAGGGGTTAATCCGTCCTGCCGCCACCTCGTAGGCTAGGCGCTGTGTGGCCCGAGCCACCTCGTCCCGGCTGCCGTAATTGAGGGCAACGGTCAGGTGCAGACTGTCATTGTCAGCGGTCACTTGCTCCAGGTGATCCATCAACGCCACGAGTTTTCCATCGAGCCGGATGCGATCCCCGATGAATCGCACGCGTACGCCTGCCGCGTTCAAGGCCTGTGTCTCACGCTCGATATAGCGCCGGAACAGCGACATCAGCCCGGCCACCTCCGTCTGGGTCCGCTTCCAGTTCTCCGTCGAGAAGGCGAAGATCGTCAGGTGGCTCACGCCGAGGCCTGGGCAGGCCTCGACGATCTGGCGCACACGCCGAGCCCCGGCATGGTGCCCGTAGAGGCGCGGCTTTGCACGGCGTTGCGCCCAACGCCCGTTGCCATCCATGATGATGGCAACGTGTTTCGGCCCGCCTGCCTCAGTCCCGGTCATGGCGTCGGAGCCGTGGTGATCGGCGTCTGTCGAACCTAAACCCATGCTTTTCTCCTTTTCGGTGTCGGCGTCACATCCCGAACGGGATGGCAAGCCCGACCCCGAGGGTGGTGGAGGCAAGGCCACCGGGTGGAACGGTCTGCAAATGTCCGGCCATGATTTCAAGCACCGGCCCCCCGGCCAGCTCATACTCCAGGCCAACCCTTGCCTCACCGACTAGGCCGCCCCGGGTGTCGATTCCGCCGCCGCCCGCGCCTCCGAGCAGGATTTCGCCGCGAAGCGAGACGGGACCGCGTAAGTCCTGGCGATAGCCGATGCCCAGCAGGCCCATGGCATATCCTCCCGCGCCCCCGCCCACCGTGGTCTGGGCCTCGCCGCTGAAGAAGAGCCCGGGGTCGTGCCCGATTTCCAGTGCGAAGCGATGCATGCTCACACCGCCTTCGCGCAGATCGCCCCGGCGCAGGGACGGGGTTTCGCGCTGGTGCGAAAGGCCGGTGGACAGGCGAAGCTGACGATCGGCGGGAGCCCTGTCCTCGCCGCGGAAGACCCGTGCGGCCCTAACATAGGGCGAGAGCGCCGCGAAGCTGCCATCGGGGGATGCAACGCCCTGCAGCCCAAGTTCGAGGTTGATCACGCGGGTGAGCTTGACGCCTGTGCCGAGGCCGAGGCCAGCCATGAGTCCTGCACCAGTGTCGAGATCCCCGCCGCCGCCGAAGCCGATCCAGCCCTCGCCGAAGAGGTCGAGGTCACGCCCCGGCCAAGTACGGCGCAGGCCGAAATGGACGTCCATGAAGCCTTCGCCGTCACCGGCGATTGCGCCATCGCCACCAAGAAGGAGGTCATGGGTGGGGTCGAGGGCGAAGAAGAGATCGATCCCGGTGAGAGCGACGTCGCCTTGGGCCTGGCCGGAGCGCGCGACCACTCCATCCGGCACGTTGTAGCTGCGCAGGATCGGGGCTGCGGCGCGCAGTTCCAGGGGTGTCCGCGCCGGGCTCTGGCGGTCGCCCGATCGATACCGGGTGCCAAGGGTGAGGGATGGGGTGTCGATCTCGGATCCCTCGATGCGGGTCCAGGCTAACCCGAGTCCGAGCTCCGTGCGCGCGCCGAGCGGCAGGGCAAGGCCCGCGCTGGCGCGCATCATCAGCCCGTCACCGGGAACCTGGGCCGCGCCTCCGCCGCCTCCAAGGAAGACCGCGAGATCGAGGGCGCTGCGGTCCGTCAGGGGTAGGTGGGTGCCTAACTCACCGCCCCAGAAGAACGCGCCGCCCGCATCCCCCAGCGCCGCGGAATATAGGGTTTCGGCCAGGTAGAGATGGGAGCCGAACGACCAGCCGATGCTGAGCCGATGCAGCCCCTCGATTGTGCTTTGGCGGCGCTCGAAAACCTCGAGACCGGTCTCGACCAGAACCTCGGATCGGGCGGGCTGGCTGCCCATGAGAAGCGCGACGAGCGCCAGCTGTATTCGCGGCGTGGCGCTCACGGGACCAGTTCGGTTATTCACGCCGCTCATAGGCATACCGGTAGGAATAGCCCTCGGCGCGGCCTGCGGGCGCGAGACGGGGATCGAACCCGTTGAGGATCGCCCCGGCAGTGCGCACGCCAGCCGACTTCAGTTGACCGGTCATGGCTTCGAGCTCGCTGATCGGTGTGATGCCGTGGTGCACAACCGCGACGGTGGTGCCAACCGCACTCCCGATGATCGCGGCATCGGTAACGGCTAGCACCGGAGGGGTGTCAAAAAGGCTCATGTCGAAGCGCGTGTCGAGCTCAGCGATCAACTTGCCGAGGCTGTCACGCATTAGCAGTTCCGCGGCATTGGGCGGGTAGCGGCCGCTTGGCAGCAGGAACAGCCCCGGGATGGGCCCCTCGACCAGGACCTCGTCGAGCGTGGCCTTGCCCGAGAGCAATTCGGAGAGCCCGGGCGCGTTCCTAGGGGCGTCGAAGAACCGGCGCAGGTAGCCGCGGCGCATGTCGGCATCCACCAAGCAGACCTTCTGCCCACCAAGCGCCATGACCGTGGCGAGGTTGACGGCCACGAAGCTCTTGCCGGCCGAAGGCGCGGTGCTAGTCAGCGCCAAGCTTCGGGAGGTGGAATCGAGCATGCCAAAATGCAGGCTCGTGCGCAGCGACCGGAAGGCCTCCGTGAGCACCGCCTCCGGGTGTTGTGCGGCGTAGATCGACAGTGCGCCCTTGCTCCGTCGCGGTGTCCTGGCGGCGGGGGTTTGGGCCAAGGTGGCAAAGACCGGCAGCCCGACGCGTTCTATCTCCTCCGCCGAGCCGATGCCGCGGTTCTGCCAATGCCGCAGCAGCACCAGGCCGGTGCCCAACAAGGCCCCGAGCACCAGGGCAAGGGCGAGGATCCGGGTCTTGCGCGGGGACACGGGCACGGGGCCGACGCGGGCCGTATCGATGATCCGTACATTGCCGATGCTGCTCGCTTTCAGCACCTTCAACTCCTGGGCGCGGTTGAGAAGCTGTAGGTAGGCACCTTGGGCGAGCTCTAGGTCGCGGGTGAGATTGACCACGTCCCGCTGGGTTTCGGGTAGGGCATCGATCTCGGCGCGCAGGTCGGCGAGGCGTTGCTCGAGCCGAGCGCGGTTGGTCAATAGCTGGCGGTAGACCGGGTGGTTGGGCGTATAGCGATCGGCGATCTCATCCTCGCGCGCGGCGAGCGCCCGGAGCTCATTCTCTAGCTGGGTGACCTGGGTCAGTAGGCCTTGGGTTTCCAGTTCCAGGTTGATCGATTGCTGGGCTTGGCGATAGGCATTGAGCGCGGCCTCGGCTTCGGTGACGGCGCGCTCGGCGGCGGGCAGCTGACCTTCAATGAAGTCAAGGCTGCTGGCTGCCTCGGCGGTGCTGCGGGCAACGTTCTGGCGAAGGTAGGACTGCATTACGGCATCGAGAATGCGCTCGGCGCGCGCGGGTTCGGTGGAGGTGAAGGTCAGCTCCAAGATGCCAGACTGGCGTCCCTTTTCCGCGACCCCGAGCGCGTCCCGAAGCCGGGTGATGGCGCGTGCTTCGGAGAGTTGTAGGATTCGGTATTCGCGCCCCCGGGCGCCTTCTAGTGCGCCGATCCGTAGTGCGAAGCCCTGCTCGGGCAGGCGCAGGGTGGTGCCGACCTGGCCGCGGGCCTCGTTCCCGTCGGGCAGAGCAAGCCGATAGTTCTCGCCGCCTGTTGCGATAAGAGTGATCTCCTCTCCAACCCAGGCGGGGGGAACTTCGAGCAGGTCGAGGCGGATCTCCGCCCCGCCACGGGCAAAGGGACGCAGAGGGCCGAGTTCGGGTAGGGGCAGGTCGTGGCGCACCACGGCATTGCCGATGATCGGGGCTTCCAGGGGGGCGGCGTGCCAGTCAAGATGCAGGTCGGCCACGGCCTGGCCGAGGACCAGGCGCGAGCGGATGATCTCGATCTCGGTCACGCTGCGCGGATCCTCCGCGGCGAGATCCGAAAGCGCCGAGGGCAGGGAAAGCTGGCCGGATTTCTCCTCGAGCTGCAGCAGGCTGTCTGCGCGGAACCGGGGTTCGGCGAGGATCCCGTAACCGAGCCCGCCTAGGCCAAAGAGTGCGATGGTGCAGGCAATCAGCCATTTGCCTCGCCAGAGCACCGCGACCATTTGCACTAGGTCAATCTCGTCATCAAAGCTGTCGCGCGATGGCTCCGTCGGGGTCATGGGGCGGCGTTCCCGGTCGTGAGGCGGTCTGCCCAGGCCTTTGCGGCGGCATCGATGCGACGGAAGACCGCTTCGTGGAAATCGCGCTCGCGCCGGAACGGGTCCGGGATGCCTTGGGCGCCGATCCAGTGATCAAACAGCATGACGCGGCCATCGAGCTGTGGCGCGCGGCGGATGATGTCGCGCCGGTGACCGGATTCCATCGCCAGCACCAGGTCGGCCTCATGGGCGATATCGGACGTGAACTGGCGCGCCCGATGGCCCCGGAGCGAGACGCCATTTTCCCCCGCCACCTTGGTGGCAAGCGGATCGGCGGGTCGGCCTGCAAGCGCACCGAGGCCGGCGGAGGTGATGTTACGCCCGGGAAGGTGGGAGTCGAGGAGCCGTTCTCCGACGGGGGAGCGGCAGATGTTTCCGATACAGACAACGAGGATGGACTGGAACATGGGATCAGAAGGCTGCGGCCGCCTCGTCCACGGCGGTGATCGCGCGGACCGATGGCAGGATCTGGCTAATGGTATCGTTCCACCGCTGCAGCGGAGAACGGGTGACATAGACCACGTCGCGGGGTTGGAGGTAGAAGCGCGTCCCTAGAAGCAGACCGGCAGGGGAGGTGGTTTCGAGCTGGTAGACCGCGATCTCGGCGCCCCGGGCACGGAAGACGAAGATGCCGCGGGCATCGGCGCGGAGCTCCTCGAGCCCGCCCTGGCGTGCCAGGGCCTGGGTCAGGGTAACAGGGTCGCCGGAGAGGTCGATCTCCGCTGGGCGGGCCACCTCGCCGAGCAAGAAGGCCTCGCCTGGCAGGCGTTCGGGGACAGTGACGATATCGCCAGCGCGCAGCACCGGGTTGTTGCGCGCGATGCCGCGTTCGAGGAAACCTGCGAGGTCCACGGTCAGAAGCTTGCCGTCGCGCAGCAGCGCGACGCGGCGGGCGTCGGCGGCCTCGGTCATGCCTCCGGCGGCGTTGATCGCCTCGATCAGGGTGAGCGGTACGGTGGTCAGCGGCTGGCGATTGGGGGCGACGACCTCGCCGGTGACCACCACGCGCTGGGAGTTGAAGGCGGCCACGCGGACCTCGACCTGTGGGTCGGGGACATAGTCGGCGAGCCGGTCGCGCAGTTCGGCGCGGATCTCCTCCGGGGCCCGTCCTGCCGCCGGGACTTGGCCGATGAAGGGGTAGAAGAAGCTGCCATCGCGCTGGACGCGGAACCCGCTCTCGGCGGCGCTGCGTTCGGGACCGGCGGGCAGGGTCAGCTCTGGGTGGTCGAACACGATAATCGAGAGCACGTCGCCGATGCCGATATGATAGTCCCACTCCGAGGAGAGGCGCAGCACTGAGGGCGGTGGAGGGGCGGGGGGCGTGGCGTGCAGGCTGATGTTCTCCGCGTCGAGGCGGATGATGGTGATGTCGTCCCCGAGCCTGTCCTGACCGCGATCGGTGACCGGGAATGTCACCGCGCCGGCGGTGCACCCGACGAGGAGTTTGAGCGCGATGACAAGGGCAATGCTTTGTCGCATCCGGAATGGGATCCCCACTTGACCTGTCTTCAACTCTTACAGAGGCATGGCCGCGGTGAAAACCCGTAGTGGTGGCATTTCCAGGGGCGGGGCCATGGGGTCATGCGCCGCGCAACCGCAGAATGGTCAGGAGCGTCAGGCCAATGATCTTCGCCTCAAGCCGGAAACTCGACCGGGAAATATACACTAGGTCCGCGGCGACCTTGGCGCGGGTGCCTTCCGACCCTTCCACGTAGCCCACCGTAACCTGAGCGAGGCCGGAGATGCCAGGGCGCAGGGCGTGGCGCTCGCGGTATCCCGGCACGGTGCGTAGGAAGTGTTGTGCGTGATCGATGGCATCGGGTCGCGGTCCGATCAGGCTCATCTCACCGCGCAGCACGTTGAGGATCTGCGGCAGCTCGTCGATGCGGGATTTTCGCAGTAGCTGTCCGAGCGGCGGGATCCGGTCCTGTTCCAAGGGATCCTCGGCTCCGCGGGTTTCGGGTCCGCACAGGGGGGCCATGGTGCGGAACTTGATTGCGCAGAAGGGTTTGCAGTGGCGCCCCATCCTTATCTGGCAATAGAGCAAGGGGCCTGGGTTGAGGACGGGGTTGAGAAGCAGCAGGGTGACACCGGTGAGCCCCATCACCGGTAGCAGGGAAAGACTGCCGAGGATGTCGAAGGCCCGCTTTCCGGCCAAGAGAGCCTGGCGCTTGGCGTGCTCGAAACGGGTGGATCGTGTAGAGGGGAAGAAAACCAAGGGCTCGTGCTTGAAGGCTGTTTTGTCAACTCGCATTTGAAGAACCTCCTCCAAAACTCCCGGGAATCGAAATCCACCCCGGGTAATTGCCAAAAACGCTGGAGTGACCAGTTGGATAATGCCACCCTGCCATGCATGCCGCCTCTTCAAAAACATTGAACGTCATCCATGGATTGTGAATGAAGTCCTCCCTGACCGCAATGGGTGACTGGATTTTTTGTGCACGGGGGGCGTTGTCAGAGCAACTTGGCTTGCTGCGGGGTGGGGGGACTGAGTAGCGTCTGCGGATGAAGAAATGTGACCCGTTCAAATACTTCAATTCGAGCGAAGAGATCATCCGCCTGG
>JABURR010000011.1 GCA_014762635.1 Paracoccaceae bacterium
ACCAGCATCAGCACCGAGCCGAGAAATGTGTAGAGGAAGAACTTGAACGCCGCGTAGATCCGGTCCTTGCCGCCCCAGATGCCGATGATCAGGAACATCGGGATCAGGCCCGCCTCGAAGAACAGGTAGAACAACACCAGGTCCAGCGCCACGAAGACGCCCAGCATCAGCGTTTCGAGCACCAGGAAGGCGATCATGTATTCCTTCACCCGATGCGTGACGTTCCAGCACGACAGGATCACGAGCGGCATCAGGAAGGTGGTCAGCATCACGAAGAGGACCGAGATGCCGTCGACCCCCAGCTTGTAGGTCAGCCCGCCGATCCACTCGCGTTCCTCGACGAACTGGAAGCCCGTATCGCTCGGATCGAAGCCGAACATGAGGAAGAGCGACGCGACGAATGTTGCAACCGTCGCCAGAAGCGCGATGCGCTTCGCGTTGAGCTGCGCGGCTGCGCTCTCGTCCCGCATCATGAAGGCCAGGATCGCGGCCGACACCAGCGGGAGAAAAGTCATGATGGACAGGACCATTAGTGTGCGCCTCCACCGATCGACATCCAGGTAATCAGGATCGCGATGCCAAGAACCATCGCGAAGGCATAGTGAAACAGGTACCCGCTCTGCGCGCGGCCCGCGAGCCGCGTCAGGAAGGGTATCAGCCCCATGGCCACCCAGTTGATGGTGCCGTCAATGACGGCCCCGTCACCGCGCCGCCACAGGAACCCGCCCAGCCAGCGCGCGGGACGGACAAAGACGAAGTCGTAGATCTCGTCGAAATACCACTTGTTGAGCAGGAACTGGTACAGCAGTTGCTGGTTCTCGGCCAGTTTCCCCGGCAGGTCGGGGCGGCGGATATAGAACTGGAACGCCATCAGGAACCCGATCAGCATCGCGATGAAGGGCGAGACCTTCACCCATTTCGGCGCATCGTGCGCCGCGTCCATGACGTGGTTATCCGGGCTCGTGTAGATCGCGCCCGAGCCGATGGTCCAGCCGTCGGCAGCAACCCCATGCGTGTCGGCGGCGGCCTCGTGCCCCGTTTCCGTGGCATCGTCGGACGCCGTCTCGGTGCCGTGCGCCTCGGTCGCGGCGGCTTCGGCGTGGCTGTCGCTCTCGCCATGAGCCGCGTCGGCCTCGGCATGGACAGGCACACCGTAGAACTTGTTCACATCCTCATGGTCCCCGAAGAAGGGCTTGAACCAGATCATGCCCGCGAAGATCGCGCCAAGGGCCAGCACGCCAAGCGGCGCGACCATCACCATCGGGCTTTCATGGGCGTGCTCGTGGGTGTGCTTGTCGCCCCGACGCTCACCATAGAAGGTCAGGAACATCAGCCGCCAGGAATAGAAGCTGGTGAAGCAGGCCGCGATGACCAGCAGCCAGAAGGCATAGTTGCCCGACACCGACTGCGCGCCCCAGGCGCTTTCGATGATGGCGTCCTTCGAGAGGAACCCGGCAAAGCCGATATGGGTCAACGGAATGCCAACGCCAGTGATCGCCAGAGTGCCGATCATCATCGCCCAGAACGTATAGGGCATCTTGTGACGCAGCGCGCCGTAGTTCCGCATGTCCTGCTCGTGGTGCATCCCGTGGATAACCGAGCCGGCGCCAAGGAACAGCATCGCCTTGAAGAACGCATGGGTGAACAGGTGGAACATGGCCGCCGAATAGACGCCTACGCCCGCCGCGACGAACATGTAGCCCAGCTGCGAACAGGTGGAATAGGCGATCACGCGCTTGATGTCGTTCTGCACAAGGCCGACCGTCGCCGCAAAGAACGCGGTCGTGGCGCCCAGAACGGTGATGAAGGCGGTGGCATTCGGCGCGAATTCCATCAGCGGCGACATCCGGCAGACCAGGAACACGCCCGCCGTCACCATGGTCGCCGCGTGGATCAGCGCCGACACCGGGGTCGGGCCTTCCATCGCGTCCGGCAGCCAGGTGTGCAGCAGAAGCTGCGCCGATTTACCCATGGCGCCGACGAACAGCAGGAAGGCAATCAGTTCCGCCGCGTTCCACGAGGTCCAGAGGAAGGACAACTCGCGTTCCGCCAATTCCGGCGCGGCCTGGAACACGTCGTCAAAGCGGATCGAGTCCACCATGAAGAACAACGCGAAGATCCCCAAGGCAAAGCCGAAGTCCCCCACGCGGTTGACCACGAAAGCCTTGATCGCGGCCGCATTGGCCGAGGGCTTGCGGTAGTAGAAGCCGATCAGCAGGTAGGAAGCGACGCCCACGCCTTCCCAGCCAAAGAACATCTGGACCAGGTTGTCCGAGGTCACCAGCATCAGCATGGCGAAGGTGAAGAACGAGAGATAGGCAAAGAAGCGCGGGCGGTAGACCTCGCCCTCGCGGTAGTTCTCGTCATGGGCCATGTAGCCGAAGCTGTAGAGGTGGACGAGGCTCGAGACCGTGGTCACCACGATCAGCATGATCGCCGTCAGCCGGTCGAGGCGGATCGCCCATTCGGTGCTGAGGCTGCCCGATTCCACCCAGCGCAGGATCTCGATCTGCTGGGTCGTGCCGTCGAAGCCCAGGAATACGATCCAGCTCAGGAAGGCCGCCAGGAACAGAAGGCCGGTCGCCACCCACTGGGCCGCGTATTCGCCGATGAACTTCCAGCCGAAACCGCAGATGATGCTGCCCACGAGGGGCGCGAAAAGGATGATCGTCTCCATGCCCCTAGCCCTTCATCACGTTGATGTCTTCGACGTCGATCGTGCCGCGGTTGCGGAAGAAGCAGACCAGGATCGCAAGCCCGATCGCCGCTTCTGCCGCGGCCACGGTCAGCACGAACATGGTGAAGACCTGCCCCACCAGATCCCCCAGGTAGGCCGAAAAGGCCACCAGGTTGATATTGACCGCGAGCAGCATGAGCTCGATCGACATCAGGATGATGATGACGTTCTTGCGGTTCAGGAACAGACCGAAAATGCCGATGACGAAGAGTGTTGCGGCCACAGTGAGGTAGTGGGTTAGTCCTATCATCTCTATACCTCGTAACGTTTCTTGTCGCCGCGAAGTTCTGGGTAGAACGCACGGCAGCCGCAGGTTTCTGTTTCGAAGGTCGACTGCTCTATTGGGATCCGGCTCTTTTCGGCACGCTCTTCGACATATGCGAAAAGTTCGTCCGGTCGCAGTCCTTCTCCCCCGTCCAGCAATCTTTGCACGGCGCGCTCTCTTCGAACGACACGCCATCCAGCGCCGTTTCTTGCGCTGCGGGTTAGCTGGATTTCTCGGCCTCTCGCGCAGTCAACTAGGGTCACCCGCTTAGCCCCCCAATAATCGGTGGGGCTGTGGTAGCCCACGTGCTCCTGATGTTCGAGGACGATGCCGTTTCCAAAGTCGGTCGGCGCAAGATTGGAGTGGTGGATATAGTCCGACACACAATCTTGCGGACCGAATTGGCTCGCTCCTCCAAGTAGCATGATCGCCACCATCGGTATTATGACCGCCTTGATCCGCATTAGAGCCCCTGACCGGGTTTCACGTCCTTCAGTTCCAGCGCCTTGGCCGGATCACGATACATCTGCCGCAGGATGTCCTGCCGCTTCACGTGGGTGCGGTGGCGCAGCGTCAGCACGATGGCCCCGATCATCGCCACCAGCAGGATCAGGCCCGCGAGCTGGAACAGCAGGATGTAATCGTCGTAGATGAGCAGCCCGAGCGCCTTGGTGTTGTGCACCTCCGAAGCCGCGGGCGCGGCGGCGGCGATACGGTCCGTGGCACCTTCCGAGAACTGCCACACACCGAAGGCCATCCCGAGCTGCATCAGGATCACGATGCCGATCAGCAACGCCAGCGGCAGGTACTGCGCCATACCCGCCTTCAACTCGGCGAAATCCACGTCGAGCATCATCACCACGAAGAGGAACAGCACCGCCACGGCGCCCACGTAGACGATCACCAGCAGCATCGCCACGAATTCCGCCCCGAGCATGACGAACAGGCCCGCCGAACTCAAAAAGGCGAGGATCAGCCAGAGCACCGAATGCACCGGGTTTCTCGAAATCACGGTGAAAAGCCCGGCAAGGATCACCGTAGTGGAGAACATGTAAAAGATCACGTCGCTCGCGGTCATCAGGCATTCCCCTCCTGCGCTTCGATCACGTCGCGCGCCAGTTCAGTCGCTTTCGTCATGGCCGGAACCCCGCCGAAAACGCCCATGTAGGCGATCGTCTCGGCGATCTCCTGCTGCGTGGCGCCCGCCTCAAGGGCATGGCGCACGGTCAGCTTGATCTGCGCATCCGCCTGCGCACCCAAGATCGTCAGCGCGGCAAGCGTCAGCAGCAGCTTGGTCTTCGCGTCCAGCCCCTCGGGGTTGTAGGTCTTGCCCATAACGGCTTCCATCACGTCCTTGGGCATGGTCGGCCACATGCCTTCGAACCCCTTCGGCGTGAAGCTCTCCAGCGCAGGGTTGATCGCCTTGGCCCATTCCTGGCCAAGGGTCATCCACTCTTCGAACGGGTTCTTCGGATCGGTCATCGGTACGGCGCGTCCAGTTCGAGGTTACGGGCGATCTCGGCTTCCCAGCGCTCACCGTTGGCCAGCAGTTTTTCCTTGGTGTAGTAGAGTTCTTCCCGGGTCTCGGTTGCGAATTCGAAGTTCGGCCCCTCGACGATTGCGTCTACCGGGCAGGCTTCCTGGCAGAAGCCGCAGTAGATGCACTTGGTCATGTCGATGTCATAGCGCGTGGTGCGGCGGCTGCCGTCCTCGCGCGGTTCGGCGTCAATGGTGATGGCTTGCGCGGGGCAGATCGCCTCGCAGAGCTTGCAGGCGATGCAGCGTTCCTCACCATTCGGATAACGGCGCAGGGCGTGTTCGCCCCGGAACCGCGGGCTCAGCGGGCCCTTTTCATGGGGGTAGTTCAACGTCGCCTTGGGCGCGAAGAAATAGCGCAGGCCCAGCTTGAAGCCCTTGAAGAAGTCGACAAGCAGGAAGTACTTGCCCGCCCTGTTCCAATCAATCGCGGTCATGTCAGCCCCCCACGGCCCAGCGGGCATAGGCTCCGCCAAAGGCCCCGTATTGCGCGAAGAAGGCCACGATCACCACCCAGATCAGCGAGAACGGCAGGAACCATTTCCAGCCCAGCCGCATCAGCTGGTCATAGCGGTAGCGCGGCACGATGGCCTTCACCATCGCGAAGATGAAGAAGAAGAACGCCATCTTCGCCACCATCCAGAACGGCCCATCCGGCAGGAAGGGGAACGGGCTGAGCCAGCCGCCGAAGAACAGCAGCGTCGTCAGCGCGCACATCAGGAAGATGGCGAT
>JABURR010000041.1 GCA_014762635.1 Paracoccaceae bacterium
CCTTCCTGGATCGCCGCGATCCCGAGAACATTGAAGACAGCGCTGAGCGTTTCGAAGATCGTGCGGGCGGATGGCTGGAAGTAATGACAGCCGCAGCCGAGTTCCACCCAATCACCCGAGCTTGCATGGGCTTTCATCTCTGGAGTCTGGCGGGACTCGGACAGCACGGCGACCAGATCGAAGCCGCCGTCACCGCGTCCAGGATCGCGGCCTGCGACGGAAGCGGCGCCGTCTTCGCGCCGCTGGCTATGGGCGGGGCAGGGGGGCTGCGTGTCTCGGGTTTGCCAACCGAACGCTTGGCACGCTGGTTGGATGGGATGAACAGCGCAATTCTAACGGCGATGCGTCATCTAGATGGTACCCAAACATGGAGTGTTCGGGCGGAAGGAGCCATGTCTCAGCTTTCGGGCAGAACTCCGGCCGCTCTTCGGTCTGTGTTGACAGAGTGGCCTTTGGTGTCGGCCCCGATGGCGGAGGCCCTAACAGGCGCAAGTCGCGCGGCTGTTCAAAGGAACCTCGCATGGATGCAAGAGCGAGGCCTGATCCGAGAAGTGACGCAACAAGGACGATTCAGGATGTGGCGGATCAAGGACTAGACCGTTGTGATCAGATCCAGCGACGGGGACATTCTCGGTTCATTGAGGGAGGAGCGCACACCGCCAATGCTTACGTTCATCGATGTCGCCAAAGGGTGGTTTGCATATCGACCTAGGTGTCTTGGTCAAAATCGCTCTGTGTGATCCGGCAACGAGCTATGGCAGCCTTTCGAAAAGATCCGGTGTTTCCTCGTCGCGCCGCCTGCTCAGACCCTCGCCAAGATGCAGACAAGGGTGCTTAATTCGTGTCAGGCCTTTGCCGCCCTCAAAATGGACCCACCCTCCTCTGGGCATGCCCACGCTTACGATCAGCGCCCCACATATCGGACAAGTCCGTCTGAACGATGCGCCCCTCTTGCTTTCACCATCGCCCCGAACTGCCCAACCGCCGCGGACGGATACCGTGCGCCCTGACGACAGACGGCGGGTGTGTGCCTTCCGGTAATACCAGCGGTCCGTCATCCCATACCCGTTCTTTCCTCGACCCGGCTGCCGCTTGGGGTCGAGCGCACGTAAAAGCCTTGTGGAATAGCCTCCTGCACCAGCCCGACGTGCGAGATCAGGCCGACGGCCCGGCTGCCCTCTGTCAGCGCAGCAAGAACTTGGATCACCTGATCCAACGTGCCTGCGCCATTCTCGGTGTCGAGGCTCCCGAAGCCTTCATCGATAAAAATTGTGTCCATCCGGATCTTGCCCGAAAGGCTCTCGACCACATCAGCTAGCCCAAGCGCGAGAGCCAGTGCCGCGATGAAGGTCTCGCCCCCCGACAGTGTCGCTGTCGGGCGAGCCTTGCCGGTGTTGATGTCGAAGACTTCGATTTCGAGCCCACGCTTGCCACGACCGCCAGATGCCTCGAGCCCACGCGTCAGCCGGTAGCGACCACGTGTCATAGGGTCGAGCCTCATATTCGCCGCCTCGAGAACCTGGTCGAACATTGCTCCGATCGCGAAGGTCTCGAGTGTCATCTTGAAATCGTTCTTGCCGTTAGCCAGATCGGCCAGCCCCCGGAGCGGACCGGTCTCGGTTTCAAGCCGCTCGGTTTCGGCCAGCGCCGCCGCAAGCGATTCCTTGAATTTGGTCAGTGACGATACATCTGTCCTCGCTGTGGCGAGTGCAGCGTTGGCCGCGTTCAAGGTCTGCGTGGCGTCTGCCAACGCCAGCTGAAGCGGGGCAAGATCCGGGCGTTCACGATCTGCGCAAGCGGCTATGGCGTTCTGCAATGTCGTGTGAGCCGCGATCAGGCCCTCACGATGATCGGATACCGTCTTCTGGTCGGCATCGAGGGTCGGGAAATGCGCCTTGCAAGCATCATATCCCGCTTTGTCCAGCCCGACCTCGGCAAGCCGAGCACCAAAATCATCTTGCGCCTTTTTCACGCGCTGTTGCTGCGCGTCGCGCGCCCGCTTTGCTGCTTCCAGCTGCTCTTGCGCACGGGTGAGCATTTCACCGGCGGCTCGGTCCTGTTGCGTCGCCACTTCCAGCGCCTCGGACAGTTGCCTTTGCTCTCTCTGTAAAGCCTCCCGTCGAGCGACAACCGCCTCGGGCGTGCGCAGACCTTCCGGCAGGGCCTCGATCACTGTGTCCAGCTTGGCGCGCGCGCCGGCAAGATCGGTCTCGGCCTTTCCCGCAGCGGTGCGCGCCGTAGCCTCGGCAGCTTCAGCCTCAGTCAGTTTCAGCTTGAGTTGGGCCAACTGCTCCGCCATCGCGTCTAAATCGACCGCTTCTCCAAGCGCGGCGACGTCGCCTTCAAGCCGTGAGATTTCAACTTCGAGTTCCGCCAACGTGCGCTCAGGACTTTCCTGTTCCTCGAGCGCCCGCTTCTTTTCGTCGAGCCGCATTCGAAAATTGCCGAGTTCGCTTTCGGCCCGAACTCTGGCTTCGGAGGCAGTTCTCGCCTGAACCTGCGCACTCCGAAACGCTTCGGTCAAACCAGATTGTTCGGGCATACCATGGGCAGGCGCAGGATGATCATGTGAGCCACAGACAGGGCAGGGCGCTCCTTCGGTCAACTTTTCGGCCAGAATGATCGCTTGCGTGCGCGAAAGCCGTGCCTCGGCATCTACCAATGCCGCATCAGCGGCTTGCGCCGCGTCGGTTCTTGTCGCCAGTTCGTTCGATGCCGCTTCTACATTTCGTTGAGCATCGGCGACAGCCTCTTGCGCCTTAACATGCGCCGCTGCCTTGACTCTTTCTCGGTTGACCTCGGCCAACTCACCGGTCAGCTGGCCTCGCACCGTTTCGGTCTTTCGCGCTTGATCAAGTGCCAGATCGGTCGCATCGCGCTGAGACTTGAGCTTCTCTCGGGCATCTATGGCCTCGGTCAGAGCCTTCTTCGCCGAACCTTCGTCCTTCGCAGCGTCGTCAAACGCGCTTCTAAGAGCCGCTGCTTGACCGACCTGGTTCTCGATCGCCTCCAACCTTGTCAGGTCAGCCTGAACTTGCTGCCGCCGGTCCTCGCCCGACTGTGCCTCAACAAGTTTTTTTCCCGCCACCTCCTTCGCGCCAGTGGCGATATCTAGTGCCGCCTCGACCTTTGTGACAGCATCCACCGCATTCCGGCTTTCCTGCTCCGCATCGCGCAAAGCCGTCTCAAGATCACGGGCCTGAATGGCATTCCGGACAGCCTCAATGCGCTTGGCCAGTTCTTCGACCTCGCCCGTTTTCTTTTCTAGATCATCGAATGCCTGCTGTGCCGTGTCGACAGCAGAAAATGCTTTCTCGATTTGCTCGCCTTCGGTCAGAGCTTTACGCGCGGCTTCGGTAGCCATCGCCGCGCCGTTCTGAGCTCCCTGCTTTTCTTCGACTTTTGTTTCGGCTGCGGCAATCCCGAGTTCTAGCGCCTCCGCGCTCTCAAAACCACGTTCCTCGAGTCGAGCCACGTAGAGAGCGCGCTGGTCGCGCAACGCTCGTTCTGCCTCTGAGGCTTCTTCTTTCAGCCGTGCGGCGAGATCTCGATAGATCTTCACGTCGAAGAGATCCCGCAATATCTCGACCCGCGCATCCGTTTTTGCGGCCAAGAACGTCTCGAACTTGCCTTGCGGTAAGAGCACGATCTGTCGAAACTGATCTGCCCTGTAGCCAAGCAGCGCCTCGACTTGCTGCCCAACTAGCGAGACTTTCTTTTCCGCAATGACACGGCCAGACTGACTCGGACCAAGAATGTCCACCGAAATCCCGGTGACGTCGAATAACGAGGCTTCCGACGCGTCCTCAGTGGTCCCTTCACCGCGTGCCTTCGGACGTTCCTGCGCCGGACGACGACGGATCAGGTAGGTCTTGGCGCCCAGCTCAAAGACAAATTCAACTTCGGTAGGTAGATCCGACGCGGCGTGATCCGAGCGTAGTGAACGTGGTTCTTGATCAGTCTTGGTCGGCGCCCCGAATAGCGCGAAGGACATCGCCGAAAACAGCGTCGACTTTCCCGCGCCGGTCTGACCATAAATCCCGAACAGACCCGTCTCCAGCGCGGACCGGAAATCGACTACCTCGGTTGTCGCAAATGGCCCGAAGGCTTGAAGCGATAGGCGAATGGGTCTCATGTCTGCTCCTCCCCGGAGGTTACCGCGTGGAGCTTTTCCGCGATGATCGCGACTTCGGTGGCGTTTGGTTCCCGGCCGCGCACAACCTTCACGAAGTCGTCAATCATCTCGATTGGCGTGACCGCGGTCCGTCCGCTGCCGAGCGCCTTGGTCTCCGCAGCGCGCTCCTGCCGGGCATAGGTCAGATGGCAAGCATTGGGATAGGTCGCGCGTAACCGTTTCATCGGATCGATCAGAGGGTTTTCATCCGTCAGGATAGCCTGGATGAAATCGTCAGACGGCGTTCCTTCCAGAAGATCCGAGAATGCCCCAGTAAGCGAGCGAACCTGCCGGATCGGTCGGAACGGTACGATGCGGATCTCGACCCCTTCAGCTTTAAGATCGACGACTGTCATGGATTTTTCATTTCCCGCCTCGTCGAAACCGAAAGCAAGCGGTGCGCCGGAGTACCGAATATGGCTCGCGCCCACTTCCTGCGGCTTGTGCAAATGCCCCAGTGCAACATAGTCCGCCCCATCGAAGACATCGGAGGGAACAGTTTCTATGCCTCCGACTCGCGTCAGGGCGCGCTCGGTCTCGCCGACCGCACCACCCGCGACGAAAGCATGGGCCACGACGACCCAACGCGCTCCATCAGGCACCTGCCTCCTTGCCGCAGCGATCTGGGCGGCAACTACCTCCGCCGGCGCATTAATGCTTTCATCCCTGAACACCTCGCGTGCGGCGTATTCATAGGAAAAGGGCAGTGCGGAAAAGGCGACCTCGCCCTGCGCGTCACGCAGCACCAGCGGCGCTTCCACCGCATCGGCAATCCCCCGCACCAGCACACGAGACGCGGTGGAAAAGACAGACATAGCCTCGATCCTGTCGCCAGAATCGTGGTTTCCAGAGATCATCACCACAGCGGCTTCGGTCTCCTCTGCTACACGCTTGAGGAAGCGATTGAACTGCCGGACCGATGAATTGGGCGGAGAGGCACGGTCAAAAACGTCCCCCGCGATGACAAGAACATCAGCTCGTTCGACCACAAGCGCTTCAAGGATCTGACCCAGGATAACCTCATGATCCTCCTCGAGGCTCAACCCCATGAACTGCCGCCCCAGGTGCAGATCTGCCGTATGAAGTAGTCTCATGTCGCACCGTCATTTATTACACATGCAAAAATTATATGGACAATTATAGAGAGTCAAGGTATCCTTCTCCCATGCCCTTCGAAGACCTCAAACACGCCCAACGTGCGCGCCTGGAGTATCTCGACAGATTGTTTTTCTGGGACGGGGCGGCGACTCGCGCTTCCTTGATCAAGCGTTTTGGTATTTCGAATGCACAGGCCGCTCTCGATTTTCGGGCTTACCTCGCTGAAGCGCCAAAAGACGCACTGCATTATGATGCGTCGTCGCGCCAATACCTCGCCCATGACAGCTTTGAACGGCTCAGTGGCAAGGCGTCCTCGATGGAGTTGGAGCAACTCTTGGTTGGCGCACCATTTTCCGCATTCGATAGATTGCCAGATTTGCAACGCACTCAGGACCTGCGTGTCTTACGGCCGCTCTACCGTGCCTTCAGGGCGAAAGAGGCAACGAGTATCGTTTATCAATCGATGCGAGATCCAGAACCGATGACTCGCTGGATTGCACCTGTTCGGTTCGCTTCTGATGGCGTTAGGCTTCACGTACGAGCCTGGTGTTTTGAACGTGAGGGTTTCCGTGACTTCCATCCTGCTCGCATAGACCCTGATCAGTCTTTCGCAAGAACCAAGCCAGCCGAGGCAGTGCCCCGAGATGACGATTGGTTCACTTGGGCCATCCTGAAACTCAAACCGCATTCAAGATTGACTGAGGCGCAGCAGCGCGTGGTCCGCATTGAATTTGGGTTCACCTCAGATGTGCTTGAGGCCAGAACCCGGAAAGCACTTGAGTTCTACACGGAACGCCGGTGGGGTCTTGAGCAAAAGGAACCTCGCCTTGAACGGGTCTCTATCGACTATGTCCCAATGACCGAGGAAGAGATCGATGCAAATTGATATGCGCCGTATTGATCCCTCGCTTAATATGAACCGGTTCTATTCCATGGAGCTGACCAAAGACCTCTTCGGCCAACACGGCGTCCATCGGCAATGGGGTCGCTTTGGGACTTGGGGGCGACATCGGCACGATTGGTACGCGACAAAAACCGAGGCTGAATCTGCGCTTTCCGATCTGGTCAAACAGAAGCTGGCGCGCGGTTATCTGATCAAACTGCCAGTGACAGAAGGCCAGGGGGTCTGAAATGTCATCGTTTGGGAAATGGTCGCAACAAGGTGTTCCCAAGAAAGGCTGGGCATGCATCGGATTTGAGGATCTTGGTGAACCCTCCACCCAATGTGAAATGTGCGAAAACCAGGACATCCGGTATGTTCACCAGATGCAGCACCCTGACTATCCGCACATTCTGGAGTGCGGCTGTGTTTGTGCTGGCAAGATGGAGGAAGATTACGCGGCCGCGTCTAAACGGGAATCCGACAGCAAGAACTTGACCCAACGGCGCGCGCGCTGGCTGACACGAAAATGGAAAGTCTCGCAAAGCGGAAATCACTACCTGAAAACGGACGGCTTCCACATTGTGGTCTTCCCGAAGGGCAGCAGATGGAGCGGAACGATCACCCGGTTAGGCACTGGGGTCTCAACTCAGGCCCGCCGCCTCTACGATACCCAAGATAAGGCTAAGCTTGGTGCCTTTGATGGCATGATCTGGCTAAAAAGCCACTAAGGGGTCTGTCGGTTTGCCAATGGTTTCCTGCGTGCCTTGAGTGGTGGATCGAGTTGTCATCTTTATCAATGCGAAACATACGCCTTATCCCTCACCATTTCGCACATAGGTCACGTAGAAACCCTTGATAATTCGGTGCTCTTGCAAACGGTCTCCAAGTGAAAACCCATCCTTTCTGATGGGTGCTTGGAAAATATCGAGGCCACGATCCAGCACGATTTTCCAGCCGGTGTCGGTGACGATATCGCGGGCATGCGCGGTGCCTGTACCATCGAACGCCCAGGTGAACTCAACGCCTGAACCGACGCAGGCATCTGTGATTGAATCCAGCAATTCACGTTGTTTCGCGACGTTACCGTCATCAGGACCGGTTACGAGATGAACACTGATCTGGTCCTCGGGCGACTTACGCCGAATGACCATTTCGACGAACTCCATCATGTTTCGGATCTGGTAGAAGAACCGCACATAGGGGTCCGTCACGATGATCTTGGATGCGCCCGCAATGTATGGGCCAAAGAGGCGATCGTAACTGATCCCCTTCCGATCCTCAGTGAAGACGTGATGCCCTTCTTCCAGAGCAGGTTTTACGTCTGTCTTGGCCGCAAGAGCGGGCTCCGCCAACGTGCCGGAAGCTGATCCCGTTGCACCAACGTCCGAAGCGACATCGCCACCATCAGCCGGCGTGTCGGTTTGTTCCTGTTCTTTGGGGTCCAGCGCTGGCTTGAGATGGTAGAACTGTGGGTATTCTTCTTCCTCGACCGTCGTCACTCGCCGCTTGGTGCCGTCGGTTCCGAGATAGTGGAAATCGACCTCGGGATAGGTACTGTCGATGCGCGCCAACTGGTCTTTGACCCGCTTGCGGCTTTCCATGGCTAGGCGCAGCAGCTCTTCGACATCTTCCGCCGTCTCCCCGCCATTCGGGAAGATCAGCTTTAGAAGGCCCGACATCGTCTTGTAGATCGCATCCCGGTCCCGCGTGGAAATCTTCTCGCTGATTTTGAAGTGCTGGTCCGGCCGGTGCGAGAAATCCTCCTGGCGTAGGTGACGCAAGATTTCGGCAAGATAGTCAACGATGAAGCCGTAACCCTTGGTGAACATCTCGCCGCGGATAACGTCGATTTCCCAACCAGGCAGATAGGCATGCAGGCGGTCGATGAAGGCCGAGTCGTGGAACTGCGGCGGCAGGGCCTCAAAGAGGTCGCTGTTCTTAAGCATAAACGGCACGTTGTGGTCGGTGTTGCCCACAAACGCGAAACTGGCCTCGGCCCCCATCGGGTTCACCCCCCGGGAGAAGGTCTTGTTGGCCATATAGTTTTTCATAATGTCGACGAGAGCTTTGTTCGCCGTCTTTTCTCGACCAGCGAATTCATCGAAAGCCACGACATCCCAGTAGCCGACAAGGCCAATGCGCCCGTTCGAGTTGTTCACGAAGAGCTTCGGGATCGTCACCTCGCCACCCGAGATCAGCTGACCGTGCGGCGAAAACTCCGAATAGATATGCGACTTGCCCGTCCCCTTGGGGCCAAGCTCGATGATGTTATAGTTCCGTTCCACGAAGGGGATCAGGCGCATCAACTGCAAGAGCTTCGCCCGACGCCCAAAGGCCTCCGGGTTAAAACCGATGCTCTGCATTAGAAGATCGATCCAATCGTCCGTGCTGAAATTGCCCCGTGCCTCGCGGTAGCCCTCGTAGTCGACCTTGGCGATCTGAATGGGCTTGATGGTCTCGAGGATCCACGGCGAGATGCGCGCATCTTCCGAGAACTCGTATTGCACATCCGCAATGCACCAGACGCCCGTCACGAGCAGTTTTGGGTGTGCCTTGATCGTGCCGCTATCGACCGCGACCTTCTTAATGCCGAGGTTGTCGAAGGTAGCCTCGTAGCTGTCGGTCTTCTCATTCAACGACACGCTGATCTGGTCGATGACCTTGTAGCGCCCCTTTTCCTTGATCGTTGACTGGATAAGCCCGGCTTCGCTGCGGTGGACATAATGCTTGCGCAGGATTTCTTTGACGGTCTCGATGCCAGTCGCGATCGACGCCTCGTCGTCTGTGGCGCAATACTGGCCGAGGAGATACTCGAGCACGTAGGTCGGAACGATCGCGTTGCCCTTGACCGCCTTCACAAGGTCCTTGCGCACGACAAAGCCCGCGAAATGTTCATTGATCCTAGCGTCGAGATCACTCATGGGCCTGCTCCTCAAAAGTCAAAATCTGTTGTGATGCCACGTTTCAACTGGAAGCGATGGCTTGTGTAGTCCTGATAGTGGCTTGTCTTGCCAACCCGCTCGCACAATTTCAGGAATACGTCTTGGTTGTTGAATTTGTCCGCCTCCCGCGACAGCAGGAACTTCCGGGGCATTTCGCGCTCACGCGCGTTCTCGGATGTGAAATCGAACTGTAGAACATGCTCGTCTGAAATCAGTGTGTCATCGGCGGCATAGATCCCCGCCACCAATTCGCGCGCCTGCATCTTCTCGGACACCGGTTGCGCCTGGTAGAAGATCACCGCCGTTTGCCCAGACGTGATCTGGCTGCGACCGGACACAATTATCTGCACCTCAACCTGGTTCACATCCGCCTCGCGCTGTTTGCCGACACGAATGACAGGGATGACGATTTCCTGCAGCGACGCGCCACCATGGACAAACCGACTTCCCGCGCCTTTGACCCGAAGACGGTTGATAGAGTTCGGGATCAGGACATCGAGGTCGCCAGTGAGGCCCAGGTTGACCGAGGAGAATTTCTTCATGCCTGCGGTCCCATGAAGGCCACGACCGACGACGAACCGACGGTTCCGCATCAGGATTTCGTCGCCTTTGGGATCGGCAACTGCGAAGTCGCTCTCGTCAAGCGCTCGGTGCTGGTAGAGGAAGCCGTGATCCGCCGTGATTAGGATATTCGAAAAGTTTGCCGAGGTCAGCTTTCGAACGAGTTTAGTCAGCTCTTCGATCGCGTCTTCGGCAGCCTTAGGCAGCTGATCCTCGGTCTGGAGCTTGTCCCCGATCGCGTCGATCAGGTTGTGATAGATGTAGACCACGTCGTTGTCGCGGAAGAGCTCTTTGCCCTCATCGACACGCATATCCAGGACATCGCGCGCCAGGAGGGCCTTGGTACGATCCCCTGCGCGCCCGGTTGCCAAAAGCTTTTCGCGCGCGGCGAGGCCTTGAGTGCTTTCCCCATCCGACAAGACAGAACCCTGCCCATCGGCCGCAAATGACAGGCCCCGGTTTGGCAAAAGTGCTGCCATCCCAAGCTGTGTATAGCTCGGAAGCGCGCTGATCATGGGCTTCAGTTCTGCGTCAAACCGGTTCAGCGCCCGTATGCGGCGCAGGCATTCCTCGGCCACCTCAAAGCGCAAAGCATCCGAAATGATGACCGCAACCTTCTGGTCCTTGCGGCGAAACTCTGCGGCCTGCTCGAAATAGAAGGCGCTTTGGCGTGGGTATCCGGGAATGGTCCAATCGGTCAGCCCTGCGACCTGATCCTGCCAGGCATCGTTCAGCTTCAAGAGGTAGCTGTTGGTGTATCTGTTCTCGACCGCATCGTAGAGTTCCGAGAGTAGTGAGGCATGGCCGCTGCGCTGCATATGGTAGATGAATTTGCGATAGAGCTGGTCGAGCTTGTACCAGCTGCTGACATACCGCTTCACCCCCTCGGCAGGGCTCGTCATCCCCAGATTGGCCTCGGCCAGCGCCTGTTGGAATTCAGTCGCAAAGCCGATCGCCTGATAGATATCCTCGTAGGCACTATACCAATGGCTCTGCCGGCGCTCACGGACCCATTTCAGCACCTCGGATGCGCTCACGGTCTGGGTCGACATCGCATGAACAAGCTGTCGGATGACGTGGCGATCGATTTCCTCGAAATGGTCGACCGCCATAACCGACCGGAAATCGCGCTTGGACAGATCTTCCGGGATCTTCAGCAGGCCCTGATAGCGTGCGGCCAGCGTCTCGAAAGCTTCTTCCCAGTGGCGGTTGTTCTTCCAGCGGCGGAAGACCAGCAGTGCTTCGGCGTTCAGCTTGCCATCTTCGCCGAGCGCCCGCAGATACGCCGACTGGAAGAGCGTGATCGCAAAGTCCTCGAAGTCGGGCTCGTCCGGCTGATAACCATAGGCATTTCCGACCTGCTTCCAAAACACCTCCATCAGGCCCGAACGCTCGATGAGCCGCATTGCATCATCGCGACCCTCAGCCAGCTCGCCCAACAGCGCCTCGACCACAGTATCAAGTCCACCTTCGGCGCCAGCACAGACCGCAAGCATGCGCAGCCGAACCTGCGATTGGGTATCCGCGGCATGCAAAAGCCGTTTCAATTCCGCCACCCGCGCCTTGGAGCGGTAGAACTCCATATGATCGCGCACGACGTTTTCAAACTGCGGTGGCAGACCCAACTCGCTCAGCCAGCTCGCCGCCTGATCCGCCTTGAACACTGCGGTCGCCAACTGCAGGTCCAGCAGCCAGTTCGCCGCGTTCCCAGGCTCTGGCCCGTCATGGAACACCAGAAACTTCGCCTTCGGCTCCTGCCGCAGCATACGGTATTTCAGCCCGAACTGGTTGTTGGCGATCTCCACCTTGGTCACGCCCGCCAGATCAAGCGCATCGAACTCTCCCCGCATGTCGCGCGCGGCGTCATACCAGAAGACGATGCGATGCTCGTCGAAGAGGCGTCTTAGGCTGGCGGTGATCCGGTCAGTCATCCTTGGCCTCTAGTCCGGGGATCTTCTTAAGCCCCGCGCCGAATTTCGGATAGTTGGCCTTCACACCGTCATCGAGGTCGATCTCGATCTTGGCCTGCGCCAGCGGGAAGACGACATCGCGCTCCCATTCGTTCAGCTCGTCGATCTGCTTGGCGATGACGGCCATGTCTTTCAGCGCCTTGGTACGCTGGCCCTGGCTGGCGCTCGGGTCGTCCGACAGCTTCTCAAGCCGGCCCCGCTCCCCTTCCAGCTTGCTGATGAACTCGCGGAGGTAGTCGTTGAGGATGACCGACACCGTGTCGGCCCGATAGCGATGCATGTAGATTAGCGCGTTGAATGTCCCCTTGGGGCTTGAGACCATCCAGTAGATCGGGCGCTTTTTGTAGCGCTTTACGTGGTCGGCGTAGAAATCCTTGGTGAAATACTTGCGGATGTCCTTGCCAAGCGCGGCCTCGACATACCGCAGGTTCTCGCGGAAATGCGCCTCGCCGAAACTCACGCGCAGGAACAGGCGGAAGCGTTCGGTGATGTCGTCGGGGAACCAGTCGGCGTCGAGCACAGGGATGACGTTGTCTTCGTCGGGCATGAAGCGCGGCTCGGGGATGCGGGCGAGGTAATCCTCAAGCCGCTCGCCCTGATTGGCGAGGATCAGGCCCGGCGCGTCGAGGCTGTAGCGCCCGAACATGCAGCCCACGGCATAGCTGAGGAACTCGGCCATGGTCTCAGTTCGCAGGCGGACCTCGCGGTCTTCCTCGCTGCCCTTCACGCCATAGCGATAGGCGGGGTTGCAGGTGAGGGTGATCTCCTCGATCGGCACCTCGGGGGTCAGCTCATCTTGCAGACCATAGGCGTCGATGAAGATGCGGTTGTTCTCTTCCTCAAGGCGCTGCATCTCGTCCGCCATGCCCTGCCAGTGGGCGCGCAGGCGGGCATAGGTGGCCTCCAGCGTGTCGGCCTGGTGATCGGGCGAGAGCAGCGGGAGCGTGGTGAAATCCCAGGAAGTTTCGTAGGCGTCCCAGTCGGATTTGGACAACGAAATCAGCGCCGACGCCGTGGTAATGCCGGCATCATCACCTCGAGCGCTTGAAACGATTGGCAAGCATGAGACGTTACCGACTTGGTAGTTCAGAGTGGGATTGAGCGCTGAAATGATTGTTCGGCAAGCTTTCGAGTTCAAGAATCCCATTGCTGGTTCAAGTTTTACTTGGCCCGTTTCAAACAAACCTGGGCACGCCGAGTCAAAGATTAAGCCCTCGGGCTGCAGACGCACACAGTAGGGGCTGGTGGTAATCTTGGACCAAGTTGCGCCCTTCTTGCCGTAGTTTGGTAAACCTTGGAAACCGGCCTTCCCTGATGCACGGAGGGCGCTCCCATTTTTTCCCCACTCTACGACCCAATTATAGTTTCCATACCATCGCCGAAACTCGCCCCCTTTTGAATGAGGCACCCATTTCGCAGCTTTGCTAAAGTGCCTTGTTCTTGATGCTGCGGGTTCATGCCAAAGTCGAATGAATTTCTCATTTTCGCCGGTCTTCAAACCTTCAGAAATTGAGAAATGGTCTCCAAGAGATTCACCGGAATCAAATGCTTGGATCGCGGCCTCAGAAAGCCAGTAGGCAATCGGTGAACCTGGAATCTTGGCAAATTTGTCTGATGAGACAGCGTATTTTTCGTCGCTCGACTTTCTGCTTAGAAAGACGTCGTCCTTATTCGCGGATTGAGGAGCGTTATTTGCATTTATGTAAACGCCGACTTTGCCGTGTGCGGCTTTTTCAAGCACAAACGCTGCTGCCTGAACCACCTTCGAGTTCAGCTCTGGGAAGCTGTTAAAGCCAATTTGGAGCAGGTTGACGATACTTGAACGCTCAATAGTGGAAAGTCGAAGTTTCTCGAATGATCCGAGAAACATCCAATTTTGGATGGTGACCATTGCTGTCAACCCGTGGCGCACGGCAAGCGACAAAGACCGGTCGATGAACATGCCAAACAGATCCGTCTGGCTGGCTGGATAGAACCTTTCCGCGAAGACCTGAATCTGCTCGTTCAGACCACTCGCGCCCGCATAAGGCGGGTTGGCAACGACAACGTGATACTTCGGCGACAGCGCCTCTGCCATGCGCAGGACAGCTACGACGCGCGCCTGTACATCCTTCAACAGCAGGTCGCCGCCGAAATCCCGCGCCTCGACCACCCGCAGCGTCTCTGCCGGATCGCGCAGTTTCGGCACGATCAGCGAGCCGAAGTTCTTGGCCTGCTCGAACTGCCCCAGCGTCTCGCGCAGCTCATCGGTGAACAGATCTTTGCCCACCACGGCGGCCACGTCCTGCATCTCGGCTTCTGTAAAGCTCACGTTCTGCAACACGCAGATGTCGGGTTTCGCCTCCATCCGCAGGAACCGCCGCCGCCCGAGCTTTGCTGCCGCTTTCATTGCCAGCGCAAAGGCCGCCAGCGCGCCTGCGCGGTCGTCGATTTCCACCCCGGTCAGGTTGTGCGTCAGGATCAGCGCGGGGATCTCTGTCGGGTCATATCCCTCTTCCTCGTAGATGGCGTAGAGCAGGTCAAAGGCATAGGTCAGCATGTGCCCCGAACCCGCCGCCGGATCGCAGATGCGGATCTCTTCCGGTTTGGTGATCTTCAGGAAATCCGTCTCGGGCTCTTCGGGGGCGATGTAATAGTCCATCCGCTCGGCCAGACGGCTGCCCGGTCGGTTCAGCAGCCAGAGCCGCCCCAGTGAGTTCTCCACCAGGTAGCGGACGATCCAGTGCGGGGTGAACAACTGCGTCGCGGCGGGGATGTTCTCGGCCGTGATCTTCTGGTTCTTTTTGAGGCCTGCGAAGACCTGATCCTTTTTCTCCGAGATGTAGAACTGGTAAAGCCAGCCGATGATCTCGACATCCTGACAGGCGTACTCGGTCATCACCTTGCGCAGCTCGGCGAGGATGGAGGTCTGGGACAGCAGATCCTCGGGCATCAGCAGTTCGGTGTAGTCGTCGATTTCCTCGAACAGGAAGGGCATAGGCCCGTGCCACTGGTTGCAGGTATGGACCAGCAGCTGGCGATAAGCCTCGGCCTGCGGATCAGACGACGGGGTGCGGCCATCCAGCAGCGCCGCGATGCTGCCCGGCGCGCCATCTGGCAGGTTGCCCGCCATCGCCTCGGCAAGGATTTCGGGGCGGGTCTGATCTCCGGTCGGCGACACAACGCCCACGGTCGTGTAGCCGTTCACATCCATGAAGCGCAGGGCGGTGAAGCGGTTGAACCAGGTATAGGCGACCTGTTCGATCACCTGCCGCTTGCCGTCCCGCGCGACGGCGGCATTGAGCGCCTTCATCGCCGTGGGATGCTCGCGCTGCACCGGGGAGGCAGGATCGAGCACGAGGTCGAGCTTGGAGGTGACCTGATCGATCAGCAGGTTCCGAGCCGCTTGGGCAAATTTCTTGAGCGCGTTCGTGTCCATCAGACGATCACCTTCTTGCCCGCGCGGATCTGCTCCAGCAGGGTGTTCTTCATTGCGTCAACATATTGTTCGACGTCCGCCTCTTCGGTCAGGTAGGGCTTGACGAAGCCCACCTTGATTTCCGAAGCGTTGACATAGGTGGGCTGCGGGGCGGGCGCCGGCGTTTCGCCTATACCGGGGTTGGGCTGCGGTTGCGTGGCCGGTCGGCTGAGCCGTTCGACCTCCGCCAGAATGCGAGGCAGCAGATCGAGCTTCGCACCGTTCGCCCTGTCGCGCAGGATCGGGATCATCTTGACGCTATCGAGCCCGGCTTTGTGGCTGTCGATGTTGCGCTTGATATGCGCTTGGTCATCTGCTGAGAGTGCCTGGAACTCTGGCGTCTGCGCGACCTTGGCCGAACACTCATCGATGGCCGTGATCACAGCCTTGCGCTCCTCGAGAACGGTCAATTCCACGCGGTCCTTCAGTGCGTAAAGTTCCGTCTTGAGGGATTGAATGGCCGTGCCCCTGTAACAGGCAGGATCTGCGAGCGTGCGGGCCAAGGCCTCGCCCGCAACCGCATCGACGTAGGAGATATTCGCTTCCTGATCGCGCAGAAAATCGCGGGCATCGTCATAGATCTCGCGCTGTGCGCCGCCCATGAAGCTGCGGACCTTGTCGAGCACGTCTTCCTTGGCGTCGAGCAAGTCGTTCTCCTGCGCAGCAGGTTCAGTGATGTACCAAGTGGCGGGTTTGCCCACCATAGCCGCGACTTTCGCCGCCAAAGGCTCAAGCGCCACAACAAACGGATACTGGGCTTTCTGGGCCAGCAGCTTTCCCAGTTCTTCCGACAGTGTCCGCGTGCTTTCCAGCCATTCCGCCCCAATCGTGCGGGCGTCGGTGCCGTCCGTGGGGAGATCAAACAGCTCTTTGTAGAGCTCCTTCGCCTTCCGAATTTGGGCGGAGGTGAACTCGGTCTGCGGAGTCAGGAGGACATTGGCCAAGGCATGGCTGTTATTGAGCGCCTTGGCGAGTTTGGCGCGCTCAAGCACCGTGCTGTCCGAGCGAGCTTCGAGCTTCCCTTTACCGGATAGGCTGGCGGCGAGGCATAGAACTGCGGTGACAGGCCACCCATAAGGTTTAGCACCAAACCGTTCTGTAAGGTACTTGACGGAGACCTTCACGCCGATCCGGGCCTGAGACTGGACGTAGTTCAACACGTCCTGCTCGGCCTCGGTCAGACCTTCGCCGTTGTCGCCAAAGAGCCCGCTTTCAGGCGTTGCGGCCTTGAGAATGTCGGCCTCGGAATATGTCACCCCTCGCAGCATCGGGAGGTTGACATAGACTTTGTCGACAAGGCCCTGGAAGCCTTTCACGATCCGCTCTTGTGGCTCTTCGCCGCCGATATCAAGCTCATCGCCTCGCACGAACATCCGCGCCTCTGCCATGAGCTTGCGCAAGCGCAGTTCGAGGTCCTTGTAGCGCCGGCTGTTCTGATCCCCTTTCTCCGCGACAATGCGGTCGCGCCCCGGCTGCTCCGAGCCTGCTCGGGCTTGCCGGATGAACTTGTCGGTCTGCTTGAAGAGCGTCAGATCACGAATGAACCGCACATCAGCTTGCAACACGACCGCTAGTTCCTCGCGGCTCACATTCCGCATTCGCACAGCCTCGGGCGAGGCGACATCGTCGTTGAAAGGGCTAATCAGATTAATCGAGAGCTCATGCTCCCGGCCCAAGAGGTGATCGTCCAGTTTGCGGCTGAAGCTGTATTCATTGCCGGTGGTCAGATGCTTAATCTTGCGATGGCGCAAGATCGTGTCGAATGCCAGCGTCTCCATTTCCTTCGACAGCTCGGACGGGTCGACATCGAGCGCCTTGATCTCGGCCTCGACATCCTTTTCCTCGTTTGTCAGGAACTCGTAGACCTCGCCATTGCGCTGGATAAGTGTGTTTCGTTCGAGGAAGGACAGCGCCTCCTCAATCTTGCGGCGTTGTTTAATCTGATCAGTATCGAACTCAGAGAGCAAAAGGACGCTGATGTTGCGCACTGTTGGCTTGAACTCCTTGACGTATTTGACAAGGAAGAGCGCTTTCAGCACCCGGACTGCGAAAGGGTCGATGTCCTGGATTTCCTTCTCGGCAATCTGGATCGACTGTTGGACGGCGGACTTCAGGGCGGTGCGGATGCCCTCGAACATAAGATCGAACGTGGCAAGGCCGCCCACGGGCTGGTCTGCCATCTTCTTGGCGACCTCCTGGAACACACCCAGCATCGAGCGTTCGCCGACCGAGCTGTGCTTGCCCTCAAAGGCGTTGTGCTGCGAGAGCGACGTGATCGCCATCTGGAACAGCATGTATTGATACGGGGGAAATGGGTAGCTCGAGACAAAATGAGCGCGCCCGTCAAAATTCTTTAGCTTGATCGACCCATCCGTAAAATCAAACAAGGTCTTGAGGTTGTTCTCCTCGCGGTCGTGCAGGTTGCCGAGCCGCACCTGGCCTTCGTCGGTCTTCGACAGAAGGCGGCGCTGGATGACCTCAGCCACGTCGGCAGAATTCAGAGGCATCTTCACGCCAAAACGCGCCATGATCTTCGAGAAGTCCTGAGACTGAAACGCCGTTCCGTCCCCGATGATAGCTTCCATGTCCTGCTGTGAGGTCACGATGACCCAAGCCTGGCCTTTGCATTTCGTATTAAGGCTTTCGGCGATGGTTTGCAGGTTCGTCATCAATTTGACGTTTTCAGCGATGTACTGGCCTACTTCGTCCACGAAAAAGTTCAGCCGGAACTTCGGCGCCTGCTGGTCGATCCAAGCCTTCACCTTGTTGGCAAAGTCCTCGATCGAAACTCGGGTGTCGGCGCGATACTGGCCCAGAATGTCTGCCGCATCTGCTGGGTCTCCACCTGTCACGGATGCGAAGGCGGTGGCAATGTTTTTTCGCTCGAGCGCTGCCTGTTCACGGCCGCGCTCCCAAGGCTTGCCAGCAGCAGCCCCATAGGCATCCTTAAACGCAGCCAGCTGGCCGCGATCATCGAGGTCACGCTCAAACTGCGCGATATGGGGCAGCTTGCCGTAGTAGCCGCAGGCTTCGTCAAAGACCTTCTGGAACACTGAGAGTAGCGCATCCACATCGGTCTTGGAGATAACATCCGCCTTCTGGTCGATGTTGAAAAGGATCGACTTTGAGGGCACGGAGACCGCCTTGCGCAAAGCGCCCAAAAGCATGGGCTGATCGATTAGCTTCTCCTCGAAAATGTCAAAAGCCCGCGTGCCATCGACTTCTCGGTTTTCCATGAGAAGGGCCAGCATCTTCAAGAGGTGCGACTTACCGGAACCAAAGAAGCCAGAAATCCAGACCCCATTGGCAGTGTCGTAGTTATTATAGGCATCAAGGAAGGTCTCGAGGCGTTTGCCAATTTCATCGGTGATGACATACTCGTCGAGTTCGATGCGCAGGCTTGCTTCATCGTCAGCCTTGATCACGCCATCAATCGGGCGGTCGACAGGCTTGGCGAAAATGTTTCTCAGAGAAGTGGTCATCCGGTCAGACCTCGTAGTTCAGAATGTTAAAAGCACGGTAATATTTGTCGTCATGCAGCAACCCGAAGAGATCGAGGGATCCCCCCGTCGCTGTGGAGTGAGTGTAGCTGCCGGGAAAGAACAGGACTGTTGGCTTGTCTTTGGCGGTGCTCTGGAGGTTGTTGAGCACATTGTGCGAGCGGATATACGGATAGACTTCGCCCACACCGGAGAGAAAGATTACGTCATGCGGCTGAGCGGCGATAGCCGCACCAATCTTTGGGATCAGGTGTTCATGGACGTCAAGAACGCCCTGCAAAAGCTCGCGCAGCTCTGACTTGTCCATCTCAGGCTCTGCGGCAAGGACGTCTTCGAGGATGCCGCGTTCCTCGAGAAGCCCAAGGGAGATTTCGTAGAGGCTCAGGTCGAGCGCTGTCACACCCGCATGAGCGATCCGCTCGATCAGATCGCGCCGGTCCTCGATCATTGTGCCGCCTTCTTCCGCCGGGAACGGGCAGATGAAAAATGGCACTTCGTTGCCGAGGCCTTGCTTGGTCAGGAACCGTTCGCTGGTGATGACCCGGTAGAGGTGCTCGGCGCGTTCCTTACGTGACAACTGCGGGATCATGATGAGCCTCCCTCGATCGCAACGCCAGGGAACACCGCAAGATCGGTGGGGTCGGTCGCCTCAATTATCTGCCGCAACTGCGCCGAGAGATAAGTCGACTGGATCCGGTTATCGCCAGAGATAACGCCAGCTTCCCGCATCATGCGGAACAGGATCTGCCGGAGCTTGTTGCGGGTGCTGTCACTGATCGAGGCCAACCCCTCATTCCAATCGGCTTTGGCATCAAAGAATATGTCGAAGCTCTCGAGCGGCAGGTCCAGCTGATAGGCGAGATACCGATCACAAATGACCTCAACAGCGAACTCACGCACGAACCTGTAAGCCCGACATGTGGCGATCCACAGTAGGTGTTGTTGTTCTTGTCGACCGGGCCCACTGACGAAAAAACGGATCTCGTCTTCGGTCAGCGTCATCAGGCGGTTGACGATTTCGCGGAGGGTGCGCCGGTTTGAAGCCGCCTTCGGCAAAGACGTCGCTCCCTCTTCGAGCGCGCGTGAAAGCGTTACTTTCCAATCTTCACCAATCACGTGCAGTTCGGCGACGATCACGCTCTCATTCAGAAACAGCCCCCCAGAGGTGAATGACATTTTGTAGGGCTGATGGTTTGCTCCGAAGTCTGCTTTTCGTGCTGCCATGGTCATCCAACGACCTCGTCTCGATTCAACAGCACGATCTGCTGGTCCTGCGGTTTTCGAGCGGCGGGGTCGGTATCAAGCCCCAGCCTCTTAAGCGCGTAGAACAACAGCGCGCGGCGGACCACGATCTGCGCGCGGCCCGCCTCCATGCCGTAATCCATCTCTATCGCGCGGCGTTGGTTGTCGGAGAGGTCCGGATGCGGCCCAATCTCGAGCACGACGTCTGTGTGCCAAGCGGCATCGGAGCCATGGTCTGACGTAACAGGCCCTTGATCCCCGACCTCCACAATGCGTGAGAGGAGAAAATCCTTGAAGACCTGGTCATTCTGGCAAAACGCACGGGCATGCCAACGAAAGCCGTCAAATGCGAGAGCGTGAGGCTCAATCCAGCGCGCGTTTGGCTCAGGGCGCGACATCGACTGATAGGTCACCTGTAAGGCGGCCGGCAAACGGATCGCCGCAAGAACATCGCGCAGCGTTTCAGGCGCCACACCTCGGGCAGGTGTCGGCGTTGCTCCAAAGCCCGGAAAGACGCTGATCCAGCTTTGCTCCGCGCTCACCAGCCCCTGATCAACGGCCCGCAGCTGTGCGAAGTACTCCTCTGCATCCGGCTTGAGATATTTGGGCTTGAATTGTTTGCCGCGCAGGTAGGTGCGCAGGCTCTTGTCATAGACGAGGTTCCGCTTGGCCTGATCGATATAGGCGTTCAGGTCCAGCGACGCCTGCTGTGTTGAAACCCCGAACGCGTCCATCAAATCCCCTCGGTTTATCCGCCCCTGCCAGAACAGGCGAAACTCGATGAACTCATATCGACGTTCGACACCCCAGTTCAGCTGCTTGCCCTTCTTGCGAGTCACTTAGTGCCCTCATCTATATGTCGCAAATCTACACGCGTCCAGTTTTTAGATTGACTCACAAATCAGACCATATGACCCTTGAGGTGACAGGAAGTCGATTCGTGACAAGCCCGTCACGTTATTAGACGTATCACAAACTTGGGGGCTCGCCCCAGCATTACCCTCCCGCACCGCTCACTGGAAGGGAAAAGGAGCTTTTGCATGACGATACTTCGTACGCTCACCGCATCCTTGTTGATCAGCACCTGCCTGACGGCAGGCGCTGTCGCACAAGAAAGCTCTCCGCTGGACGCAGAAATTACAGCGATCGACAGCCAGATTTCCGAAGTCGATGCGACGATCTCCCGCTATGAAGGGGGATTGATCCGTATGCTGGCCGAGAGCCGCCGCGAGGCTCTGCTTCTGTTGCGTACGGTCGTGGAGGCACGACGTGAGGCAGAAGCCGCGGGCGCGATGATCGAAGTCACCGTACCGGCGGTAGAGCCAGATCCAGAGCGCGCCGAGCTGCTTCTAGGAGAAATGGCCGCACAACAGAGTCGTGTCGAGACCGCAGAGCGAGAAGCGGCCTCGGCAGGCGGATTGATCCAGGCGGTGGCCCTGAGCCGCGTGGAAACGGAAAAGCTCACGCTTGCTCAACTGCAAATGGCCTATCTGCAGGCCCGTTACGGCATCGCCTTCCCGGTGACACCGACCGTGACAAATTCAGCGCCGCCCATAACCGACCCAACTTCACCCGCTGCCATAAGCCAAGGCGAAGGGGTCGTTGAGACCGCACTGCCTTGGGCTGACCCAAACCATCCAGACATCGACTACAGCCTTGCGCCCTTCGAGCGGGCGCATAGTGAAGGGGACCGGATCTCGGGCTGGTGGGTGATCAATGAAGAGCGTGCAGCAATCGACGACAGCCCATCGGTGGTTGCCATCAACTACTCGGCCTATGACCCACGCAGCTTCGGTGGTCCTACAGCTTTACTTGCGCAGTGCCGTGAGGGCGAAACGTCTGTGGTATTCGTCCAGGACGACTTCTTGATGAGTGCCGTACGCCGGGATTCGTTCGACATCACCTACCGGATCGACAGCAATCCTGCGCAATCTACGCGCTGGAACGAGTTGACCAATAACAAGGGGGCCGGGCTCTTCGGCTCTGGCTCGGAGGGGTTCCTGCGCGGCCTTTACGATGCTGAAGCCTTCTTCATCCGTCTTACGGACGGCAATGGCAGACGGTACGATGCAGAATTTGATCTCGCCGGAATTCAGGATGCGATCGAGGCCGTGGCTGGTGCCTGCGGGTGGTCGACGCTCGATCTCTCGCCCGACGACTACCGCGCGATCCAGACTCTCCTGAACGCCGGCGGGTTTGAAGCGGGCACCCCGGACGGGGTCTGGGGTAACGGCTCGCGGAATGCGATGCGCGCATTCCAGGAGCAAAGGGGCTTGCCAGCGTCTGGCGCGCCAGATCGCGCAACCCTCGAGGCATTGGGCGTCCAGCCCGGCGAATAGCAACCTTGCCCACACAGCCCTGGCTCAAAATCCTCCTGTCTTGTTGCAGTGGCCAACCGGCGGCTTCACAGGGCTTTAGTGTTCATTGCAGGATGATCCGTTTATGTCTGGTCACCTTTTCTCAAAACAGTTTCGTCTTATGCGCTGTCTACTCGGCTTCCTTCTGTTCTGGTTTGCTGCCGTCCCACAGGCACATGCCGATCGGTTGACCGGCGTTGCCAGTGTCATCGATGGCGATACTCTGGAAATCCGTGGACAGCGCATCCGGTTGCATGGGATCGATGCACCTGAAAGCCGACAAGTTTGCGCCACGGCCGAGGGTCAGCGCTGGCGCTGCGGACAACAAGCGGCACTGTCCCTCGCCGACAGGATCGACCGTCGGCAGGTCAGCTGCACCGTGCGCGATATCGACCGCTATGGCCGCTTCATTGCGGTCTGTCATCAAGATGGTACCGATCTGAACGCCTGGCTTGTGCGTGAAGGGTGGGCCGTGGCTTATCGCCGATACAGCCGCGACTACATCCGCGATGAGACCGAAGCCAGATCCGCACGGCGCAATATATGGTCCGGACGCTTTGACATGCCGTGGGACTGGCGGCGCGCGCAACGTGGTGGATGACGACGGGCGACGCTGTCAGCTCACGATCTTGCTGATCTCCGCAGCCACAAACTGTGTCACCAATGTTGCAATAGTATATTTTCGTATGTATGCTGGGTGAAGATCGTCAAGGGTCATTGCCATGCGTTTCGAATTCAAAAACCTCCCTCTGGTGGCCTTTTTAGCTCTCGCCTTGACCGGCCCAACAGTTCCGACACAAGCACGCGCCCAAACCTATCAGATCGATTGTGCCATCCTGCTGTGTTTGTCCGGTGGATGGCCAGCTTCCGTGCCCTGCGCCCGCGCACGGGCCGAGTTCATCCGGCGCATAACTCCATGGCCGGTGGAGCCGCCGCTTCAGATTTGGCGCTGCCCGATGGGTGCGTCTTACGATGGACCTGCTAGATCGCGGCCCACGGAGCGGATCTTCGATGCCCTATATGGTGATTCAGGAACCCCTCCAAACTCTTCAACCCCGCTCTTTGATCAGGCCGCCACAACAAGCGGCACGCTCGGGTTCAGAGGCTCCAACGCGGCCTGGGACAACCTCGTGCGGGCTGACTACGCCCTCCAGCTTGTAGAAGACCGCGCCGATATCGATATCAGCGGGCCGGAGTTCAATTTCGTGCGCTCCATCCGCGTCTTTGACGTTCGTTACGCCCGCCAGCATGAATCGGGGCGAGATGGCGACTGCAACCGCAGCGCCGTCGTTGTCCTCGGCACCTACGGGATCCAGGGCGATTTTTCATGGAGGGCGTCGTCACCCGCAGCGCTTCCCGCGGCACATGCCGGTCTCGAGCGATGGGGCGAGCACTGCCCGAGCATTTATCACAGATCCGTCTTCGTTGAGTGGCGTGACTATAGCGGGAATTACGGCTTTGAGCAGGTCAATTACTGACTGTTGAGGCGCAGCGACGTCGCGCAGAGCCTTGCACAAAATCAAACCTGGAATGCAGGGAAAACCACACAATCGAGGGCCATAAAGGCCATATTCTTCCATATCAGTCGTAGCGACAATTAAGCTGCGTGAGAGACGCGAAGTCGATTTCAGCTTTATCGGCATCGCTAAGATCCGGGTAAATCCTTGAGACGCGCTGTGGGCCATGCATGTCCCACCGGATTGCCAGAGCACCTGTGTTCCAGCGATATACCCAGCCGACAATGGTTTCTTCATCGGCTGCAATCAAATTGGCGATCGCGACGCCTTCGACCTCAGTTTCGTTCACTGTTTACTGACTTCCTGCAATTTGGCGTTGCGGATAGCAGCTCAGATCCAAATCGTTTGCTGCAACCGTATGCCGGGCCTCGTTAAAATCGGTTGCTGTTCGTCTTCGCGGTAGCGAATTCACACCGGGAGAAGTCACCTCCCGTGTGCTCGATTGATGAAATCGGTTAAATCCTGTGGTCGGGCTCCGTGGCGGCTTCGACGATCGCCAAGACATCGAACGGGTCAAAGCCGATGGCGCGCGCCAGAACGACCAGTTCGACGACGTCGATCCGGCGTTCGCCGCTCTCAATGCGCGCCACGAGAGATTGATGGCACTTGAGCCTGTCCGCCAAGTCGTCCTGGCCCAAGCCTGCGCTTTTGCGCGCGTCGACCAACGCCTGGCAGAGTGCCACCTGCCCTTTGCTTCTGATTGTTTTTGCCACGCGTCACATACCTTTTGTGACGTCGCTAGCGGATGAAATCTGTTATCTAAAAAGTAGATATTTGAAGGTGTTATCGGCGTCTGGTTTCCACGGGCTGCTAGTCTGATGCTCCCAAGGCTGCCCATCAATCCCCTACCAGTTGCAGAAATCGGCCATAGTCTTCGCTGACTTCCCGCGCTTCTTCGAACGCGCGGGCGCGTTCGCTGTCGAGGCAACGGAAATAGCTCTGGATATCCTGGATGTAATTTTCGAAATCGCTGCGGATGATAGCCGCATAGTCCCGCGCGGCCTGCGAATCACTTGGCAGGAAGGGGCGGGGCGGGGCGAAGCAGGATTCCGCCAAAACCGGCCCGGGAACGCAGATCAGAAGGGCCAGAGCTTGCAATGGGAGCAGGCATATCAACCTCGGGTTTCTCAAACCTGTTATCTCCTTGATCGCGGACACTGGCCGAGACTAGTGTTTGCGTGACCAAACTACAGCCAAAGCATGATATTACATCTTGCGGTTGATAATATACTATCGTAACTCTGGGCTTCAAGTGGGAATGCCTGGGGTCGCGCCATTGGAGAAAGCGTGAGCCGGGCCATGAACTGGGACATCGAAGCACCAAATGTGGTTACGGAAGCACGTTTCCGCGAACTCGTGGAAAGCGGCTATAGCGCAGAAATCCTGTGCCAAGAATCGGCACACAAGAAAGGCCCCAGCTATTACGGGGTCTGGATCATGCGTGTGGTCTCTGACGAGGGCGTGGAAAAGCTCCTCGTCACCGCCCGCACGCGGACGACCTACAACGATATCAAGATCCGCGAGTTCAAGACGATCTCCGGGGTGGTGTCTTTCTTCATTGGCCTTGGCTTTGCGCATGTCGACCTGCCGCTTGAGGCGGGGACAAGCCGTACACACAAACTTGCGCCGTCAGACAAGGGCACTGGCACCTAGCCTCGTCTGTCTCTGGCTGGTCGCAGCACCTGCCTCAGCGCAAATGGTCCTGGTCATGGAGCACGACGGCTCTCTGACCCCATCCCGGTCTCAGAACAGTTTTGCCCGGAACTACAATGACGGCATTGGTCAGGGTTCGGTCTCCGATGGGATCGCTATCTTCGGCGAGGTAGAGGCCGAGCAAGAGGGCGTCCAAGTCGCGGCCCTTGCCCGCCCGATTCCCCTGCCCCGCGCCGATGTCCTCTCCGGGATTCAGACCACGGCCTTGCGCTATGCCGGCCATCCCGGCCTGCGTCGCGCCGGGCTTTCCGTGACGGATTGGCTGACTCTCTATCGAGCCAATATCGAGGTTGAGAGCGCCTATCGGCAGAATGCGATTTCAAGTGCAGGTGCCGTTGGCCTGGGTCAATTGATGCCAGCGACGGCGCGTGATCTGGGCGTCGACCCGCATGATCCGCTGCAGAACCTCGACGGTTCCGCCCGCTACCTCGCAATGATGCTGGAGACGTTCGGCGAGCCACGGCTCGCGCTCGCAGCCTACAACGCCGGACCGGATGCGGTCCGTCAGTATGGCGGCATTCCCCCCTACCGAGAAACCCAGAACCACGTGGCTCGCGTCATGGCTGTCGTGGCCCGATTGGAAGGATCAAATTCATGAGACAGATTTCAAACCTCTTCGTCGCCGCGCTGGCGATCTTCCTGCTCATTGCAGAACCGGCCCTGGCGCAAAGCATCGACCTCTCCCCAATCCAGAGCCTGCTGCAAGGTATTGTCGATGCGTTGACCGGCCCGCTTGGCGTCGTCATCGCCACACTCGCGGTCCTCGGCGTTTTCTTGAGCTGGTTCTTCAACATCATCGACCTGCGCCAAGCGCTTTGGGTGCTTGTCGGCATCGCTGGTGTCGCCGCCGCCCCCACCATCGTTGCCGCGGTCTTTGCCGGTGGCTGAGCGCTCGCCTCTCTTTCTCGGCCTCGTGCGCCCGCCCAAGCTCCTGGGCCTGCCCATCATGTATGCGATGGTCTGGCTCTTTGGCTCGGTACTCTTGTTCGTCTGGGTCCAGCACATCGGGGTGCTGGGCGTGGCCGCCTTGCTCTACCCTGTGCTTTGGAAGGCCGCGGATTGGGATCCGCGTTTCATCGATGTGATGATGACGGCGCTGCAGGAAACACCGCCTACGCGGAACCGCTCCATCCATGGCGGGGACAGCTATGCGCCCTAATGAAGCCCCGCAAGAGACGCTCGATCTCCGCACCATGACGCCGAACTGGTATGCCCGCGAAACCCGCCTCGCGCATATGCTGCCTTACGTCAGCCTGGTCGATGACCGCACCGTGCGCACGCGCGTGAACGAGCTTTTCCAGTGCATCCGGCTCGACGGGGTCAATAGCTACACGACCGATGACGCCTATCTCGACAAGGTGACCGCGCTCTTTGCCCGGATCATTGCGCAATTGGGGCCGGAGTTCAGCTATTACGTCCATAAAGTCTCGAAGGCGATCACGCCGGACCTCGAGCCGCTGCGCGAGGACAGTTTCGCGGGAGAAGTCGACCGGCTCTGGCGCAAGAAGCTAGAGACCAGCGGGCTGCGCGACAAGACGCTCACCCTTACGATCATCCATCGCCCGCCTCAAAAAAGCGTCCTGCCATTCCTGAACCGCAGCGCGCCTGATCGTCTCAAGGAAGCAACCGAGAAGCGCCTGCGCCGTCTGGGCGAGGCCGTGAGTGTGTTCCTGTCGGGCCTAACGGAGCTGAACCCACGCGTACTAACGGCCGAAAGTGGCGAACTCATCGGCTTTCTGGGGGCGCTCAATACCGGCCAGGAACTGCCGCTTTATCCGGCCAATACCTATGGCTTTCTGTCCTTCAACGTGGCCAACACGCGAGTGACGTTTCAGGGCGATCATTTCGAGCTTTCCGAGGGCGTCGTGGGGCACCGCTTCGGGAAAAGCTTCACCATCGGAGAATATTCCGAGGCCACCTCCTGCACCATGTTCGACATGCTGAACTTGCCGGTCGACATGATCGTCACCCATTCCTTCACGCCGATCAATTCGAACCTCATGGCGGGCCGCATCAAGCGGCAAAAGCGTCAGATGCAGGCCAGTCAAGATGCGGCGCTCTCGCTGATGGAAGCACTCGACATCGCCGCAGATGATCTCGAGGCCAAGCGCCAGAGCTTTGGCGAGCACCACATGATCGTGACGATCTTCTGCGATACAATCGATGAGCTGCAGACGCTCAGCGCCGAAATTGTCAACGCCGCCGCCGCCGAAGGCGTGAAGATGATCGGCGAGCGCGTCGCGGCCAAAGCGCATTACCTCAGCCAGCATCCTGGCAACCAGCCCAAGCGCGTGCGCGCCAGTGCCATCACCAATCGCAACTTCGCGGATTTCGCGGCCTTCCACCGGACCCAACTCGGCAAACCCGCCACGAAAACCCCTTGGGGCCGCGTCATCACCTATCTGCCCACGCCCGAACAAAGCGCCTACCGGTTTTCCTATCACGAGCAGGGATCGCCCGACAAAGAACCGACCAGCGGGCATACCCTGATCATGGGCCGGCCCGGGTCGGGCAAATCGGTGCTTTCCGCATTCCTCATGACGCAAGCCCGTCGAGCAGGGGCGCGGATCTTCGTCTTCGATTACCGTCTCGGTATGGAGATGGCGGTCCGCGCCAATGGCGGGCGCTACGCCTCCCTGAAAGCCGGGCAGCCCACGGGCCTCAACCCGCTTTGGACCGAGACGGATGCGCGCGGCACGGCCTGGCTTTCAGACTGGCTCGCCACCCTGCTCTATCGCGCAGACAAGCCGCTGACGCCGGCACAGACCAACCGCATCCAAGAAGTCGTGCGTCAGAACGCGCAGGCCTCCAATCCGGCCCTGCGGAACTGGCGGGATTTTGCATCGCTCTTTGTGTCCACCGATGATGGCGGCGATCTTCACCAGCGCCTGCTCGAATGGACGGAAGAAGGCCGCTACGGCTGGATATTCGGCCAGACGTTGGAAGACACCTTCTCTCTGGAAGGCGATGTTGTGGGTTTCGATCTCACTGGCATTCTCGACAGCGAGGCCGACAAGGAACGCATGGCCGTGCTCTCCTATCTCTTCCGCCGGGTGGAGCGCGAGATCGAGGATCGGCGCCCGACCATCATCGTGATCGACGAGGCCTGGAAGGCGCTCGATAACGCGTATTTCGCCGAGCGGCTGTCGAACTGGCTGGTGACCGCGCGCAAGCAGAACACCGTCGCGGTGATGATGACGCAATACGCCAGCCAGCTCGAGCGCACCCGAACCGGCAAGACCATTGTCGAGGCGGTGCCCACACAAATCCTGCTTCCGAACATCCGCGCCCATGCCGCCGATTACGCGATGCTGAACCTCTATGAGAAGGAACTCGATGTGCTTCTCAACACCGGCAGCGACAGCCGCCTTGCTCTCATCCGCGACGACCAGGGATCCATCGTCGTCGATGCCGATCTGAGCGCCCTCGGGCCCAATCTCACCATCCTCGGCGGCATGGAAAAAGGCGAGGCGCTGGTCGGCGCCGATTACCGCGACCGCCCAGACTTTTGGAGGCTTTCATGATTCGTACTCTGTTTCTTCTCACCGCGCTCGGCGCTTTGGCCTCCTGCGCCCAGTACCAGGAACCGCAGGCGAACTGCTTCACATTCCTCGCGTCCACGGCACCTGTCGCGCCTGATTGCACCTTTACGCCTCTAGATGCGCCGGAGGGCGACATTGAAGTCTAAACTGCGCCATATCCTCGTGCTTTGCCTGCTGCCCGGCATCGCCCTTTCCCAAGGCGTGCCGACCAATGACAGCGGGCTGACCGCGCGTGACATCGTCGAGACTGGCGATCGCGAGGCTGACTTGGCCATTCAGGCCGACAAGCTGTCCGTGCGCGAACTCATTGCCGAGATCGAACGGGAGCAGCTGGAAACCCTGCAACGCATCCTCGATGCCCAGACCAGCTTCGGCGGTCAGCGCTTGCCCGCGATGATTTCAGGGCTGGAAAACGGAAGCGGCGATCCGACCCGCTCTGTCGAGGCGGTCTACGGCACAGGCGAAATCGATCCCAATCCCGGCGGCGCGCAGATATTCGGGGATGCGGCAGAAAACATCGAGCAGCTCATCATCCGCGTGGCCCAGGAAACCAGCGGGTTTGCAGGCGTTGGCCGCGCGGGCCTCTCCCCGGTTCAATGGCGCGCCCTGCTGCAGGCGCTGATCTGGCAAGAAAGCCGCTTCACCATCGGCGCGCGCTCGCCGGTCGGCGCCTTTGGCCTCACCCAGATAATGCCCGGTACGGCCAGCGATCTCGGCATCAACCCGGAATACTACGACAGCCCCTACCTGCAGGTGCATGGCGGCGCGCGCTATCTCGCCACCCAACTCAACACCTTCGATGGCAATATCATCAACGCCCTCGCGGCCTATAACGCCGGACCCGGCCGCGTCTTCGAATATGGGGGCGTACCACCCTTCCGCGAGACGCAGCACTACGTTCAGGTCATCCCCGAACGCTACAATCTCTATCTGAGCCGCATCGGTGGGATCGAAGCGCTCGGCACGATCGATCCGGCGCTTCTCGCCAATGCGAACCTCTCAATCACCGGGCACGGCGCGGCCTTTTATGGCAACAACTCACCCGCTGCGATCAGGCAGGCCGCCCTGCGCATTGCGGATATCGTCGAACGGATTTCCGAGACAGAGGACGTGCAGGAGAGCATCGCGCTCAACACCTATGCCCGCGCCGAACTCGTGCGTCTCGTCGCCGCGCGTATTCGTCTTCAAGCGGCGCGGACCCGCGTGCTTTCGGCCGAGGAATTGGCACAGGCCAGCGCCCGGCTGGCCGAGGGCGCCTTCATGGAATTCACGATCAGGGAGATAGACTGATGAGAGATTTTCTCGTGAGGATGGCAATGGCCACGACGCTTGGGATCGGTCTGCATCTGGGAGCCCTCTCCCCTGCCGCGGCGCAGGGCGTGCCCGTCGTCGACACGCAGAACATCGCGCAAAACATCCAGCAGCTCCGGCAGATGATCGAAGACGAGATCCTGCAGAACGAGCAGCTGACGCAGCTCCGCGAACAGCTTGCCACACTCACGGAACAACTTGGCGAATTGCAAAGAACCTACGAGGCCCTCACCCGCCTCGCCGAACTGCCGGAGATCATCCGCACGGAAATGGAAGACGAGCTGAACGGCCTGCTCGATCAGGAGTTCGGGGACATCCTCGCCACCATCGAAGCCATCAAGACGGGTGACTTCTCGGGTCTCTCCGGTTCTGGCTCGGGCGAGATCGAAACCCAGATGGACCGGGTGCTGGCCGATCTAGGGTTTGACGACAACACCCTCTCGGAAATGGCCACCAGCGGAAATCCCGCGGCCAACCGCGTGGCGACGCAGGCCACAACCGGCGCGCTCGTCTCGGCCGCGGCCCAGAACAGCTACGAGGACGCGGGCCAATCGCTGGAACGCGTCGACCGGTTGGTCGGGCTGATCGATGACATGGACGAACTGAAGGAAAGTATCGACCTCAACACGCGGGTGACGGCGGAACTGGCAATTGCCCTCGTCGCCATGTGGCAGCTTGAGGCCGTGCAAACCGTGGGTGACGGCACCGGCGGCGTGATTGATGCCGCCACAATCGCCGAAGAACAGCGCTTCATGGATTTCACCTTGCCGGACCTTCGGTCCGAATAATCGTGGGGGCATGAATGGTGGCGAGTGAACAAGAAATCATCGAAGAAGAGCTGGTCTATGGTGCCCTGCGCCGCGAACGGCTCTGGCAGCGCCTTGGGCTGATCGGGCTCATCTTCGGCATTCTCGGATGCCTGAGCGCGGCGACTGTCGCAATTCTCGATGTCGATCCGCCGCCTGTGGTCGTGCCCTATGATCCCGCCACCGGCTTTGCACTCCCAGAAGCCTCGGTCGGCGCCTCCTCGGTGACCGCCAACCAGGCGATCATCGAGGCGGAGGTGTTCCGCTATGTGACCGACCGGGAGGTCTATAACCAGCTCGACAACGATCTGCGCATCCGCAACGTCCTGCGCCGCTCGGACGGAGCTGCCGAGAGCGGGCTGCGCCAGATCTGGAACAGCGCCAATGAGAACTACCCGCCGACGGTCTATGGCCCCAATGCGCGGCTCGACGTGGAGATCCTCAGCATCAACCGGATCGGAACCAACCGCGCGACGGTCCGCCTGCGCAAGCGCCTGACATCTATCAACGGCGTCCAAACCGGGCTTTTCACCGCCACCCTCCTCTTCGAGTTCCGCCCCGAGACCCGCCGCTCCATAGATGAGGTCTGGACCAACCCCTTCGGCTTCACGGTCCTCGAATATTCCATCCGCTCCGACAGATTGGAGAACTGACGTTGTTGTTCACAAGATCGCTTGTTTTTGTCATTGCCCTGTTGCCCGGCCTTGCCTCCGCCGAAGCCATCCCGCGTGGCGGTCCCAACGATAGCCGGGTGCGCTTGGCCACCTACCAGGAGGGTCAGGTCTACCGCCTCAGCGTGTCGCTCAACCATGTGACCACGGTCGAGTTTGGAGAGGGTGAAAGCATCCGTTCGATCATCGCTGGCGACACGGAGGGCTTCGAGATTGACGGCGTGCCCGGCGGTCAGGCTTTCGCGATCAAGCCCGTCGCGCGCGGCGTCCATACCAACGTGACCGTCTATACCAACCGGCGCAGCTATTATTTCAACGTCCAGGAGACCCGCAGCCCGACCTTTTACGTGGTCCAGTTCCGTTACCCCGAGGATACCAGCCGCCCCACACGTGCCATCGCGGCCCAAGCGCCGAACTATAATTACGGTGCCAGCGCGCGGACCGAGTTCACCCCGACCCGTGTCTGGGATGACGGGACGTTTACGTATTTCGAATTTCCGCGGAACGCGCCGATGCCTGCGATCTTCCGCTACGCCAATGGCCGTGAGCGCACGGTCAACACGCAAGCCACCGAGGACGGCGTGATCCGGGTTTCAGGCGTGAACCGACAATGGGTGCTGCGGATCGGAGAGGAGGTGGTTTGCATCGAGGCCACACCACCTGCGGGGGTAGGCTCGTGAGCGATACTGGAAACGCAGACCTCGAGAAACGCCTCGCTGCTCTAGAACAAGGCAAGGGCGCTGGTTCGCACCCTGCCCCACGGCGCTCACCGCTGCTCGCTTTGGTCGTCGTCCTCGTGATCGGCGCGGGCGGTGCGTTGCTCTATCTCATGTCCCAACCCGAGGAAGAGGAAGCCCTTCCCACGGCCACGCCGGACGTGTTCCAGAACGAAGGCGACGGGTTCGGCGCCATCGAGACCTTGCCCCCGCCCGAGCCCGAGGTTGTGTTCGTCGCACCCGATCCGGTCGAGCCCAATGCTGAGCTTTTGGCGCAGATCACCGCGCTGCAGGATCAGATCGAGGAATTGCGCAACGCCCCCGAGCCGGTCGTCGAGGAAGACACCGCCGCCGCAGAGGCGATCGACGCGCTGACCGCTCAGATCACTGCGCTCCAAGCCGCCTCGGAAGCCGCACAGCAACGATTCCAGGACGAACTGACGGCGCGGGATCGCAGCCTTGACCAACTCCGCATGGATCTGGAACTGGCCCAACTCGAGGCCAGCCGACCCCAACCCGCCCCAGTGGGCCCCACGGAAGATGAGCTGCGCGCACGTGAGCAAGAGCGACTGCGTCGGGAGGAAGAAGCCCGGCGCATAGCCGAGCTGGAACGCCGCGCCGCAGAGGAACGGGCGTTTCAGGAACGCCGGATCGCGTCGCCCACCATCGCCTTTGGCGGTACCTCGGGCGCAAATGAGACGGCTCTGACCGAACGGACTTTTGGCGAGGTTACGGATTTCGTGCTGAACGGCGCGCTGCCCACGTCGGTGACGCAAGCTGAGGTCATTGCCAACCCGTCCAACACGATCATCCAGGGCACGATGATCCAGGCCGTAATGGAAACCGCCCTCGACAGCTCCCTGCCCGGCCAGACCCGGGCCGTTGTTTCCGAAGACGTGTTCAGTTTCGATGGCGCGCGCCTTTTGATCCCGCGAGGCTCCCGCCTGATCGGTCGCTATCGCTCGGGCGTCGATATTGCGCAGCGCCGGGTCACCATCGCCTGGGACCGGATCATCCTGCCGGATAATCAAACCATCCAAATCAGTTCCTTCGGGGGTGACGAGCTGGGCCGTTCCGGCGTGACGGGTTTTGTCGACACCCGCTTTGATGAGCGCTTCGGGTCAGCGGCGTTGATTTCGCTGATCTCCGCAGCCCCAAGTGCTGCCGCCGCAAATGTTCAGGACGAGTCTGCGGCGGATGTGCTGGAAGACGTGGGCGATGATCTTGCCGATGCCACGGACAGCGTGATCGGCGACTACCTCTCCATCGGCCCGGTCATCTATGTCGACCAGGGCGCCCGCGTCACGGTGATGGTCGACCGCGATCTGGAGATATTCTGAGCCCATGTCGCTGAGCTATCTCGAAACCTCCCTCGACCGGATCGAAGCCGCCGCCCGCGACGATGTCATCGAGATCTGCATCAATCCCGATGGCAGCTGCTGGGGAGAATTCCAGGGCGACCACTTCATGCGGCAGTTGGACCAGAGTCTGACCGCAACCGAAGTGAAAGACCTCGGCAACCAGATCGCTTCCTCTGCCAATACCACGATGAGCAAGGACCGCCCGATCGTCTCGGTCTCGATCACCTACAAGGGGCGCCCGATCCGCGCACAGGTCATCACCCCGCCTGCCGTGCTCTCGGCCATGTCGATCAGCCTTCGGTTCTTCTCAAGCCTGCCGCTTGACGGGATTGCGCTTGATTTCCTCTACGGCAAGGAACGCAAGCTTGAAGAACTCCGCCTCGAGAAAACCCACGAACTGCGCGAAGTGGTGGCCGCGGGCGTGATCGACGATGCGCTGGCCTTCTGCGTCGACAACAAGCTCAACATGATCGTCTCGGGCGGCACCTCCACCGGCAAGACCGTGGCCGCGCGCAAGATCCTGTCGCACGTGCCATCCGAGGAACGCATCGTCACCATCGAGGAAGCCGCCGAGCTTCTACCGACCCAGCCCAATGCCGTGACCCTCATCGCCAATCGCGATGCGGAGTTCCAGACCGCCGATGTGCTGCTCACCGCAACGTTGCGCATGCGCCCCGACCGGATCATCCTGGGCGAGGTGCGCGGCAAGGAGGCCATGACCTTCCTCGAGGCGATCAACACCGGCCATGGCGGCTCCATGACCACGCTCCATGCCGAAACCCCGCAATTGGCCGTGCAGCGTCTGGCCATCGCCGCACTCAAGACCGAGATCCCGATGACCTATGCGGACATGATCCAGTACATCGAAAACTCGATCGATGTGATCATCCAGGCCGGGCGTCATGACGGCAGGCGCGGCATCACCGAATTCTACCTCCCCGGCGCAAATCAGATCGGAGCTTCCCAATGAAGACCTTTGAATATGACATCCTTAGTTTCCCCATGACCCGTAAGACCAGCCTCGCTGACATGCAGGCCAGCCTGAATGCCAAAGGTGCAGAAGGCTGGGAGGTCGTGTCGATCAGCTCCTCGGAATTCGCCAACGTGGGACACACTGTCTTCCTGAAGCGCGAGACCACACCCGCCGGATCCAAGACATGAGGCAGGCGGGCTGTATCCTCGTACTGACTGCGCTGGTTCTGGGCCTGACGTCGGCACCCGGCTTCGCTGAGCGCAATCTCGTGCCGACCCTCGAGCGCAGTTTCGACGTCTGTCCAGACCGGCCCGCTGAACCCATGTGGATGCAGGAGATCCCCCTGCGCCAAGCCTATCAGCGCGTGTTGGTTCAAGACATCTACCGCGCCCAGAATCTCGAGCGCATCGTCGAGATCGGCAGCTGCGCCTGCGAAATCCGATTCCCGTTTTGGGACGCGGCCGAGGCGGAGTTTCATGAGCAGCACGCGAGTGACGAACGCTGGAAAATGCTGGAAGCATCCGACGCCTACAACCGCCGCGCCAACGACGTTCGCCTTGAGGCTAAAGCCATCTGCGAAACCGCAGGCAATTGGTAAGGCAGCCCCGTCATGAGCGTTGTCACCTATTTCGTTGAAACCTCCCAGGGCTATCTCGACACCGCCGCCGAAACCCAGTTCGGATCGGTTGCGGCAACGGTGGGCACACTTCTGGTACTGGGAACAACACTCGTGGTGATCCTCGTCTTCCTGAACATGATCTACCAGTACAAGGCGATGGACGGGCGCACGGCCTTTTGGCTCGCGGTCAAGATCGGGCTCATCGGGATATTCGCGACCAACTGGGTGCAGTTCAATGCCCTCTCTTCCGCCATCCTGGCCGGGATCGACAGCATTGCGGGGGCGCTCGTGGCTTCGGTCGGCGGTGGAACTCCTGGCCCTTCTGGAACTTTCGCCGAAGAATTCGACCGTTTGATCGCCGAGTTGGGGGACTACTTGAATGCCGCAGGTTCAGAGTTGAACTGGATGGCCGGCGCCATGCTCGACATTGTCGGGGTCCTCTTGCTCTCGATACTCGGCGGGCTGGCCGCCTTCATCCTCGTGGCATCCCGCCTGATGATCGCACTTCTAATCGGGATCGCGCCGGTGATGATCTTCCTCACCCTCTTCGAGGTGACTAAAGATTACTTCGCACGCTGGCTGTCGGCACTGGTTTCCTTCGCACTCTACCCAATCGTCGTCGCAGGGGTGTTCGCAACGATCACTGGCGTCTCTTCCGCTCTGATCGGTGAGCTTGGCGACCCGGAAGGGGCTTCAAACATAGGCGCGCTCATCCCCTTCTTCATGATGGTCCTCATGGCCAAGGGCTTCATCATTGCCACGCCCTTCATCGTCCGCGCGATCTCCGGAAACATCATGATGCCCGCCCTCTCCGGTGGTCTCGGCGGCGGCTACAGCTTTGCCCGCGCCGCAATGGGCAGCCAGCAGGCCTACAATCGCTATCTGATCGGCGGGGCAAGTGGCGCCGAATACGCCGCCCTCAGGGCGCGGCAGTTCTTCGGCGTGCAGCAGATGCCCGTGAGACAAGGCATGGGGCAGACGGGTTCCGCAGGAGGAACAGGATCCGCTAACTCGGGGTCAAAAATGCTGGCGCAGCTGGCGAGACTGGGTCGACTTGGACGACGGTGACGGCCCTTAGCCGACGGTCACTCACCTTGGTCTTCAATGTCCGCTAAAGGGTTGCAAGCAAAGCATCAACAAACTCTGACCTGACCGCGAGGAAGGGGATTGTCCGGTCGTCGTCGTTTGGCCCCCTAACGATTACGCCGACAACTTTTCCAGAGAATAGCACGGGACCACCACTCATTCCCTCGTAAGTTCCCGACAACAAGGCGATCACGTTATCGGATGTGGCGGGCGTGCCGTCAAAGGTCTGCCGCGAGAAACCTGTCACCTCAGTGTCGCGGATCGTCAGAGACGTGCTGTCCAGATTGGAAGGATAGCCCGCAGCCTGCACCGCAGAGCGGATGCCGAGCGCGCCAGCTTCGGCTGTCGAGGCCATTTGCAGCGTGGCTGCTGGATTGAATGCGGGCATTGGAGTTCTTAACCGAATGAGCGCAAGGTCGTTGTGTTCGTCGCGGGCTACTTCGTCCGCTTCCATTGCGAATGCCGGGCTTTGTCGCGGAAAGATGCGCAGATTTGGTCCAAGGCAATGCGCGCAGGTCGCAAACAGGTTCTCGGCTACGGCGAAACAAGTGCCCACTGATCCGCCATCTGTGTCATTTTCGAGATACCAAACGGCTGCGTTTAGAACCTCGCTATCCTCGACCAATGGAATCGAAAATTGTCCGCCCGAGGACAATGCGTTGAACCTCGCGGCAAGGCCGCGGAAGACCTGGTCAGTGGATCCCTTCACCTGCCGAATAAACTCTATTTTCCCTCGGAGCACCCATTCGAAGTTCGTAGCTTCCTGCTCCAACAACCGGCCTCTATCTGGGCGCTTATCGTTGAAGTGGCGTGCCGATGCCGCAGCATAGCCATTATACTCCCAGTCATGAAGCATCGCCCTGACATCGCGAACAAATTTGCGCTTAACGTTAACTTTCTCATTCACAACCAGACCGGTGACTTCCTGTTGAAAGGCGGCGCCCAGCAGTCGTGTCTTTGCGTGGTTAATTCTAAATCCGTTGTCCTCAATCATCTGCTGAAAGGTGTCGGATAGAATGAAGTCATCGTGGCTGTCGGGGTTTGCAAAACGTCCGATTGGCGCCGGAAAGGTCCTGCGATTGGAGGAGATTGTGATGTCATCGGCATATCGCGTGTAGGTGCATCCAAGTTGCCTGCAAAATCGAGCCAACTCAGCATCGAGTTTGTCTGAAACGATGTTTGCAAGTATTGGCGACAGTGCGGCGCCAGGCATCAGGACATGGGTTGTTCGAAGACTGCCTTCGACCTCCTTTTCTGTTTGAAAGCAAGCGATGTGCGCGATGAACTGGGCAATCTCTTCTGGATAGTCATAAGGCGGGGCCATCAAACGCCCGCGAATGCGACCGAAGTGAATGGTCTCGAAGTAGTCTTCAAGGTCAATGTTGAGCACCCAGCGCTTACCGACGTGTTGCCGAGCATTGCTCACTATGCTGCGTTGATGCCCGCCGACAAAACCGTGGACGTGGGCGCGAGGACGATAGTCGCTTTCCAGAAGGCGCAGGATGTCACGCTGCAACCCGAGAAGCGCAATACGCGGTGCGCAAATACGCCGTGTCCCACCACTTTTCTTTGGTATGGTGAATTCTTTGTATCGCGCACCTGGAGCGAGTCCGTAAGCGATGTAGACAAATCTCTTCCGATAATTCCGGCGAAGCGCAAAGGCGATTTGTCTAAGGTTGGCAAAGGGCTTTAACGACATGGGTGCATCAACGACCTACAATCTCGCATTCCCAACATCGCGGGAATTTCGCAATTCCGTAACAGCATGTAGCGGGGCGAGTTGAAAGTAACCTTCTCGCAGGTGTCGCAGGTAACACAACACTTGGTTGATTGCAGGCCGCTGATGCTCGGTCACGTGTATCTTGATCTTTGAATGGAGGCAACGGTGGCAGAGTGTCGGTTGCTTCCATTGCAGTCATTCATTCGGAGTGCAGCGAATGGCTGCTTCCCGTCCCGACCACGACCAAGTCGTTTCCGGCCCTTTGCTGCCATTCGCGCTCCGTTCTAAATCGTGCATCTTCACAACTGTTTCGTACCATACATTTAGGCGGCATGATTACAGGCGCTCGTCCCGACCTGAGTGCGCGATAAACAGGACGACAACAATCGCCGGCTGACTGATTGCTTTCGCAACTTTATACGCGCGCAGCTTTCTTGATAAGCTCCAGTTGGCCGACCGCATAGCGCTCCACAACAACCAATGTTTCCCTGCAGGCGAGAACCAGATCATCAGGCGGCGGCGCCTCGTCATAGTAGGTACCGTGGCATAGGGAGTTGATCAGGACACTCTTGAGAGTCATGCCCTCCTCGCCCGCAAGATGCTTGACGAAATCTGTCAGGCTGTCGGACTTGTCCGGCCTGCAGAAGCGGCCAATTGCCTCCAGCACTGAGCGGACTGAATTTGCGGTCCTATGATCAGGGTCTTTGCCGTTCGCCACCTCGTGGATGTCCACCAATTGCTCCTGGAAGGGGGCGATATACTTGTTCAGGCGTGCAAGACTGTGGCTCTTGCCGTCGGTGTGAAGTGCAAACGCTGCATTATCATCGACCACACGGTTCGTAAGCGAAATATTGAAGAAATAGCTGCTGTGGGTGAGCAAGAGTAATTCCGGCCTCCAGCACTTTTTGCCATCAATCTTTCCTGGATTTATCGAAATCTCACCCTGATCCGAAATGTTCAGGTTCTTGAGAGTTTGCGCAATTGCGAAAACAAAATCATAAGACATTGACGTAATCGGATCGTCAAAGACGAGAAACAGCTTCTTATAATCTCTACCTGTTGCTACCTTCTTGTGCGTGCATGCAATGAAATAGCAGAAAGAAATTGCTGTTTTCTCGCCGTCACTCAACGTCCGATGCGGCCCACGAGCCATTTCCTGTTGGCCGCGCTTCAGCACAAACCTGGTCTTGTCGAAAACGTATTTGTCGGCGAAGAACTCTTTCAGGAGCAATTCAAAGGTCTCGGCAACACGATCCCGTGCTTGTGCCGACGGACTTGCCTTTTCCAGCTCACCCAAAGCGTTCTGCTTCAAGACAACATCGGCATGAAGTCCCCGCAGGTTTTCGATGTCGGGCCGATTGCCGATAGCGAATTCGCGCTCAAACACCGCGCAGGCTTTGCGCTGTAGAGTCTTGCGCTCTTCATCAGCTTTCTCGACAGCTAAATTCAGCGCTTCCGCTTTCTCATTGTTTTCGCCGATGACCTTGTTGATCGCCGCGATACAAGCGGACAGGTTCTCGGCAGGAAGCGCAGCCGCGGTTCCAAGTGCTGAGGCCTTCTGTTCGATCACCGACTTTATAGCCGCGATCGCTTCCTGCACGCTCTTCAGCGCATCCGCGCCGTCGCTGACTTCTGTATCCTTTTTCGATGGCACATGACGCTTAAGCGCGTCATAGCGGGACTTCTGCCTTGCAAGCTGGGTTGCCGTCGGATCCAGCTGCGCTTCCTTTTGTCTGAGCTTTCGAAAGAAGTCCCTCAATTCCGCTTTGTGCTTCTCTTCTTCGTCTTCAAAATATTCAATGTAGGCATCAATCACCGCCTTGGGATCAGGGTCCGTGATACCCTGTTCGCAGAAGGGGCATACGGTCCGGTGCTCATCTCGAATGATCTTTGCGCCTTCCTCGTAAAAGCCGTGATGCGCATCGATCTTCTTCTTGATTGCGTCGGAGACACTTGATGGGGAGGTCGGGCGCTCAAGCGAAACAGCAAGGGCGTCGAGATCGACATCATTGGTTGCAATGGGTTCGATTTGCCTAGGATAGGCAGGTTCGGCAGGTATTGCCTTGAGGCTATCGAGGTCCCTGATGATGTCGGTGAGAGATTGCTTCGGCGCTTCTGGCTTCTCTTGAAAGGTCTCCAGAAGCTTTTCCAAAGAAAGAGCCTTGTACTCTTTCAGTTGTTTGTTGATGCCTGCCTTCTCATGCAGCTCGGATTCTTTCGCGGCGGTAAATTTGCCGTCAAGCGTATTGTATGCCTCGGAAGCCTTCGCCCTTGCTTCTTCCAGCACCTTCTTCGCATCATCTAGCTTGATGTTTTCGCTATCGACGGCGATCTGGTTTTCAATCTCGCCATCCAGTTCGTATTTTCGTTCCCGCAACTCTTCTTGCACGAAATCCTCGGAGAACACGTGGAAGATTGTGTCATTGACCGTTGCTGTGACCGCATCTCCAGCCTTTTGAAGGTCGAGAGTTCCCATTGCAGTCGTACCGCGAGAAAACGCAAACGAGCCGGAGCCATCGGTGGATTCGTCAGAAACAAGGTTGAGAGCGGCGCCTGACACATCTTCCTGCTGGCCGTACAGATCAAGATACCGGAAGGCGCGCGACAGGAAGGACTTGCCGATACCGTTTCGCGCGAAGACCAGGTTCTGATTGCTCTTCGTCAACTCTCCATCGAGAGTGAAGACGGGTCCGAGATATCGGGCGGACACGGAAAATTTTGGTTTTGGTACTGTATTCATTTTTCAAATCCATCAAATCAAGAAAACTCGAACCCTTGTGTCCAGCTTCAATATCCTTCGGCTCAAGCGCCGATGGATTGGCCCTCACTCGTGATTGGTGCCTGCGGGCAGCCGTAAGTCAATATCATCTGGCACAATGCTGAACCCCCTAGCCATGGGTCTGCCGAACTCGGTTGTTGGCCAATGAGGTGTCTCGAGCTTCCATTTTCTTGCTCGCGAACGGATGTGTTCGCACGTACACTGAGCGTCAGCATCCCACCCTCTATGACCGTCAGACCATGCCCACCGCCCTACCGGTGAATTGGCTTTTTGCCACCCTCCTCCTGCAGCATCGCTTCCATTTCGTTCAAGCCATCGACTGCAGAGCGCATCTGCGCCTCATCATCCACTGTGTCGGAATCCGCAACCTGGCCCTCAAAATCCATCTCCATCTGGCGCTGTTCATCTGCGACAACAGCTTGAACGACGGGCGCAGTCTTCTTTGGGGCGACATCAGTTTTCCCTGACGATTGGCCATCAGCAGCCTGGCGTTCGGCCTCAACGTCGGCCTCGGATCCGCCAGACCCGTCCAGTGGCGGTGTCATCGGCATGGCGCGCATGCTCAGCGGCAGCGTGCCTTGCGGCCCCCCTCCCCCCGGCTCCGGAAACGGCAACTCGCCCGTTTGCGCCGCGTGGATCGCCTTGAACAGCCGATCGTCAAAATACTGGATCCGTTTGACCCGGATTGGCATCTGGCCGTCGATCACCATGACGATCTCATCGAGCGGCAGGCGGCGCGCTTCATCTTCAGGCAACAACGAGCTTTCTTCAGTCCGCGTGGATTGGCTGCGCCCTTCGAAGGGGTTCTTACCTATGGACTGAGAGCGCGTGACGACGGTTTTCGTGGTCTTGCCGACCGCCTTGCTCAGCTCTTCGACGGTTTTCTCATCCGAGGGCGTCAGGTAGAGCTTCACGCCCGCGTTGCCCTGCAGGGCTCGGCGGGTGTTCTCGCCATAGATTTCATCGAGGGCAGGGATGGTCTGGGTGACCACAGCCAGATGGCCACGATACGTGCGCAGGGTCTCGATGCTCTCGACCACAATGGGCATTTTGCCCAATCGATTGAATTCATCGAGCATGATCATCACCGGCCAAGGCTCGTCTGGCCCCGGGTCCTTTTCCTGCATGGCCGAGAGGAGATCAGAGAAGAAGAGCCGGATCAGCGGCGCGAGGGGCTTCACCATCAACGGCTGGACCACGAGATAGACCGAGAAGGGTTTCTTGCGGATCGTCCGGAAATCAAAATCCGACACCGCTGTCGCCTCATCGATCGCCGGGTTCTGCCATTGATCGAGCCCCGAGGTCATCAGGAGCGAGACGTAAGAGGTCAGCGTGTCGTTGTTGGTCGAGGCCAACCGCGTGAAAATCAGCTTGGCGGCCCTGTTCTCCACCTCGTGGCCTCGCGCGAAGTATTCCTTCTGCTTGTTTCCACCCGAGGCGGCGATGCGGTAAATCTCGCCCAAGGTGGGGCGCTTGCGCTGGAAGGCCAGCAGGCCTGCCGCCACGAAGAGATCGATCCCGCCCTTGAGGAGGCCCTGCACCCGGTCGTTGTCACTCTGCAGGAATAGCGTCGCCAGGAGCTGCAATTCCATCTGCTGGCGCGCGGGATCTTTCAGCTCGAAGATGCGCAAGAGCGGGTTGTAGCGATGTGTGCGCTTGCCCTCCCAATCGGTGGGGGCAAATCGATAGACCTTGTCGCCCTGGGCTGCGCGGTGCCGGGCCGTGGCCTCGAAACATTCGCCCTTCACATCGAGCGTCACGGCGGAGCCCTGCCAGGTCAGCAGGTTCGGAATGACGAAGCCCGTGGTCTTGCCGCGACCCGTGGGGGCCACGATCAGCGCATGGGGGAAGACCTTCGAACAGATGTACTTCGCGCGGGAGCCCGGCGTCCCCAGCTTACCGAGGATGAACCCGGTGCCCGGCGCCCCGAAGAAGCCATTGGCCTTCATCTCGCGCGCGGTCTGCCAATGGGTCTGGCCAAAGCGCGTCAGGGCGGACCCTGAGAGGGCGAGGCTCAGCATCATTCCGGCGGCGGCAAAGCTGCCGATGATCAGGTGGATGAGTTGCGCGTCCTCCGGGCGGCGATCAAGGATCCCCAGATAATTCTGCGCGATATAGGCGAAGTCGATCTCGGCCCCGAAGCCGAGATCCTGGTAGGTCAGCACCGCCGAGGCGATGGTATAGCCCATGGCCCCGGTCACCAGCGTCACGAGCAGGACGCCCGTGGCGATCCGCGCTTTTCCCATGGCGGCGCTCAATGGACCTGGCCCCGCTCGGTCTCGCCATCCACATCCGTCGCGCGGTGTTTTTCATACTCAGCATCGGCAAGTTCATCGACCACCTGACGCAGGGCATCCGTATTGGCCGTCGCGGCATCGGATTGAAGATAGACCTTGGCGACATAGAGCCTGTCGAGGCGGTCCTCGAGAACCTTGTCCAACGCATCGGCATCGCCGGATGTGAGCCGCGCAAGTTGGCGGTCATCCAGCACCCGTGCGATCTCACCGCGGAAGGCATCGCGCTCCACCTCGGTCTCGAAGGGCGCAGACAACTCCCCTGCCCGCTCATGGTCCAGAACGCGCGCAATCTCGTCTGCGAGGCGGTCGGTACGGTCAGTCTGCGGCGCCGTTTCATCTTGGGTTGCTAGACGTTCGTCACGCGTGCCAATCCCAAGCCCGTCGCGCATCTCGGCTTCGCGGCGAACCTGATTGATGGCCTCCGTGTCCCGTATCTCGACGACGGCCGCATAGGTCGCACCGAGCCCGCGGGCGAGGTGGGACGGCATGTCCGGATAGCGCTCCGAGACGTCATCCGCGACCGCATCCGCAACAGGCGTGCGGAGGTCGCGTGCCTCCATGATCCGGTCGACCTCGCGGGTGATCTCGCTGGCGCGGGCCGCATCGGT
>JABURR010000060.1 GCA_014762635.1 Paracoccaceae bacterium
TTGGACGCTAGGCGACAGCCCCGTTCACCTCAAGCCTCATCGCTCTGACAAAACCCTCAAGCCAGTTTCCTCTGACAGTGCCGTGACGGGTGCTGACATCTATCCGGCGTCGCCGGTCGATGGTGGCGCGCCCAAATGGGTACCGCGCCAAAGGTGAAACATATTCCTCAAAGCATGTCGAGTATCGACGATTTCAGCGGCTTGCGTGGCTCAAACATGGTGGCAAGAGACGAACCGCCCAGGCTCGACCTCACGAAGGTCGGGTGCCTGTTGCACACACAGATCACTCGCGCGGTTACAGCGGTCCCGGAATGGGCAGCCCGTCCAGCGGTGCATCCGGCTGGGTGGCTCGCTCACCTCGACCGCCCCGGTGATCCGGGTGGAAGGATCGGGGCGAGGAATCGCGGATAGCAGGAGTTCGGTGTATGGATGGCGCGGATCGAAAAACAGCTCACGAGCTGGGCCGAGTTCGACCAAATCACCCATGTAGAGCACGGCGACCCTGTCCGAGATTTTGGCAACCACGCCGAGATCGTGGCTGATGAACATGAGCGTCAGCCCAAGACGTGTCTTCAGGTCTGCCAGCAGGTTGAGAACCTGTGCCTGGATGGAAACGTCCAGCGCCGACACGGGCTCATCGGCGATGACAAGCTCGGGCTCGGGCAGGATGGCGCGTGCGATGCCGACCCGTTGCCGCTGACCACCCGAGAGCTCATGCGGGTAGCTGCTGGCGAAATCGGCAGGAAGCCCCACGCGCTCCAGAGCCTCGGCCACCTTCTCGACGCGCTCCTGCCGGGTTCTGAAAAGGCCATGAATGTCGCCGGTCTCTGCAACTGAGTCCCTGACCGAACGGCGCGCATTGAGCGAGGCATAGGGGTCCTGGAAGACCATGCGGATCTTTGTCCTGACCGCTGAAAGTTCGCGTCGGCCAAGGCTGAGCAGGTTCTTGCCATTGAAATGGACTGTCCCGCCATCGGCGCTTGAGAGGCCCAGAAGCACTCGCGCCAACGTGGACTTGCCGCAACCGGATTCCCCGACGATACCCAACGTCTCACCCCGCCGCACAGCCAGCGAGATACCGTTGATCGCATGAACCTCGTGCAGCTTTCCGCCACGACGAACCTTGAAAACCTTCTGCAGGTCGCGGATGTCGAGGATGATATCGTCGCCGGTAGTCACGCGAGCGCTCCCTCGGTCAGCGGGAAATGGCAGCGCGCCGCCTGTCCCTCAGCGCCGCGAACCAGCGGCAGTGTGCCAGATCGGCACACGGATTGCGCCCTCGGGCAGCGCGGCGCGAAGGGGCAGCCATCGGGTATGGCGTCTGCGCGCGGCGCCGAGCCCGGTATCGTCGCCATGTGCGGTTCGTCCGAGTCCGGGTCCGGCAGGCAGGCCATCAAGCCGGCCGTGTAGGGATGCAGAGGCGCGCGGAACAGCGGAACGACATCGGCGGTCTCAACCAGCACCCCCGCGTACATCACCGCGACACGCTCGGATAGCTGGGCGACGACGCCAAGGTCGTGGGTGATGAAAAGGACGCCGACGCCCAGCCGCTCACAGAGATCCCGGATCAATCCAAGGACCTGACGCTGCACCGTCACGTCAAGCGCCGTGGTCGGCTCGTCCGCGATCAGGATCTCTGGACGACAGGCCAGCGCGATGGCGATCATCACGCGCTGACGCATCCCGCCGGACAGTTCGTGCGGATAGGCCCTGAGCTGATGCGCTGCATCGGGGATACGCACCATGTCCAGCAGTTCGAGGGCGCGTTCGGCCGGAACGGAATCCGGATCATGCATCCGGATCGCTTCTTCGATCTGTTCGCCGATGCGCAACACCGGGTTTAACGAGGTCATCGGCTCCTGAAAGATCATCGCCACCTTGCCGCACCCCCTGCGCACCCGCTGGTGCGGAGCAAGATGTGTGATCTCGGCCCCGTCGAGCGTGATGCGCCCCCCTGTGATCGCGATGCTGGGCGGAAGCAGGCCCATGAGTGCAAGCGATGTCAGGCTCTTGCCGGAACCGGACTCGCCCACCAGGGCCAGGATCTCGCCCGGTTCGATCCGGAAAGACACATTCCGGACGATGGGTATGCCGCTCCGGAGAGAGACCACGAGATTTTCGACATTCAACATCCGGATCTCACTTTCGCATCAGTTCGCGGAACCGCGGATCCATCCGATCGCGTAGCGCATCGCCGACTAGATTCAGGGAAAACGCCGTGAGCACGATCATCAGCCCCGGCCAGAGAAGCAGCCAGGACGCGCGGGTGATATAGATACGCGACTCCGCCAGCATATTGCCCCAGGAGGGGATATCGGGCGGCGCGCCCAGCCCGAGGAAGTCCAGCGAGGCGGCCCCCAGCTGCGCGAAGGCAAAGACGAAACTCGCCTGTACCAGCAGCGGTGAGATCATGTTGGGCAGGATGTGACGCGTCACGATCCACCAGGTGCCGGCACCGGAACTGCGCGCGGCCTCCACGAAGGGCTCCGCTTTCAGTCGCAGCGCCAATCCGTAGACGATCCGGGCTGTCGTCGTCAGATAGATCAGGCCAATCGCGAGGATCGCGTTGAAGACGCCTTGCCCGAGGATGACGATCAACCCCAGTGCAAGCAACAGCGACGGGAAGGACATCAGCACGTCGACCATCCGCATGAGCACCACGCCAAGCCGGGGAAAGAGAGCAGAGAGCACGCCGATGGGCACGCCCGTGGCAAGCGCAAAAACCACAACGCCAATACCGATCAGCAGCGCCAGCCGCGCGCCGTAGACGATGCGACTGAATGTGTCGCGTCCGAAATGGTCGGTCCCCAGAAGATGGCCCACCCCAGGTGGCTGTAACCGGTTGACCGGGTCGATCTGGTCGGGCGGAAAGGGCGCGATCCATGGGGAGAGCGCCGCAAACACCACGATCGTGAGTAGGAAAAGCACGCCGAAGGCCGTCATGGGGCGCGCCACGAAAGGACGGGCAAGGTTTATCAGGATCTGTCTCATTCGAGTTCCACCCTTGGATCGAGCAGGCGATATGACAGGTCCACGATCAGGTTGATGACCAGGTACAGACAGACAATGACCAGAACGACGCCCTGAATGACGGGATAATCGCGACGCAGGATCGACTGGACCACGGTGCGGCCGATCCCCGGCAGGGCAAAGACGGTTTCGGTGACCACGGCCTCGGAAATCAGCGCGGCAAAGGTAAAGCCGAAGGCCGAGACCACTGCCAGCAGAGCATTGCGAAGGATGTGACGCAGCACCACGCGATAGGGCGGGATGCCCTTGGCGCGTGCAGTGCGCACATAATCTTCACGTGCCACGTCGAGCATCGAGGCGCGTGTCAGGCGCAGGATCAACGCTGCGTTCGGCGCCGCGAGCGCGAGACTGGGCAGGACGAGGTAGCGCAGGTTCGACAGGCCGCCTTCTTCGAAGATCGAAGGGTAGCCCGAACTGGGAAACCAGCCCAGACCGGCGGCGAAGGTCAGAATGAGGTAGAGACCGACCCAGAAGGTCGGGACGGAGGCGAGCAGCATGGCAAGGCCCGACAACCCCTGATCGACCCAAGTGCCCTGTCGCATGGCGGCGAGAACGCCCACTGGAATACCGAAGGCCACGATCCAGAACATGGTGATCAGCGCCAGCAGGATCGAGGTTTCCGCCCCCTCTGCGATCACCTGGGTCACCGGCGTCTCGAAGAAGATCGACTGGCCCAGGTCTCCCTGAAGGGCATTCCCGGCCCAGATCAGATATTGAACGACCAGGGGTTCGTTGAGTCCCATGCGTTCACGCAACTCCTCGACCTGATCGGGAGTCGCGGCATCGCCCAGCATCACATAGACCGGGTCGCCCGGGATCAGGTGGATGAACGCGAAGATGATGACGGATGCGGCGATCAGAGTCGCGATCGCCGCACCAGTTCTTCTTAGGATGTAAGGACCCAATGGTACCTACCTATTTCGAGGCGCCCCAGAAATACGGGAAGACCGGTGCCTTTTCCCAGGGCGTCTTCAGATCCGGCGAGGCAATGTCATAGGAAAACTGGCTGCCCACCCGGACCGTCGGAAGCTGTTCCCAGATCAGAGCCTGCATCTTTTCCCAAGCCGCCTGACGCTCTTCTAGGACCGAGGTGCCCGTCAGCTGCGCCATCAACGCCCTCTTCTCCTCTGTCTGCCACCAGCCGGGATAGCTCTCGTTCATCACCGTCAGCAGAACCGGGTCCGGAACATCCCCGTGATGGGTCATGAACATGTCCCACTGTTCCGGCTGCCCCCGCAGCTTCAGCAATGTTGCCCAGTCGACAACGACCATCTGCACATTGATGCCTGCATCTGCCAACTGTCGGGTGAAGACACTCGCATTGTCGAAATGAGCCTTGTAGTTGGTCGAGACCAGCAGCTTGATCGGGGTTCCGTCATAGCCCGCATCTGCGGCAAGCGCCTTGGCCTTTTCCGGGTTGCCCTCGCTATAGGCTTCGGAACCGGCCGTGGTATGCCAGATGTTGCCCTCGGCAAAGAAGACACCGCTCGCATCGTAGAGTTCCTGCTCGCCGACCGAAACCTGCAGCGCCTGTTCCATGTTCAGCGCCGCCACGATGGCCTGCCGCAGTTTCGTGTTGTCGGCCAGGGGGCCGTTTTCCGAGTTCATGAACATCAGGCCAAAGATCGGCGCGGCGCTGATCTTTACCTGGACCGCCGGGTCGTCCTTGACGAGCCCGAAGAGATCACCCGAAATGTACTCGGCATAGTCGTAGTCCCCTGCCTGCACACCGCTCAGCCGGGTCCCCACGTCCGGAACCGGGATGAAATGCAGCTTCTCGAAATTGGCGACCCGCGTACCGGCCGCTCCGTTGCTCTCGCCCGGGTTCGGCGTGTAGTCGTCAAAGCGGATCAGTTCGACATAACGGTTCGGACGCAACTCGCCAAAGCGGTAGGGGCCGGTGCCTACGTAGTTCTCGGCCGCGATTGGTTCACCCGCCGCCGCCGTCACGATGTCGGCCGGATAGATCACCGGACCGCCATTGATATAGGCTAGGATGCTCTTCCAGGCGCCATTCACTTCCTTCAGGTGGAGCGTCACCTCAAGGTCGCCGGTAACCGCGGCATTATCCAGCCCCAAGATCTTGCCGCGCGCGCCGTGTTCGGCCCAGCGGTTCAGCGAGGCGGCCACGTCCTCGGCGGTCAGGGTGTCCCCGTCATGGAACAACACGCCGTCGCGCAGGGTGAGCACGATGGTTTTTCCGTCCTCGGAAATCTGCTCGCCCGTCACCAGGTAAGGTTGCGGTGCGTTGGTCTCGTCAAACGCGTAAAGTGTCTCGAACATGTTCTGAGAGATCGTCGATGCCAGGGTCGCGGTGCCCATCTGCAAATCGAGGCTCGGTGGTTCGCCAATGGTGGCGTAGCGCAGCGTCTGCGCAGAGACAGGTGTGGCCAGCAGCGCCAACGCTGTCATCCCGACAAGGAATTTCTTCAGTTTCATGGTTCTTCCTCCCTTTTTGATTTCAGGCCTCAGCGGCAGGTCTGGCCGCCGTCGATGATCAGGGTCGCGCCGGTCATGAATCGCGCGGCGTCCGATGCCAAGTAGACCGCCAGCGCCCCGATTTCGCGGGGATCACCCATGCGTCCCATTGGTATATCCGCCACGATACGGTCGATGACTTCCGGGTGCGTCGCCTTCCATTTCCGGTTTGGTTCGGTCTCGAAGATGCCGGGACAGATGGCGTTTGCCGTAATCCCATGCTGCGCCCAATCGACCGCCAGCGTTCGTGTGAACTGGATGACCGCGCTCTTGGCTGCCTCGTAGTGCCGCCCACCGATCCCGCGTCCGGGAACGAGCCCGTTTATCGAGGCCACGTTGATGATCCGACCCCCGCGCCCTGCTTCGATCATGGCCGCCCCAAAGGCTCGGGAACAAACGAAGGTTGCGGTCAAGTTCAGGTCCAGCAGTTGCCGCCAGGTCGCCAAGTCCAGTTCCTCGGTCGGCACGTTTACACGCCGCCCCCCAACGTTATTGATGGCGATGTCGAGGCTGCCGACATCATCCAGCACGCGGACACAGAGCGCTTCCACCGCATCGGGGTCCCCGAAATCCGCCTCGTAGGTCCAGACCTCGCGGCCGAACCCACGGATGTCCTGGGCCGTCATATTCAGCGCCTCCGAGCCGCGGGCGACCAGCACGATATCGGCGCCGCCCTCGGCCAGCGCCAGGGCCATCTCGCGCCCAAGCCCCCGACTGCCGCCGCTTACGAAAGCGCGTTTGCCAGCGAGATCGAAACAGTAACTCATGCCGCTCTCCACTCCCCGCCAACAGCAATGCCAACCGAGGTCAGACGCCGGTCGAACGGAACCGTCTCACCCAAAACGTCTTCCAACTCGACGGCACCTTCCACCTCGCGGAAGACGCTCACGTCCCCCAAGGCGCCTTTGCGGAGATGGCCCAGGTCGGGCAGACCCAGCGCGCGAGCGGGGGCGGCGCTTGCCGCCTCCACCACCTCGGGCAGCGTCCAGCCGAGCGCCATGAACTTGGTCATGACATGCAGATTGTCGTAGGCTGGCCCATCGATGTTCAGAATATGCACGTCTGACGAGATGACGTTCGGCCGGAAGCCCTGCCCCAGCGCGGCGCGCGCCGATTTCCAACTGAACGAACCCTTGCCATGTGCGATGTCAAAGACCACCCCGCGTTCGCGGGCTTCGAGGATCTCGGGTCGGACATGCCCCTTTCCGTCCACCGGCGCATTCGGATAGGGCCGGAAGCAGTGAGTCAGCACGTCACCAGGACGCAGGCGCGAAACGACTTCGCCATAACTGGGTGGCGGCTCGTCGATATGGACCATAAGCGGCAGCCCGAGCTCGTCGGCAGCATCCAACGCCACATCGAGCGGGGCGATACCCGACGGCCCGCTGGCGTGGGCCCCGACACGGACCTTAATGCCGACCACAGTGTCGGCGTGTTCCCTTGCCACTGCGGCGGCCTCGCGCGCCGCCATGAGACGCATGTCGTGGCTTTCCCCCACCATGATGCGGTCGGAAAAGGCGTAGATCCCGGCAAAGCTGATATGCAAATAAGCCAGAATGCGGGTAAATGCTGGCGCGATGACATATTCGGCAAAGCCGCGGTAGTTACCCGGCCCAGCGCTACCCGCATCGACCAGCATCGTGGTTGCCGAGCGTAGCGCGTAAGCGTCGGGCGCGACCCCCAGAGAAGTGCCTCCCCAGTAGACATGGGTGTGCAAGTCAATCAGCCCCGGGGTCACGATCGCGCCTGATGCATCGACCACCTTGGCGCCGACTGGCGCCCCGACGTCCAGACCGGCAATCCGGCCACCTTCGATCACAACATCCGCCACGCGGTCGATGCCGCTGGCCGGGTCGATAACGCGCCCGTTGCGGATGACGAGGTCACCGGCCATGGGCGCCCCTATGTTGCAAACGGGTTGGGCGCACGGTCAACGATGGCCTTGTCTTCAATTGCGTCCCGTCCGACGCCTGCAGACCGATCTCGAACAACACCTCGCCAAGCTCCCTGTCGTCTGCGCGGAAGGGAATCTTCCGCATCTCCACTGTGAAAATTACTTACAAACCTGTCAAGAGATACAAATACTATTATAAAAATCGTTATTTACCATATACTTACTTCAATCAAGAATCCTGTGATTATGCTACTTACTTGACCTGGTGCACGCTTCCAGCGAGCATAGAGTGAGCTTCAGGAGGCCTGCATGAGCCCCAAACCGACCGTTCAAACCGCAGCGCCCGCGCCTCGAAAGCTCCCGGCGCAATCTGATCCGATTGTTGACGTCCTAGGGCGAATAAAGGACCATCTCGGCACGCTCAGTCCGGCCGAAAGGAAAGTCGGGGCCACCGTGCTTGCGGACGTTCCCCGCGCTGCCGAGGAAAGCATCGGAGAGATCGCGCGCCGGGCCGAGGTGAGCGAACCCACCGTCACGCGCTTCTGCCGCGCCATCGGCTGCAAGGGGGTAAGAGAGTTAAAGCTCAAGCTGGCACAAAGCCTCGTCGTCGGAGATATCTACCTCGCCGCCGAGGGGGAACCGGGGCCTGCCGACGCGAAGCTGCCGAAGTACTGGAACCCTGTCCTTGCTGACGCGCATAGCGCACTGCGCGAGGTGGAGCGCCAGATATCCCCCGAGATGATCCAGGCAGCGGCGCAGTCGGTGGCAAACGCACGCCAGGTGGTCACTTTCGGGCTGGGCGGCAGCGCTGCAATCCTGGCCGAGGAAGCACGCTTCCGACTGTTTCGCTACGGCGTGAATGTCTCCTGCTGCCCAGAGGCCTATTTCATGCGTATGAAGGCGGCCACGCTCGCACCGAACGACGTGGTCTTGGCGATCTCCGGCTCAGGCAAGACCGTGGAACTGATCGAGGCCGTCGGGCTGGCTCGCGATTACGGGGCAACGACGATTGCCGTAGCCCCCCGCGCATCGCCGCTTGCCGAAGCCGTCGATTATCCGCTTGCCATCTCGGTGGCGGAAACCCGCGACACACTGACACCGACCGCCGTCCGCTACGCCTATCTGGCGGTGATCGACCTCATCTCCGCCGCGACCGGTTATTCACTTGGCCCCAGCGCCCGTGAAAGCCTGCGGCGTATCAAATACGCGGCGCTCAGACATCGGGCCGGCGACGTGCTGGAACCGTTGGGGGACTGAGCGCTCCGGCCGTCGCCCATAAGGCCCGAGAAAGGAGCCTGCCGAATGACTGTTTTCGTGATCGCGGCCTCCGAGCCGGGCCGACAGGCGGCCTCCGCCCAGCTGGCGCATGCGGCCGCTGCAGAATGATCGGAGATATCTTCCGCGGTTGTCCGACGCTGATCAATGCAGCGGGCCCGCTCACCCGGCTCTCCGGGGCGCCGCTGGCGCCGGGCGTCCTCGAGGCGATAAGAGACGCCGACTCCGTCTCGGTCGACATGTTCGAACTTCAGGCCCACGCCTCCCGCGCCATTGCCCAAGCGACCGGGGCAGAGGCCGGCGTCGTCACCACAGGAGCTGCCGCGGGCCTCTTGCTGGCCACTGCCGCCTGTATCGCACGACTGGACACCGGTCGCATGAACGCCTTGCCTAACACCGACGGCCCGAACGAGGTCATCGTGGCCCGAGGGCAGCGGAACGGCTACGATCACGGCTGCCGCGCTGCGGGCGCACGCTTCATTGAAATCGGCATGTCCGAAGGTCTGGCCGGGGCGGGCATTCGCGATGTCGAACCTTGGGAATACGAGTCCGCCATCGGACCACGCACTACTGCGATCCTCTATGTGCAAAGCAGCCGGTCCCATCCTCCTCTCGCCGAGGTGTCCGCTGTCGCGCGGGCACATGACATCCCCTTGATCGTCGATGCCGCGGCCGAGCTGCCGCCAGGTGGCAACTTGAAGCGCTTCGTAGCCGAGGGCGCCGATCTCGTCGCGTATTCCGGTGGCAAGGTTCTTGGCGGCCCAGCCGGAACCGGCATCCTGTGCGGTCGGCGTGACCTGATCGTCTCCGCTGCGATGCAGTTCCTAGACATGGATATTGCGAGAAACACATGGTTACCGCCCGCCGACTTCATCGACAGCGCGCAACTGCGCGGCCTGCCGCGCCAAGGGATAGGTCGCGGATGCAAGCCCGGCAAGAACGAGATTTTCGGGCTGCTTGCCGCCCTTGATCACTTCGTCGCCGAGGGCGATGCTGCGCGCCATGCCCGTTGGCGCGACACCTGCCGGCAAATCTCGGACTCGATCAGGCCCTGCTCGTCGCCCGAACCGATGATCGAAGGTCTTGGGACAACGGACCGTGTCCCGCTGCTCACCTTCCGCTACCCCGACTCCACCACCGCGAATGAAATGCGTGCCAGCCTGATTGCAGGACAGGATTCCGTGCATACCCGTTTGGACCCATTCCGACCCGAATGCCTGATCTTCAACCCGATCTGCCTTCGCCCTGCCGAAATCCCCCGCCTGATCGCAAAGCTTTCGGCCTGTATGCCCTCCCCGGGGGACAGGACCGGGAGCTGACACGCGTCCACCGAACCGTCACGCGCCGGTGGCCATCAAGACCATCGGCACCCTCTTTCCGTCGGACGACACCGCGCAATTCCGCCGGAAGAAACGGGATCGGAACCCGATTGCCCCTCCGGCCGGCATCGCCGTGCTCAATCCTCGGGCCACCATGCCCCGCCGATGATCATCCCGGCACATCCAAGCTGTTCGTCGGAGCGGATCACCTCGCCGACGACATCGACATGTTCCACGGTTTCGTTTCGCATTTCCAGGATCGTCGCATCGCCAGTGGCCCCCACCCGCAGAGATCCGAGGTCGTCCTTCCTCAGCGCCTTTGCGACGTTCGACGTCGCCGCGCGTATCACGTCGTTGAGCGGCATCCCGATCGCAAGGAACTTGGACATCACCGCCAGCAAGTCGAACGCCGGACCATCGACGCATAGCGCGTGCACGTCGCTGCTGATGGCGTCGGCCGTGATCCCCTGCTCCAACATCGCGCGGCACGATTCGAACGAGAAGCCGCCGTAGCCGTGGCCGATATCGAAGATCACGCCACGCTCTCGCGCGGCGATGACCTCCTCCCGGATCGACCGGTCGGCACGGATCGGGGCGACTGGGAAGGGTCTGAAGCAGTGGGTCAGGACATCTCCGGGGCGCAGGATTTCAAGAACGTCTTTCTGGCTGGGTGGCGGCATGTCGATATGCGCCATCACCGGGAGCCCCAGTTGGTCCGCCACCTCGATAGCCAGATGTAGCGGTGCGATTCCGGAATTGCCGCCCGCCTTGGCGCCGATCCGCGCCTTTACGCCCACGATGATGTCGAGGTTCTCGCGCGCCGCCCGCAGGCATTCATGCGGGTTTACCAGGCGCATGTCGCCGCATTCCCCGACCATCACGTTCTTGCTGAAGGCGAAGATGCCCGCAAAAGAGACGTTGATATAGGCAAGAATGCGCGGCCGCGAAGGCTCGATGACGTGCTTGCGAAAGCCGGCGATGTTACCGGCTCCCGCACTGCCCGCATCCACAAATGTCGTGGTTCCGCTACGGCGCGCTATGGCGTCCGCATCCACACCAAGCGAGGTCCCGCCCCAATAGACGTGGGTGTGCAAGTCGATAAGGCCCGGCGTAACGATCTTGCCAGCTACGGTCTTGACCGAGCGGGCCTTTTCGGGCGCGATGTCGGCAGCAAGTTCGGCCACTTTCCCGCCACGGAAGGCCACGTCCAGAGCCGCGTCGATATGCTGGGACGGGTCGATGACCCGGCCGCCTTTCAGAATGAGATCGTACATTGTGACGCCCTTCCCCTCGTCTTGTTGCCGGAACATGGGCCCTTGGCGCCTGTGCACCTCACAAAGGATCGCCCACGTTGCTTCTTAACTTGCCGGTCCTTGACCTGCCAGCGGTTTGAACAAGTTGCTGTGTTTGGCTTTGTGTCTCGTCAGGGATCCAAGGACCGGCACCCCAGTCGGACAACGCGTATGGCTCACGTCCGGGGCCCTGCGCACGAACGCGTCAGGGCCATGCGCCCGGAAAGGATGGTCTTGAAGAATGCCGGAACCATCGAATCGTCGCGACAGTTCTCTTTGCCGCCCATCGAGATGGGGATGCTGCTTTTTTGAAGCTCGCAGCAGTATGCCCAGAAAACCGGCTCAATCCGAAAAGACGGCGCGGCGATTTCAGACAAGCTTGCCGCGCGAGGTCACCTCGGCGATCTCTTCCACCGTGTTCCCGCGGATCAGGTAAACCCGGTCAAAGAGATTGGACACGACGCAAGCATGGTTGGGGATCACCCGCACTGTCTCACCTATCACAGGCCGCTTCGCGCAGCCGGAGAGATCGACGATAGCATGCTCTTCCGACAGCCCCGTAATTACGGCTTCTGGATAGCCCAGGATATGCCCGTGCCCGGTCTCGGGGGCAGGGACCGGATCGGCCGCCAGCGCCTTGGATCCAGCGTCGAGCACGGCGCGGTTCTCCGTAGGCCGGCTCACGACCGTGGCCTTCACTGTCAGGGCGCAGTCCTCCAGTGTGCCATGCCCCCAAGCCACCTGCATCCGGTCGCAATAGATGTAGGTGCCGGGCCGGTACTCGCTCACCACGCTCTCCTCCGCGGCGTGCATCAAGTCAGGCGTCCCGCCGGAGCTGATCACGGGCGGCGGAAGGCCCGCCTCTTCCAATGCCGCCTTGGCCACGCACAGCCAACGGTCCACCTCCGCGCGCCGCCCCTGCGGCGGATAGGTCATCAGCCCCCCGAAGGCCAGACCCGGAGCCTCGTCGATCTTTCGAGCCAGAGCCACTGCCTCCTCGGGTGTCTGCACGCCGCAGCGCCGGGCGCCAGTGTCGCATTCGATCAGCACCGTCAAAGGGTCGTCCGCCGTGAAACGCCCGGCATATCCCGCCACAGTTTCGGCGTTGTCGGCGGTGACAGAAAGCTTCACCCGCGCCTTGAGCGCCGCCAGTCGGTCGAGTTTTGCCCGTCCGAGGATATTGTAGGGCAGGAGTATGTCGATTTGCCCGCCATCCGCCATCGCCTCCGCCTCGCCGATCTTCTGGCAGGTGACGCCCACTGCGCCCAGTGCCACCTGTCGCTGCGCCATCTGAGGCAGCTTGTGCGTCTTCACGTGGGGCCGAAGGGGTAGCCCATGCGCGTCGGCATAGTCCTGTGCCCGCTTCAAGTTAGCCTCAACCCTGTCCAAGTCGATCAGCACGGAGGGGGTCTCGATCTCGTCAATATCCATCACGGCACTCCAGTCATTGATGGCAGTCGCTTTGGCTTGCATTCGCCGACAACCTCTTCATGTTGGCATGGAACCATTATCAGGAGGAACCCATGCCCAAGGAATTTTTCGGCAGTTCGCATGTGCCGCTTTCGCCAGCGGTCCGGGCAGGCGATTTCGTGTTTGTTTCGGGTCAGGTGCCCGTTGCTAGCGACGGCAAGGTCGTGAGCGGTGGGATCGGTGCCGAAACGCGGCAGGTTCTAGAGAATGTGAAGACCACGCTGGCACTGGCTGGCTGCAACCTCTCGGACGTCGTCAAGACCACCGTCTGGCTGCGCGACCGCAGCGACTTCCCGGCGTTCAACGCCGCATACGGCGAGTATTTCCCCGAAAACCCGCCAGCCAGGTCCACCGCCGAGTCGCGGCTTATGATCGACATTGCAGTCGAGATCGAGGCCATCGCCTACAAGCCGGCCTGAGCCAGCTGGGGCCATGGGAACAGCCCTTGATCTCGCTGCCCCAGAGGCCGCGGGGAGGGCTGCCGGTGCTGTCAGACCAATGTGAACCAGTCTCTGGTTGGGCGGTAGAACTGCCCGTTATGTCGCGCAAAGAGCGCGCCACTCGGCGAGAGCGGCGACACGGGTGGCCTTGAAAAGAGGTCTGCTGGAGAGGCCGCGTTCCTGGTTGAGGTGGTTCAAGACGGAGGCATGGACGGCGGCGAACTTTTGAAGACTTCGCATCCGCCGGAAGCGGAGCATCGCCCGCTGCAGCTTTCTTGTCACGGGTCTTCGTGACGTAGCTTTCCAGGACCTCGCCTTCGTGATCCACAGCGCGCCAGAGGTAGTACCGCTCGCCGTTGATCGTCACGAAAATCTCGTCGAGATGCCAGCACCAGCGGCTCGACTTCATACCCGCCACACGCCGTTTTCGGATCTCAGCAGCGAACATCGGACCGAACCTTTGCCACCAGTACCGGATCGTCTCATGGCAGACATCGATGCCCCGCTCATGAAGCAGGTCCTCAACGCTGCGAAGCGAAAGCGGGAACCGGACGTACATCATGACAGCCAGGCGGATGATCTCTTCGCTCGAATTGAAGTATTTGAACGGGTCACATTTCTTAATCCGGGGACACTACCCAGTCCCCCCACCCCGCAGCAAGCCAAGTTGCTCTGACAACGCCTCGCGGAGAATGCTGTTGCGTGTGGCTTCGAACAATCCGGAACCTTCGCTAGAAGCTACAGGGCGCGCTTCGGTCATTCGCCTGTCCCTTCGCTCACTAAACGTACAACGCGCCGCATAAAGCAGGAGGGACCGCAGTATCCGGTCAACGCTGGCCCCGGCACTGTCGCTACTGATTCGTTCGCACAATGCCGGATTCTTGTGCACTCCACTGAAAAATATTTTTACTGTATAAAAACAGCACCTTGCATATGTTTTAATTTTTTATTTGTAATTTTTTATGAACGAGCACACGATCCGGAGGACAGAGTTCAGGAGAACCTCCATGCAAAACCGGGTCCGCATTGGCTTACTCACCCCCTCATCAAATACGGTGATGGAACCTCGTGTTGCCGAGCTGCTCGCAGAGCTTCCGGAAGTGACCGCCCATTTCGGTCGCTTCCGGGTCGTCCGGATTGCGATGAGTGATGATGCGCTCGGACAGTTCACTTTCGAGCCGCAGCTCGCGGCCGCCGATCTGCTGGCGGATGCCAAATGCGATGTCATCGCCTGGGGCGGTACTTCGGGGGGCTGGCTTGGAGCGGAGAACGATCACGCTCTGTGCCGGGCGATCACCGAAGAGACCGGGGTTCCGGCGACGACCTCCACGCTGGCGACGCTCGATGCCTTCCGCGCCCTCGGGGCCACGCGCTACGCACTGGCAACCCCCTACCTCGAGGAGGTGCAGACCGCGATTGTTTCAAACTTCGCGGATCTTGGCTTCGAGTGCGTAAGCGAGCGTCATCTCGAGGACCCGGGCAATTTCACGTTCGCACAGTACGACGAGACCACCATCGGCAACCTGATCCGAGAGGTCTCCACGAAGACTCCGGAGGCTATCGCCGTCTTTTGCACGAACTTCGATGGACCCCGCGTGGCGCCCGTCGTCGAACGGGAAACCGGAATCCCGGTGCTCGACAGCATCTCGGTCACACTCTGGCACGCCCTTCGGCGCGTCGGTTTCGATACGGCGCCCCTATCAACATGGGGCCGGATCTTTGATTGCGCGCTGCCCCGGGACAGCGCGCACCGCGACGCGATGGCCTCGGCCTAACGCAACTCTCCCGACATCCAAATCCAACATGGAGGATACACATGAAGACCCTGACAACACTCGCGGCATGGGCGCTGATCGCCGCGACATCAACGGCAAGCGCCGAGAGCTACGAATTTAAGGCGCTCGGGCAACCCGTGGCAACCGGCCTGATCCAGAAGAACGTCGAGCAGCCGTTCTTCGAAAACTTTGCCGAACGCACCGGGATCGATGCGTCGGTCGATTACAAGCCGCTCGACGTGACTGGCATCAAGGACACCGAACAGCTTCGGATCCTGAAAGCGGGTCTCTTCGACATCGTGTCGCTCCGGATGAGCCAGATATCCCGCGATGAACCGACAATTCTCGGCCTCGACCTCGTCGGTCTGAACCCCGACTACGACACGGGACGCAAGACCGTCGCCGCCTTCGCGGACCAGGTCGATGCGCAATTGCAGGCAAAGTTCAACACCAAGCTACTCGGTGTCTGGCCGTTTGGTCCGCAGGTCCTGTTCTGTGAGACTGAAATCAGCCAATTGTCCGATCTCCAAGGCAAGAAGGTGCGGGTCTACGACCAGAACCTCGCCAATTTCGTCTCCTCCGTCGGCGGTACGCCGGTTCCAATCGGCTTTCCGGACGTGCACCAGTCACTCGCGCGCGGCGTGGTTGACTGCGCGATCACCGGGCCGAGCTCAGCAAACTCCGCCGGCTGGCCGGAAGTGACAAACTACATGCTGCCGGTGGCCTTCCAACTCGCGCTCAATGGCTATGGCATCAACCTCGATGCGTGGAACGAGTTGACGCCGGAAGACCAGGCCAAGCTGGAAGCCGGGTTCGACGCGCTCGTCGAGGATATCTGGACCTACTCCGAAGAGCTGTTTGACGACGCGGTTCGGTGCAACGTCGGTGCCGATCCCTGCGAGACGGTCAAAAAATACGACCTGACGCTGGTCCCGATCACGGATGCCGACAAGGCGATCATCGAGAACGCCGTCACCGAGATCTCGTTCCCGACCTGGGCCGAGGTCTGCGACAAGCAGAATCCGACTTGCTCGGAGGACTGGAAGGCGGCGATCGACGCCGCGATGAGCCAATGACCGACCAGATCGATGACGGGGCCCTCGGGGCCCCGTCGACACCCACAACCTTCATCCGCCACCTCACCGGAGGGCTGTCCATGGAAACTTTCGCCGCATTTGCTGCCCGGCTCTTCGGTATCGCTCTCGTCGCCCTGTCGATCTTTGTCTCGGTCGAAACCGTGGCTCGGAAGCTTTTCAATTTCTCGTTCGAAGGGGCCGACGAACTCGGCGGCTACGTGCTCGCCGTCGGATCGAGCCTGGCTTTCGTCGTTGCCCTTGTCGACCGCGCCCACATTCGTATCGATGTCCTGCATAGCCGGTTTCCGAAGCGCCTGCAGGCGATCATGGACTGGTTCTCGATCGTCTCGATGGCCGTTCTCGGGCTGTTCATTCTCTATGTGGGGCGCATCGTAATCGTCGATACGATGGCTTACGGATCAACCGCACCGACCCCCTGGGCGACGCCGCTGATCTGGCCACAGGCCGCCTGGTACGGCGCGCTTTGCCTCTTCGCGCTCTCGGCCATCTACCTCGCGATCCGCGCCACGGTGCACGTCATCAATGGCCGCCTCGACCAGGTGGGCGCCGAATTCCATCCGAAGGGTGCCATCGAGGAACTCAAAGAAGAAATGAGCGACCTCGAGCGCCGATAGGCGGCGCTTCGGTCAACAGCACAGGCGGGGCGCGGGGCGCTCCGGATCAAGGGAGAAAGTCATGGGTGTTGGATCGGTTTTCGTAGGCTTCTTCGGGATGATGGGGCTCCTCCTCATGAGCTTCCCGATCGCCGTCATCATGGTGGTGCTGGGCGTGATTGGCGGCGTGATGCTGTTCGGCTGGCCGCTGCTCAATTCGATGGGCCCGGTCATCTGGGGCGTGCAGAATGAGAACATACTGACCGCCATTCCGCTTTTCATCCTGCTCGGGGAATTGCTCCTGAGAAGCGGGATCGCCGACCGGATGTACGGCGCGCTCGCGCTCTGGCTGAGCCGACTTCCGGGCGGTCTGCTGCACACGAATATCGGCTGCTGCTCGCTCTTTGCGGCGACGTCCGGCTCTTCAGTCGCGACCGCCGCGACCGTGGGCACCGTGGCACTCCCCAACCTCAAGGCCCGCGGATACGGCTCGCGCCAGGCCCTCGGCTCCCTGGCGGCCGGCGGCACCCTAGGCATCCTGATTCCGCCTTCGGTCAATCTGCTGATCTACGGCTCGCTCGCCAACGAGTCGATCGGTCAACTCTTCATTGCAGGGATCATTCCCGGCATCCTGTTGACCCTTCTCTTTATGGTCTATATCGCTGCCGAATCCTTCGTCATACCGGTCTCCGCGGAAACTGGTGAAGAACTGACAATCCAGCTGTCAGAGAAGATCGCCGGGCTGAAGCACCTCGTCCCGCCGGCGATCATCTTCGCCGTTGTCATGGGGTCGATCTATTTCGGCATCGCGACACCGACTGAATCAGCAGCGCTCGGCGTCGTCGCCGCGCTGGCCTTCGCCGCTCGCGAAGGTAAACTCAGCCTCGAATTTTTCGACAACTGCTTCCGGCAGACCGCGAAAACCACCGGCATGATCCTCCTGATCATCACGGCCGCCTTCATGCTTAACGTGACACTGGCCTTGGGCGGGATCGCCCAGACAATGACCGAATGGGTCGCGTCGTTCGATCTGTCGCCTGCAATGCTCCTGATGGCGCTGATCGTCTTCTACCTGTTCCTTGGCATGTTCATGGACGTGCTCTCGATGCAGGTCCTGACGATCCCAGTGGCGCTGCCCATCGTCACGGCCGTCGGCATCGACCCGATCTGGTTCGGCATCTTCATCGTTCTGATGTGCGAACTGGGCATGATCACGCCGCCAGTTGGGATGAACCTCTACGTGGTGCAGGGTGTGCGCACCGATGGCGGACCGTTCCGCGACGTTGTCATGGGGGCCATTCCCTATGCGCTGATCATGGTGCTTTTCACGATCCTGCTGATCTTCGTGCCCGAGATCGTGACCTGGCTTCCTGAAACCATGAGCGGACGCTGAAACCATGGCTGGTGAACTCTGGCAACTCGGGGCAGCCGATCTTTCGGCTGCCTATCGCTCTGGCGAGACCGATCCTAGCGAAGTCGTCTCCGAACTCGCCGATCGCATCGAAACCCTCAACCCTGTGCTCGACGCCTACGTCGCCCTTGCCCCGGACCTTGAGGCGCAGGCCGAGGCGTCGCTCAGGCGCTACCGGGAAAACGCCCCTCTGTCGCATCTCGACGGCGTACCTATCGCGGTGAAGGACAACTTGCATGTGGCGGGCCTGCCGACCGCCTGGGGCGGCGCAACCTTTTCCGGCACTCCGGAAGCGGATGAACTGCCGGTGGCGCGGCTCCGCGCTGCAGGCGCGATCCTCGTCGGCAAGACCAACACGCCCGAGTTCGCGGTGGAGGGATATACCGCGAACGCCCGGTTCGGCGTGACACGGAATCCATGGGATCCGGCACTCACGCCAGGAGGCTCGTCCGGGGGAACCGTCTCGGCCTTGGCCGCAGGTCTTGCAACGCTTGGCATCGGAACGGACGGTGGCGGTTCGACCCGACGGCCCGCCGGACATACCGGGCTCTACGGGCTGAAGCCGACCATCGGTCGGATCGCCCGCGCCGGCGGTTTGCCGCAGGTGCTCATGGATTTCGAGGTCATCGGGCCTTTTGCCCGCAGCCCCGATGATCTTCGCCTTCTCTACAGCACGCGGGCCGGGCCAGACCGGCGTGACCCGGTTTCCCGATGCGTACCGTCTTTCACGCGCCTAGATGCGCCCCTGCGCGTCCTCTTTGTTCCAAGGCTCGGGTCTCATCCCTGCGATCCTGCCATCCTGTCGGCAACGCGCGACCTCGCGCGGCGGCTCGCGGAGGCCGGTCACGATGTCGAGGAGTCCGACCTCCCTCTCGACCTCGCAGAAATCGACGCTTTCTGGGGCGCGTTTGCACAGATTGGCCTCGCCCATCTGCGCGAGACCGTCCCAGCCATGCACGAGAACGCCGGCGCGCTTTACCTCGCGATGGCGGACACAGGTGCCGCGATCCCCGCCTCATCGCTTTTCGGTGCCATTGGCGCGGTGCATCGGTTGCGCGCCGCGACCTCTCGGTTGTTTGGCGACTGGGACATCATCCTGATGCCGACGGCCGCCGCGCAACCGTGGTCGGCCGAACAGAGCCATCCCGAAGAAATCGACGGTCAGCCCGTTGGTCCCCGCGGGCACGCGATCTACACGGGGTGGGTCAATGCCTCCGGACACCCCGCCATCGCGGTGCCGGCCGGATTTGACGCTGCCGGACTGCCCATCGGATGTCAGTTGATCGGAGACCTGGGGTCTGAGGATCTGCTTTTGGACGTGGCGAGCTCTCTGTCGGACCCGACCGGCACGTGGCGCTGGCCTGAGCTCGCGTTGCGCTCAGGAGGCGGTGTTCAGGCGAAGTGACACTTCGCCGAACCCGTCGATCCGGCCCAGAATGTCGATCCCGGCTTTCACATAGGGCAGGCCGTTCAGCGAACCGGTAATGACGATCTGACCTGTCTGCAGTCCTCCGCAGTGGTCTCCGATCATCTCTTCGAGAACGAGGAAGTTCTCGAACGCGTCGCCACCGGGCACGTTCGCGTCCCCATCCAGAACCCGCTCATCCCCGAGGTCGAGCCCCGCCGACACGGGGCCAAGAGCCAGGGATGTCCAATCCGTGATCGGCGTTCCGACGACGAGGCCCCCATTGATCTGGTTGTCCGCGAGTTTGAGCACAGGCGTCACATCCATCGGCAGCCGGGTCCGGACGATTTCGATCACGGGAAGGGCGGACAGGCATTTTGCGATCGCATCCCGGCGGTCCGGAAACGCCCTGTCCGGGAGCGGTCGCTCGATCCGGAAGCCGACCTCGAGCTCGATGCCGATATCTTCGTCTGACGGGACATCAAGGACTGCCGGTGCGGTCAGAATGTCCTTGCGGAAGATCGGGGCCATGATCCGCGGTGCATCGGGCTTGTTGGCAACCTTGAAGCCGCCAATCTGACCGATGGTACGTGCAACTTCCGCCTGTATCCTATAGGCCTCCTCCACGGTCAAATCGAGTTGACGAGCGACATCGCCTGCGACCGGGCGACCGGCACGCCGGGCTTCCAGAAGTGCCGAAACAAGAATGGAGACGGTGTCTTTCGTGGGTGAAAAATTCATTTGAGGCTTTTCTTTCAGTGAGATGCAGATAGGTTAATTATATATATAGGTGGACTGTGCGACAAGCGCATTCGCCGGGCAGGGACAGGCGCGAGGGAGGATTTCGCGATGAAGACACGAAGGTCGGACCATCCGCGGCGGCGGGTCGGTCGTCGAGGCAAGGTCGCCATCAGCAGGGTGCCGCTTCATGAACAGGTCGCCGATGAAATCCGGCACATGATCGTTTCCGGCGAGCTGGTTCCGGGAGAGAAGATCCGTGTCTCAGAGCTCGCCGAAGACCTTGACGTGTCGCTGACACCGTTGCGGGAAGCGCTGAAGATCCTAGACAAGGATGGGCTCGTCGAGCTGATGACGAACCGCGGTGCGCGGGTCTCGGATATCTCGGTCGAGAGCACGCGCAGCCTCTTCGAAGTGATCTCGCGGCTCGAAGCGTTGGCCGCCGAGCTTGCGGCGAGCCGGATTACCGAACACGAGATGGCGAGCCTTGAGGATCTTCATGCCCAGATGCGTGAACGCCACGAGGCCGGCGATCTTCCTACCTATTTCGACCTGAACCGGCGGATACATGATTTGGTCGTTGCAGCCGCCAAGAACCCCGACCTCGCGCGCGTCAGGACCAGCCTCGCCTTTCATGTCGAGCGCGCGCGGTTCCTGTCTGTTGCGACCGAGGGGCATCGCGAGAAATCGATGCAGGATCATGATCGACTGATGGTTGCGCTTCGCGCGCGAGATGCGGCGGCCGCTCATGACGTCTGGCGGGAGCACCTTGAACGGGCCGGCAATGAGACCTGTCGCCTCGTGGGGCTCTGGAAGAAAGAGACGGAGACGACCGCTGCGGAATAAAAGTGGCCGGGCGCGAGGCCCGGCCAAGTCTGCGGGGAGGAAAGGTTGATCCTAGGCGGCGCGATGCGCCACGTCTTCGTTCGATCCGACAGTCAGAAAATCGATCGCGGCTTGTACGCCGCCCTTCTTGTGCGGGATTTCCGCACGGGACAGGCCGATCTCGATTCCCGACAACGTGCCAAGCAGCATCAGGTCGTTGAAATCGCCCAAGTGACCGATCCGGAAAACACGATCTTGAAGCCGGCCCAGGCCGTTGCCGAGCGACATGTTCAGCTCGGTATGGATTATCCGGCGCAGGTTGTCGGCGGAGTGGCCCTCCGGCACCATCACGGCGGTCAGGACCGGCGAGTAGTGCTCAGGGACACGGCAAAGCACTTCGAGCCCCCATTTCTCGACCGCGCGTCGCGTCGCGGCACCGTGGCGCGCGTGGCGCGCATATACGGCCGCGAGGCCTTCCTCGTGCAGCATATCGAGAGCCTCGACGAGGCCGTAAAGCATGTTGGTCGCCGGTGTGTAAGGAAAATATCCGGTCTTGTTCGCGGCGATCATCTCGTCCCAATCCCAAAACGATCTCGGCAGGCGGGCATCGCGGGAGGCCGTCTTGGCTTTCTCACTGACCGCGTTGAAGGACAAGCCCGGCGGCAGCATCAACCCCTTCTGGGAGCCGCCAACCGTGACGTCGACGCCCCAATCGTCATGGCGGTAATCAACGGAGCCAAGCGACGAAATCGTATCGACCATGAGCAAGGCTGGATGCCCGACGGCGTCGATCGCAGCGCGCACTGCGGCGATGTCCGAGGTGCAGCCGGTCGAGGTCTCGTTGTGAACCACGCAAACGGCCTTGATCTCGTGAGCTGTGTCAGCGCGCAGGCGTGCCTCGATGCCAGCGACATCCGCTGCCTGGCGCCAATCCGTCTCGATAACTTCCGGTTCGAGACCGAGCCGTGCCGATAGGCGATTCCAGAGCCGGGCGAATTGCCCGGTCTCGCACATCAGTACACGGTCACCGGGCGACAGAGTGTTCACCAGCGCCGCTTCCCAGGCTCCGGTGCCGGAGGCTGGATAAATGATGACGTCGCTGGCGGTGCCGAAGATGGTCTTCATCCCGTCCAGCGCGCGTCTTCCGAGATCGCCAAATTCCGGGCTCCTGTGATCCATCGTCTGGAAGTCGATGGCGCGCAGCACCCGGTCCGGAACGGTGCTCGGTCCGGGGATCTGCAGGAAGTGGCGGCCTGGTTTGCGCATAGTCGGAGTCTCCAGAATCAGAATGACGTGATATCCGCAGGTTGGACTAATTTGTATAAATTATCAAATTTAATATAACAAACTGAAACTAAATACGTAAAGTGCACTTTACCTAGGGAATTTGCATGATTGGACGGGCCAGGCAACGCGCCTTTGGCCCGACCAAATCCAGCGGGGCCGCCTAAAGTGCCGTGTCCGGCACGCCGCACGGTAGGAACCGGCCGCGGCCCTCTTCTGCGCAGAGTTCTCCCCCGCGGATCAGAACTTCGCCTCGCTGCAACACGACCTCGGGCCAGCCTGTAATGCGCCGTCCCTCGTAGGGCGTGTAGTCCACATTGTGATGCAGCTGCGCGTTGCTGATCGTCACCTCGCGCTCGGGATCCCAGATCGCGATGTCCGCATCGGCACCAATGGCGATGGTACCCTTGCGCGGGTAGAGCCCGTAGAGCCTCGCCGGATTGGTGGCGGTGAGCGCCACGAACTGGTTCAGTGAAATCCGCCCGCGGCCAACCCCTTCGGAGAACAGCAGCGGGAGGCGGGTTTCGACTCCGGGAATGCCGTTCGGGACATGAACGAAACTTGCGCCCTCGCCCCGAAGTTTCTTTCCGGTACCACTGTCGTACTTGAAAGGCGCATGGTCCGAGGAAAATACCTGAAAGGTGCCGTTGGCCAGCCCGCGCCAAACAGAAGCCTGGCTTTCGGCATCCCGCGGCGGTGGTGAACAGATGTGCTTTGCGCCTTCGAACCCGTCGAGATCGAGATCGTCCCGGGTGAGCAGGATGTATTGCGGACAGGTTTCGGCAAAGACCTTGAGACCCTTCGAGCGGGCGTGTGCGATCTGGTCCATCGCCTCGCCGCCGGACACATGTACGACCAGCATCGGCACATCGACGATCTCGGCCAGCGAGATCGCGCGGTGCGTCGCTTCACGCTCCGCGATCGCTGGTCGGGCGTCCGCGTGAAAGCGCGGGGCGGTTTGACCCGCCCGTTCCAGAGCCTCGGTCAACCATGCAATGGCGTCGGAGTTTTCTGCATGGATCATCGTCAGAGCACCTTCGCGCTTGGCGAGTGCCAGAACTTCGATGATTTCGCGATCGTTCAGCTTGAGGTCGTCATAGGTCGTGTAGATCTTGAATGAGGTATAGCCCTCCCGGATCAGCGCTGGCAGCTCTTGCCCCAGCACCTGCGGATTCGGGTCGGTCACGATCAGGTGGAAAGCGTAGTCGATCACCGACTTGCCGTCTGCCCGCTGGTGATAATCGTCGACCGCCGCCCGCAGGGACTGCCCCTTCTGCTGGCACGCAAACGGGATCACCGTGGTCGTTCCGCCGAAGGCCGCCGATCGAGGGCCACTCTCGAAGTCATCGGCCATGACCGACCCATCCGAGGACGGCTGATCAAAATGGCAATGCGCATCGACGCCGCCGGGCAGCACGAGCCGACCCGACGCGTCAATGTCCTCGTCGCCTGGCCCCAGATCCTGCCCAATGGCGACGATGGTGCCGTCGCGAATACCAATATCCGCATCGAAGATGTCGGCCGCCGTAGCGATCCTGCCGCCGCGGATGACGAGGTCGAATGCCTTGCTCATTGGAACTCCTGTGTGCTTGTTGCCTCGATCGCAGCGGCGCTGTCGGAACGGCCGGTGCGCTGCGAGAGAAGCTCGATGGTTTGATCGCCTGACGCGATCAGGTGTATACGCCGGGCGCGGTCCGGATCCCGGTCGGCAAAGGCCGCCATCAGATCGAAGTGTTCACGCAGGCCTTCGCTCCGCCGTTCGGCCCGGCCCAAAGCGAGATAACGAACCCGCTCGGCCTGCTGCGCCAGCCGGCCACGTTGCTCGCTGAGGATCGGATTGCGGGCGAAGTCGACGATCCGGTCATGGATGGTTCGATTCATCTCGAAATAGCCGGCCCTGTCTGCGGTCCCGGCCAAGGCCTGCATGTTGTCATGCAGCGACCGAAGCTCGGCGCGCTCGGCATCGGTCATCCTGCGACAGGCGAGTTCCGCCGCAAGAGCCTCGATTCCCGCGATGACTTCGAACAGATGCCGCGTGTGTTTTTCCGAGACCGGAGAGACGGATGCGCCGCGGTTTGGGGTCAGATCGATCAGGTTCTCAGTCGGCAGGAGTTTCAGCGCCTCGCGAAGCGGCGTCACGGAAACCCCGATTTCCTCTGCCAGCGCACCGATCGAAAGTTTCACCCCGGGCTCCAGACGACCGGTGATGATGCGGTCGCGCAAATCGGCGGCGACCCGAACGTGCAGCAGCTTTCGGCTGAGTCTCGTGGCCGACGTCCTGCGTGCGGTATCGGAAGCGGAACTCATGTGCTGGCCCTTCAGGCGCAATCGCCATGCGCAATGCGGGCCGCCAGCCGTTCGCTCAGCCCGATGGACGTTTTGGCTGCAGGGCGCGCGAAGCTGCCGCGTTCCGCACCGCGGGGCCGCAGCGCGGCCAGCGTCGCGGCCTGACGCATTGCCGCCTGAGCACAATCGACAACAGGAACAGGAATGCGGTCCCGCACCAGCCGTGCGAGCCCCGACAAAGGGGCACCCGCCAGGACAATCGTGTCTGCGCCGTCTTCGTCGATCGCCCGCATAGCCAGATCGACGAGGAGATCGGCCTTTTCGGACTGCACGTCGGATATGGAGCGGAAGGTCCCGTCGAGCATCCGGATTCCCGCACACCGTTCGCCGAGCCGATGCCAGTCGACGCATTCCTGGTACCAGGGGCCGAGTGCCTGAGAGAAGGTGACGATCGAGAACCGGCCGCCAAGCATACAGGCAGTCAGCATGCCAGCCTCGGCGAGCCCCACGACGGGGATATCGAAGAGTTCCCGCGCGGCGCCGAGGCCCGGGTCGCCAAAGGCGGCAACGATCGCGGCGTCGTAGTGAGAATGCTTCTCGGCGAGGATCTCGAGCACTGAGACACCCCCGATGACGGCTTCTGTGCGGGTCGAGATGTAGGGAACGCCGACCTCCGCTGTCACACTGTCCAATGTTGCGTCCGGCGGCAGGACAGAGCGTGCCGCGTCATCGAGAAGCTCCGTCAGCGACTGCGATGTGTTGGGATTGATCAGAAGAATTTTCATCATTTTCACTTTACTCGATCAGTAGCCAAGAAGCCGCGGAAGCCAGGTGACGATGCCGGGAAAGACCAGGCATAGCACCAGCACGGCGTACTGGACGGCGACATAGGGCCAGACATTCCGGATCAGTTCCGCCATAGAGACGCGCGTTATGCCGCTCATGACGAAGAGGACCACACCGACCGGCGGGGTCATCATTCCGATCACCAGATTGAATACGAACAGGAACCCAAAGAGCAACGGGTCGATTCCGAATGTGCCGGCAACGGGGGCGAAGAGCGGCACCAGCATGATGTAGGCCGCGTTGGATTCGATGAACATGCCGACGATGATCAGGATCGACATGACAAGAACGAGGAAGACCATGGGACTCTGGCTCACGGATTGCAGGAAATCCGCCATCATCGCCGGGACCATGTCGATGGTGAACAGGAAGGTCACACCGGCGGCGAAGGCGATCAGGGCACCCACCATGGCAGCGCCGACGGCCGCCTGGAAAAGGGCCGGAGCAAGATCGCTGAGCTTGAGTTCGCGGGTGACGAAGAAGCCGACGATCACTGCATAGGCCACCGCGATCCCGGCACCTTCGGTCGGGGTGAAGACACCGCCCACGATGCCGCCCACGACGACCACGGGCATGGCGAGCACGGGCAGGGCCCGGTAGGCCTCGACGAAGGCCGTCCGCATTGAAAAGGGATCGCCCGTCAGCTTGAACCCACGCCGCATTGACAGAAGAGAGGCAACCACCATGAAGCCGATCGTCAGCAGGATGCCCGGCACCACACCGGCCATGAACAGCCCACCGACCGAGACCGTCGATCCGGCCATCAGTGCGTAGACGATCATTGCGTTCGACGGGGGGATAATTGCGCCGAGGTTGGCCGCAGAGGCCACGACTGCGCTGGAATAGCCGTCGTCGTAGGATTTGCGCATTGCCGGAACAAGGGTAGATCCGAGCGCGGATGCAGAGGCCACAGCCGCACCCGAGACCGCAGCGAGCATCATGCCCGCAACGATGGCCACATGCGCCAGTCCGCCATGGACCCGCCCGACGAGTGCATTGGCGAAGTCGATCATGCGTTTCATGATCCCGGCCCGAACCATAAGTTCGCCCGCGAACATAAAGAGTGGGATGGCCATCAGCGGGAAGCTGTCGACAGCATGCATCATACGCTGTGGCAGGACGCTGAGCTCGATGCCGCCCGCGAGAAGGCCGCCGAGTGATGCGAGCCCGAGAGCGAAGGCCAGCGGCATACCGAGAAGCGCGAGCGTGAAGAAGATGACGATGACGGCCAGGGTCATGGCTGAACCTCGTGTTTCCAGGTGTCGCGTCCGCCCCATGCCAGCAAAAGCAGGTGAAGGACACAGTGAACGGCGGCGAGCAGGACGGCGACGTAGTAGACCGCCGCGGTCAGGTTCAGCGTCGGCATCATCTCGGGCCATGTGTAGACCGTGACTTGCCAGGCGAACCAGAAGATCACCGCCATGAGTGCCGCGGCGAGCACGGAGGATGCGCGGAAGAGAAGCTCCTGCCAGACGTCAGGGAGCTTCACGAACAACGCGTCGATGCCGACATGGACGCCCCGACGTATCCCATGAGGGATCGCCATGAACATCGCCCAGACGAAAGCCAGCCGGGCAACTTCTTCGGACCAGTCGATCGCGCTCGAAAAGGCGTAGCGAAAGACCACTTGCGTCACGACGAGCAGAGTCATCACCGCCATGGCCCCGATGACCGCGACCTTGGTGGCCTGATCGACCCGCTCCAACAGGCGGCGCGCCCGGAGGAAGGCCGGCCCCCCTTTCGGGGAGCCGGGGGTGGCGGCGTTCGCGCTCATTTTGCAGCCGCCTCTTCGAGAACAAGGTCGATGAGGTCAGTGCCGATGCGCTCTTTCAGCTCGGCAATCACGGACTGGCTGCGCTCACGCAGTGCTGCCCGTGTTTCGTCGTTCAGCGGGGTAAATGTCATACCTGCGTCGATCAGCGCCTGCCGCGATGCGTCATCCTCGGCCGCGGCGGTCTCGCGCTGCCAGGCGATCGCTTCGGCCGCTGCTTCACGCACTGCGTTCTGCTGATCCTCGGGCAGGCGGTCAAACTTGCGCTTGTTCGCGACGAGCACGATGTAGTCGAAGAAGTGGCCGCTGTCGGAGAGGTAGGTCTGCACCTCGTTGAAGTTCCGCGATGCGATGATGGCGAAAGGATTTTCCTGCCCGTCAAGCACGCCCTGCTGCAACGCGGAGTAGACTTCGGAGATGCCCATCGAGACCGGGTTCGCGCCAACTGCGCGGAACGTGGCAAGGTGGGTCTCGTTCGGCTGCAGGCGGATCTTGAGCCCCTCGAAATCTTCGACCGTTTCGATCGGACGCACCGAGTTGGTCACGTTGCGCGAGCCAAGCTCCATCCAGCCGAGGGCAACAAAGCCGCGTTCCGCGAGCTTTTCCTCCAGAAGTTCACCTGCCGCTCCGTCGATCACGCGGAAGGCGGTTTCGCGATCCGGATAGGCAAAGGGCAGAGACACGGCTTCGAGTTCGGTTACGGTGCGCGAAAGGTAAGCCGACCCGATCCAGGTTCCGAACACGACGCCCGAGCGCACCTGATCGACATTCTCCTTGGCGCCGCCCAGCTGCATCGCTGGAAAGGTTGCGACGGTCAGGGCGCCGCCGGTTTTATCGGCAACGGCTTCCGCGAACCGTTCCATGGCCAGCGAACTGGAATGTTCGACCGGGAAGTTGCCCGCCAGCCGGAGGGTTTCGGCCGCGGCCGGAAACGCTGCGGAAAAGGACAGAACGGCTGCGCTGGCCCATGCGAAGATTGGTTTCATTAAGTTTCTCCCATTTGAGTGAGTGAAGATCCGGACGAACTCCCAGGTCCGTGCGGTTGCGCTTCGAGTCACGACTACGGCTAGGGTTGCCTCAGAACGCTGCAAAATCAACATAATATTTTATAAAAAATTAAAAAAAGCGCAACATTATGTTATATATTAGATAAATTTAGTTATTGAGATGCAAAATTGTGGCGTGTGGCGCTCTGTGCCGCACTTCCCGTCCCGACTCGGTTTCAAAAGCCCATCATTTCCAGGCTTGCTTCCCGCCGTCCCGAAGGCAACAGCGCACGTCCGCACGGTCCCGCTAACACAGTGACGCTATTAGGTCTCGCTCTGGCCCTGTCGGAGTGTCAAGGCGACCTGCCCTTGATCGGCGGTGCCGGGCCCGAGGAGCCCGGCACAGGTGCGCCGTCGACCGATGTATCTCTTATGGGGCTCGGATGTCCGACCGAAAGTGTCCTTCGGCGGAAGCCGTCAGTTCGGCCTCTTCAGTCGTTCAGCCATCTCATTGAACCCTCGCGCCTCGGCATGCTGAAGCGGCGTGACGCCATCGCGGTCGGCCAGCGAACGGTCGACGCCTGCGGACAGAAGCGCATCGAGAACAGCCTGGTGATCCGGGCCGCCGTCGCCCAGCACCACGGCTTCCATGACGGCCGTCCAGTGGGTGCTGGTGCTGACGCCGCTTAAAGACCACCTGCATCGTCACAATTTCCGTGTGGCGTGGTGCATCGCGTCCGGGGCAGCATGGCCGCCCAATCAAGAAGCGACGATGCCGATTATGCTTGGTCGATTATCTCGACAACCTCCCACAGGTTCAACGGCACGGGGTTGGCCTTGGTGGACGATGCGTTCAGCGCGTCCTCAGCGATTGCTTCGTAATCATCGCGATTACAGCCGAGCGCAGCAAGTGTGGGAAGCCCTTGATCATCTACGAAACGGCGCAGAGATTGATACCCAGAGCCCATACCAGAGCCGAATCCATCGGCCAGCCAGGCGTCCACCTGCGCAAATCGCCCGGTATTCTGTCCTGCACGGCGGACCGCACGTTCGTTGACCTCCAGTGCCGAGGACAGCAACCGTCCACAGATCGCTCCGTGTGCTGCGCCGCAACGGCCACCGATCACGGCTGCAAGACCGTGTACCACGCCCAACCCCGAGTTGGCCAAGGCGAGACCGCTCAGATAACTGACCAGTGCCATCGAGTCTCGCGCGGTCGGGTCGTCTTCGCTCATCAACCTGTTGAGCGCGAAAATACCGCTCGGAATTCCATCCCTGCAGAGTGCATCAGTGATGGGATTGGCGCGAACGCTCAGGTAGCTTTCCATGAGCTGAGTCAACGCGTCCAAACCTGTAGCAAGTGTAAGCGCCTTTGGCGCGCCGTCTGTAAGCGCGGGATCGACCACGGCCAGGCGGGGGATCATCCTTGACTCGCGCAGGCTCACCTTCAAGCCCCGTTCGGGGATGGCGATCACTGCGTTCTTGGTGGCTTCCGCCCCTGTTCCCGACGTGGTGGGCACCGCGACGAGAGGCAGCGGATCATGGATGATTGGAAGACCGCGACCGACAATCTCCAGGTGGTCCAAAGGATCACCTTCGGAGGGCACGAGCGCCGCGAGCGCTTTGCCAAGGTCAATGGCTGACCCGCCTCCAACCGCCACGACGCATTCAGGCTGAAAGGGGCGGCACTTCTCAAGCGCGGCTTGCAGATGTGCAATTGTCGGCTCCCCTTGTGTCAGGACTTCGAGCGCGTCCCCGGAGACGGCCTCGAGTTCTGACTTCAGGTCCGCGCCCCAGGACGCCGAATTCCCCCGGACAATGATCACGCGCGTGGCGTGTTCTGCCGCATATGAAAATGCGCGATGTCGGCTGCCTCGGCCAAAAACTGTCTGGGCGGGGCCCAAGAATCCAAAATCAGTCATCATGTCGCCATTCCCCAAAATGATGGTTCGCCTCTAGGGACCTATTGGCCTCAACTGCCGACGGGTCTTCACGTAGAGAAGGTGCCCCGGATATGGGCGTTGCCGTCAAGAGACCGGATATATGTTGCGCGGAGCATCTCATGAAATGACGTCCTCAAAAAGCCTGAGCGGCGGCCACAGCGCGCTTCCAAGCGGTGTACTTTGCGTCGCGTGCGCCCCGACTCATCGAGGGCTCGAACTGGCGATCCAAAGCCCAAGTGGCCGCGAATTCTGATTGATCGGGATAAATTCCGGCGCCTTTTCCTGCGAGCCAGGCCGCGCCCATAGCTGTGGTTTCCAGGACCTTGGGGCGATCCACCGGCGCCCCGATAATGTCGGCGAGAAACTGCATCGCGAAATCCGACGCGCTCATGCCACCATCGACGCGCAGGGGCGCAGAACCCGCGCCGCCCATGTCGACGTGCATCGCCTCAAGCAAGTCTCGCGTCTGGAGGCCAACGCTCTCCAGCGCGGCACGGGCAATTTCACGCGGTCCGGTGTTGCGGCTCAAACCGAACATCGCCCCGCGACATTCCGCATTCCAATACGGTGCGCCCAGGCCGGTGAACGCCGGGACAAGAACGACATCTTGCGTATCATCTGCGTTCTGCGCCATGTCTTGGGTTTCTGGCGCAGCACCGATAATCTTCAAACCGTCCCGCAGCCATTGCACCACCGCCCCGGCAACGAAAATCGAACCTTCCAGCGCATAGGTCGTCTTTCCGTCCAACTGATAGGCGATCGTGCTCAGTAGGCGGTTCTGGCTGGTGACCGCCTGATCGCCCGTGTTTATCAGGGCAAAGCATCCGGTCCCGTAGGTAGATTTCAGCATGCCTGGCTCGAAACAGGCCTGGCCCACTGTCGCAGCCTGCTGATCGCCCGCCACCCCGAGTATCGGGATATGCCCGCCGAACAAGTCCGTTGTCCCGAAATGCGCGTCGCAATCCTTCACTTCAGGCAGGAGCGCCATTGGTATATCGAGCATCTGACACATCGTCCGGGACCAACGGCCCTCCCGGATATCGTAGAGCATCGTTCTTGCCGCGTTGGTCGCGTCGGTTACATGCGCCTTCCCGCCAGTGAATTTCCAGACCAACCAGCTATCCACGGTGCCGAAAGCAAGTTCACCCGCTTCGGCGCGTTTGCGGGCGCCCTCGACATTGTCCAGAAGCCATTTGACCTTGGTTCCGGAGAAATAGGGGTCGAGCAACAGACCGGTCTTGGCGGTGACAATCTCTTCCAAGCCATCTAACCGCAGGTCGTGACACAGCCCGGAGGTGCGTCGGTCCTGCCAAACGATTGCGCGATGAATCGGGTCGCCAGTTGCGCGATCCCAGATCACGGTCGTTTCACGCTGATTGGTGATACCGATGGCCGCTATATCACGTGCCTGCGCCCCGGTCGATTTCAGGGTTTCGTGGCAGGTTGCGAGCGTGGTGTTCCAAAGATCGTCGGGATCGTGTTCGACCCAGCCGCTTTGCGGAAAATACTGTGTGAATTCACGTTGCTCCGAACCCGCAATGGTCAGATATTTATCAAACAAGATTGCGCGGCTGGAGGTTGTTCCCTGATCGATTGCGAGGATGTAGGTCATGGTTCCGCGACCTTCTGCAGATGGCGTGGTGCCTTAGCCTTCGGGGCGTATCAGGCAAGCGAGCCTGATTGGTCGGGACCCGAAGGTCCCGGCCGGGTCCTGTTTACTGCCAGGACTTGATCAACTCATCATAAGCGATCGTTACGGGCTCTTCGTCCTCGTTGGCGAGCCTAGCCTTGGGCGAGCCGGGCTGGCTGAGCCAGTATTCCGGATCACGCTCTTCGTTCATCTTGGGACCGATGTCACCTTGGATGCCGGCGCGCTCGAGACGCTCCAGGACGCGTTCCTGATCGGCGCAAAGGCTATCAAGTGCTTCCTGCGGGGTCTTGGCGCCCGACATCGCGTCGCCGATGTTCTGCCACCACAGCTGCGCCAGCTTCGGGTAGTCCGGAACGTTGGTCCCGGTCGGCGACCACTGGACACGGGCGGGCGAACGGTAGAACTCGACCAGGCCGCCCAGCTTGTCGGCACGCTCGGTGAAGCTTTCGTGCTGGATCGTGGACTCCCGGATAAAGGTCAGGCCGACGTGGCTTTTCTTCACGTCCACGGTCATGGAGGTGATGAACTGCGCGTAGAGCCAGGCAGCCTTGGCGCGGTCCACCGGGGTCGACTTCATCAGCGTCCACGACCCGGCATCCTGGTAGCCGATCTTCGTGCCTTCGGTCCAGTAGGCGCCATGCGGCGACGGGGCCATGCGCCACTTCGGCGTACCGTCCTCGTTCATCACAGGCAGGCCAGGCTCGACCGTGGCGGCGGTGAAGGCGGTGTACCAGAACATCTGCTGGGCGATGTTGCCCTGCGCCGGGATGGGGCCGGCTTCCGAGAAGGTCATGCCTGCGGCAGCCGGGGGCGAGTACTTCTCGAGCCATTCGATGGCCTTGGTCACGGCATACACGGCAGCCGGCGAGTTGGTGGCGCCACCGCGGGCGACGCAGGAACCCACGGGCTGCGAGTTCTCGTTCACGCGGATGCCCCATTCATCGACGGGCAGGCCGTTCGGCTCACCGACATCGCCCATGCCGGCCATCGACATCCATGCGTCGGTGTAGCGCCAGCCAAGGCTCGGGTCCTTCTTGCCGTAGTCCATGTTGCCGAAGACTTCGCCTTCGACGCCGAGATGCGACAGGTCGCGCCCGGTGAAGAACTCGGCGATATCCTCATAGGCCGACCAGTTGACTGGAACGCCCAGATCGTAGCCGTAGGCGGCCTTGAAGTCTTCCTGATTCTTGGGATCGTTGAACCAGTCGTAGCGGAACCAGTAAAGGTTGGCGAACTGCTGGTCGGGCAGCTGATAGACCTTGCCGTCAGGGCCGGTGGTGAAGCTCAGCCCGATGAAGTCATCGAGGTTCAGGTTCGGGTTGGTCACGTCCGCGCCTTCGCCTGCCATCCAGTCGGTCAGGTTGCGGGCCTGTTGGTAGCGCCAGTGGGTGCCGATCAGATCAGAGTCGTTGATGTAGCCGTCATAGATGTTTTCACCTGACTGCATCTGGGTCTGAAGTTTTTCGACCACGTCCCCTTCGCCGATGAGGTCATGGGTAACCTGAATTCCCGTAATCGCCGTGAATGCGGGGGCAAGAACCTGACTTTCGTATTCATGCGTGGTGATGGTTTCGGAAACCACCTTGATTTCCATGCCGGCAAAGGGGGCCGCGGCGTCCACGAACCACTGCATTTCGGCTTCCTGATCGGAGCGGCTCAGCGAAGATAGATCGCCAATTTCACTGTCCAGGAATTCCTTGGCTTCCTCCATCCCGGCAACAGCCGGGCCAGCCAAGAGGCCAAGCGCAAGCGCGATGGCCGAAGTTGATCTGATTGGCAAATTCATTATGTCCTCCCGTTAGTAGGAACTTTGTTGGTTCAAGGCGGCCCAGTGACTTTGCCTGTCGCTAGGGCCGTCGACGTTCCTGTTCTATACCCAGCGGAAAACCGCTGCGGCGTAGATCAGGCAGACGATCAATGCGAAGGGTTGGTTCGCACCGATCACTCCGAGCCAGGCCAGATTGATGAAGGCCGAGCCGAGAAGGGTAATGAAGAGGCGGTCGCCCCGCGTCGTTTCGATCCGCAGAATGCCTACCCGTGGTGTCTCCGGGAATTTGATCGCGAGGATCGTGAAGGCGATCAGCAGGCCGGCAATGACCATGAAGAAAATCGCCGTTGGCCAGGTCCATGCCATCCAGTCCATGAGGTTTCTCCTTTTTCTGGCTTACACGCGGCCCAGGGCGAAGCCCTTGGCGATGTAGTTCCGGACGAAATAGATCACGAGCGCGCCGGGCACGATTGTCAGGACCCCGGCGGCGGCCAGAACACCCCAGTCGATACCCGCAGCGCCCTGAGTGCGCGTCATGATCGCGGCGATCGGTTTTGCGTCCACCGTCGTCAGGGTACGGCTGAGCAAGAGCTCAACCCAGCTGAACATGAAGCAGAAAAACGCGGCGACCCCGATGCCGGAAGAAATGAGTGGCATGAAGATCCGAGTGAAAAAACGCCCGAAGCTGTAGCCATCGATATAGGCGGTTTCGTCGATCTCTTTCGGAACGCCGCGCATGAATCCTTCGAGAATCCAGACCGCCAGTGGCACGTTGAAAAGCGTGTGAGCAAGGGCCACGGCGATGTGCGTGTCAAACAGTCCGACTGAGCTGTAAAGCTGGAAGAAGGGCAGCGCGAAGACAGCCGGAGGGGCCATCCTGTTGGTCAGTAGCCAGAAGAACAGGTGTTTGTCGCCAAGGAAGCTGTAGCGGCTGAAGGCGTAAGCTGCGGGCAAAGCGACGACCAGGCTGATCACCGTGTTCATGGTGACGTAGATGATCGAGTTCACGTAGCCCAGATACCAGGCCGGGTCAGTGAGGATGGTCGCGTAGTTTGCGAACGTGAGGTCCTGGGGGAAGAGCGTAAATGTGTTCAGGATCTCGGTGTTCGTCTTCAGACTCATGTTCAGCAGCCAGTAGATCGGCAGCAACAAGAACAAGAGATAAAGCGTCATGACCACCGCGCTGCCGCTGATCTTCGACATCATCCCGGAATTGGCAGACTTGTTCATTGATACGTTTGCCATCAATCAGCCCTCGCGCTTATCGAGATGGGTCATGACCGTGTAAAACACCCAGGACACGAGCAGGATCACCAGGAAGTACATGATCGAGAAGGCAGCGGCAGGCCCGAGATCGAATTGCCCGAGAGCCATCTTCACGAGGTCGATGGAAAGGAGCGTGGTAGCGTTGCCCGGTCCACCGCCGGTAACGACGAATGGCTCTGTGTAGATCATGAAGCTGTCCATGAACCGCAGAAGGATTGCGATCATCAGGACGCCCATCATCTTGGGCAACTCGATGAAACGGAAGACTTTCCAGCGGCTGGCCTGGTCGATCTTGGCGGCCTGGTAATAGGCATCAGGGATCGATTGCAATCCCGCATATGCCAGTAACGCCACCAGCGAGGTCCAGTGCCAGACATCCATCACGATAATGGTGGCCCAGGCGGCCAGGGTATCCTGCGTATAGTTGTAGGAGATCCCGAGGGCATCCAGAGTATAGCCAAGAAGGCCGATGTCGACGCGGCCAAAGATCTGCCAAATCGTGCCGACTACATTCCATGGGATCAGGAGCGGCAGCGACATTAGCACCAGACAGAAGGACGCCCAGAACCCTTTCTTGGGCATGTTCAACGCGACGAAAATCCCGAGCGGCACCTCGATCGCAAGAATGATCGCTGAAAAGGTTAACTGCCGCCAAAGCGCATCCCACATACGCTCGGACTCGAGCATTTCGGCGAACCACTCTAGTCCGGCCCAGAAGAATTGGTTGTTTCCGAACGTGTCTTGAACCGAATAGTTGACGACCGTCATCAGCGGGATCACCGCCGAGAATGCCACGAGCAGCAGTACCGGAAGAACCAGAAACCACGCCTTTTGATTGACTGTCTTTTCCATCAGGCTGCCTCCCCCTGCACACGCCAGTCATTGGCGTAGACGTTGATACCGGCGGGCTCGAAGGTGACCCGGGTCATATCCGGGCTGATGACCTCATCCTCGCCGGCAATGATGTTGATGTCGCATCCGTAGAATTCGGCCCGTATTATTTTGTGGCGACCGACATCTTCGATCCGGCGGATACTGACCGGCAGGCCGTCATCCTTGGATAGTTTTACGAATTCGGGACGAACCCCGATCGCGATTTTCCCCGATAGAGAGCCATAGCTTCTCCCAAGAGGGATCTCGATGCCATCGACGATCGCCTTGTCGCCCTGGACGGCTGCCTCGATGACGTTCATCCCCGGTGAGCCGATGAAATAGCCGACGAAAGTATGCTCGGGGCGCTCGAACAGTTCCTGCGGAGTTCCGATCTGAACCACGCGCCCGTCGTACATGACCACGACCTTGTCCGCGAAGGTCAACGCTTCGGTCTGATCATGGGTGACGTAAATCATCGTGTGGCCAAATTCATGGTGCAGAGATTTGAGCTGCGTCCGCAACTCCCACTTCATGTGCGGATCAATCACGGTCAGCGGCTCGTCGAACAAGAGCGCGTTGACGTCCTCGCGCACCATGCCGCGGCCAAGGCTGATTTTCTGCTTGGCGTCGGCGGTCAGGCCGCGCGCCTTGCGGTCAAGCTCAGCCTCCATCCCAATCATCTGTGCGATCTGTTGTACACGCTGCGCAACGTAGTTGGCGTCGGCTCCACGGTTTCTGAGCGGAAAGGCGAGATTGTCGCGGACTGTCATCGTGTCGTAGACCACCGGAAACTGGAAAACTTGTGCGATGTTCCGCTCGGCTGTCGGCGCGTTGGTCACGTCACGACCATCGAACAGTATGCGCCCCTGCGACGGATGGAGGAGGCCCGAAATGATATTCAACAAAGTGGACTTGCCGCAGCCGGATGCTCCGAGAAGAGCGTAGGCCTCGCCGTCAACCCAGTCGTGGTTCAGTTCTTTGAGCGCGTAATCGTCTTCGGAACGAGGGTTGGGGAGGTAGGAATGCGCCAGGTTGTCCAGTGTGATCTTCGCCATTGGCCGTCCTCCATTCAGGCCGCAGCGGCATATGTTGCCGGCGCGACCAGATCGCCTTGATTGTCGAAAACGTAGATGTGTCGCGGGTCCAGATAGACGCTCAACGGACTGCCCGGCTTCAGATTATGGACCCCGTGCACAAGACCAACCCAACGATCCCCATGATGGTCAAGGTGCAGGAACGTTTCGGATCCGGTCAGTTCGGTCACGGTCAAACTCGTATTAAATTCCAGGGCACCGGGTGCGTGAGAGTGGATTTCCAGATGACTCGGCCGGAATCCTGCCAGGTAGGGACCGTCGGCCAATTCCATCGCCGGGCCCCAAGCCGGGACGGTCTGGCCGCCACCGAACGACAGCTTCTCGCCTGCCTTGGTTACCGACAGGAAGTTCATCGGGGGGTCGCTGAATACGCGGGCCGTGGTCGCATTCAGCGGCTTTCGGTAGACCTCGGGCGTAGGACCGAACTGGGTCACACGACCTTCCCAAAGGGTCGCTGTATTTCCACCCAGCAAGAGCGCCTCTTCCGGCTCTGTCGTAGCGTAGACGAAAATCGACCCGGATTCCGCAAATATCTTGGGGATTTCCACGCGCAGCTCTTCACGCAGTTTGTAGTCAAGATTGGCAAGAGGTTCGTCAAGAAGGACAAGGCCCGCATCTTTGACCAGTGCCCGCGCCAATGCGCACCGCTGCTGTTGTCCTCCCGAAAGCTCCAACGGCTTACGATCCAGCATCGGCGCGAGCTGCAACATGTCGGCCGTCTTGCGGACTGCCTTGTCGATTTCAGACGCCGACTTGCCCAAGAGTTTCATTGGTGAGGCGATATTGTCGTAGACCGTCATGGAAGGGTAGTTGATGAACTGCTGGTACACCATGGCCACGCCGCGGTCCTGCACGCGCATGCCGGTGACGTCCTGATCGTTCCAGAAGATCCTTCCGGCATTCGGAACGTCCAGACCCGCCATTAGCCGCATCAGCGACGTCTTGCCCGACAGTGTTGGGCCGAGAAGGACATTCATCGTGCCGTTCTTGAGCTCAATGTCGGTAGAGTGGATATGGGTTTGTGCCCCGACCACTTTCGACACACCTTCAAGTCTCAAAGTCATGAATTTCCCTCCGAAAGGTGAGCTGTCGGAACCATCGTCGCCCCCAAGATATCCGCACAATGACAACGCAGCCAATCGCTAAGGTTGTTGATTTCATTTTCACTCATCCGCAAGCCGAGTTTGCTCCGTCTCCATACAATGTCTTCCGCGCAGCGCGCAAATTCACGCGTCACCAGCCATGTCACCTCGGCCTCAGTCAAAGTGGCGCCAAAATCCTCGCCGAGTTGAGTGGGCTCAGTCGCATCGCCGAGAATGCAGCGTGCTTCGGTGCCATAGGCGCAGACCAGACGGGTCGCCCAAGAGTCCGAAAGGAAGGGATAGTCAGTTTTCAGTGCGTTGATTAGCGAGGCCTTTTCCGAAAGTTCAAAATTCCCGCCCGGCAACGGGACTCTGGCAGTCCACTTGCCGGGCAGGTCGGGGAGGAACTGCGAAAGGCGGTCCATGGCGCTTTCGGCCAGGCGGCGATAAGTCGTGATCTTTCCGCCGAACACGTTCAACACAGGCGCACCGCCTGCTGAGTCGACCTTGAGTACATAGTCGCGTGTCGCCGCCGTCGCGCTTTTTGCGCCATCGTCATACAGGGGGCGTACGCCGGAATATGTCCAGACAACCTCATCATCGTCGATCTTGCGGCTGAAGTACTGGTTCGCGAAGGCGATCAAATATTCCTTCTCGGACTCGGTGCACGTCGGGCGCAGTGCAGGGTCCATATGCTCCCGGTCCGTCGTTCCGATCAGGGTGAAGTCCTGCTCGTAGGGAATCGCGAAGATGATGCGCCCGTCCGTGCCTTGGAAGAAGTAGCACTTGTCGTGATCGTAAAGCTTCTTAGTCACGATATGGCTGCCGCGCACCAGCCGCACACCTTCATTCGAATTCGACCGGATTGTTTTTTGGATAATCTCACCAACCCAGGGGCCGCCTGCATTGACCAAGGCGCGTGCGCGATGGGTGACTGGTCGGCCGCCGTAGAGGTCCTCGGTCACGATCCTCCATACATCGCCATCGCGTTGGGCCGAGATCACCCGGGTGCGCACCATGATCCGCGCACCACGCGCCTCGGCATCCCGCGCGTTCAGCACGACCAACCGCGCATCATCGATCCAGCAGTCCGAATATTCAAAGGCCCGCACAAACTTTTTCTTGAGCGGCTTTCCCTCTACCGCGCGGGTGAGATCCAGCGTTGCCGTGCCGGGCAAAAGCCTCCTTCCGCCCAAGTTGTCGTACATGAAAAGGCCCAGCCGGATCAGCCAGGCTGGCCGCCGGCCGCGCATCCAGGGCATCACCGCGCTGAGCAATTTGGAGGTCGGCGTTTCGCTCTCGAAGCGCATTTCCTTGTGATAGGGCAGCACAAAGCGCATCGGCCAACTGATATGTGGCATGGCGCCGAGCAAGACTTCGCGTTCTATCAAAGCCTCGCGGACAAGGCGAAACTCGAAATATTCCAGATACCGCAATCCGCCGTGAAACAGCTTGGTCGAGGAACTTGAGGTGGCTGACGCCAAGTCTTTCATTTCTGCCAGAGCGACCGACAGGCCGCGTCCGGCAGCGTCACGGGCAATCCCGGCACCGTTGATCCCGCCGCCGATGACGAAGATATCGAAGGTTTCGATTTTCGCTGGCGCGTTGCCCACAGTGCCCTCCCAAGACTGGGGTGAAGGGTACGCGCAACTACGCGCAAAAAGGAAGAATTTTTTGTTCGATAATGATCTATTTTTAAAAACTTTTATTTATCAATTAGTTGCGCAATATAAATGCTGCCAAAGTGATCCCTTCTTCTGGCAGTTCCTTCGATGATGGCGATCAAATTCCGAATCATGGCTTTCGAGAATACGCTATTTCGCGCTTTTCCTTTCCTTTTTCTACGAATTTGGCTATGAGGGTAGAGAGTGCATACGTTGGGTCGTGCGAAGTTTAGGTCTGACGGAGTGGAGGCTTCATGGTTCAGTCGTTCCGGCACACGGAGATCATCGAAATTGCCCGACGCGACGGAAAGGTGACGGTCGAAGTTCTGGCCGATCACTTCGGCGTCACGCTCCAGACAATCCGACGCGATCTGGCCGAGTTGGCTCAGTGCGGTAAGTTGGAGCGCGTTCACGGAGGGGCGGTGCTTCCTTCCGGTGTTTCGAACATCGGATACGAGGAACGACGGGGACTCTATTCTGAATCCAAGCGGCGAATTGCCCGGGCCTGCGCGGCCGAGATTCCGGAAGACACGTCTCTTTTTCTAAATATCGGTACAAGCACGGAAGCGGTGGCTCATGAGCTACTCAATCACCGGAATTTGCTGGTCGTGACCAACAACATGAATATTCCTCGCATTCTGGTCGATAATCCAGACTGCGATATCGTGGTGGCGGGAGGCCAGTTGCGCCGTTCAGATGGGGGATTGATCGGCAAGCTCACCATCGATGCCGTTACTCAGTTCAAGTTCCCCATCGCAGTCATCGGCTGTTCGGCGCTGGACGAAGATGGGGACATGCTTGATTTCGATGTCCAGGAAGTAAATGTCAGCCAAACCATTATAAAACACTCCCGCAAGGTTTTCCTTGTCGTAGATGGCTCCAAGCTAAAGCGATCTGCGCCTGCCCGAATTGCTTCGATTTCTGAAGTGGACGTTATTTTCACAGACCAGCCCTTACCCGAGGCACTCGGCAACCGGTGTGAGGAATGGGGTGTTCGCATTGTCGTCGCAGAGTAGCCGGAAGGCGAAGGGTGCCGTAGATCGTTTGCACGATCTTCTGTTTCCTTCGGAGGCAAAAAACTACGCTGGGTTTGAGACGCATCTCCAATAGACGAGGGATGGAGAACGTTCGATCCCGGTCCCATTCCCACCGCCACTTGCCCTCGCGAAAGCGCTCTCCCCATCCGGCTGCGGCCGGATTTTTCCGTTATTTTCGAGGGTTATGCGGGAGGGCACTGTCAGAGGAAACTGGCTTGAGGTGAGACGAGCGGATTTGTAGCGTCCGGACATGACCAAACTTGATCCATTTCGCTATTTCAAAACGAGCCGCGAGGTTATCCGCCTGGCAGTGATGCTGTACGTCCGTTTCCCCTCTGTCGCTTCGCAATGTGGAAGATCTGCTGCATGAGCGCGGAATCGATGTGAGCCATGAATCCGTACGATATTGGTGGCGTCGGTTCGGTCCGATGTTCGCTGCTGAGATCCGCAAACGGCGTGTGGCGGGTATCAAGTCGAGCCGCTGGCGGTGGCATCTGGACGAGATGTTCGTGAAGATCAAAGGTGAGCGGCATTATCTTTGGCGCGCTGTGGATCACGAAGGCGAAGTTCTGGAAAGCTTTGTGACGAAGGCACGCGACAAGAAGGCCGCGCTGAAATTCCTAAAGAAAGCAATGCGTAAGCATGGTCGAGCAGAAGTCATCGTGACGGACAAGCCTCGATCTTATGGCGCAGCCCTAAAGGAGCTCGGCGCAGCCAATCGTCAAGAAACAGGCCGTTGGCTGAACAACAGGGCGGAGAATTCGCACTTGCCGTTTCGACGACGGGAAAAGGCGATGCTTCGTTTCAGGCGCATGCGAAGTCTGCAGAAATTCTGCTGCCGTCCATGCCTCAATTTACAACCTGTTCAATTCGGAACGCAGCCTCTCCTCCAGATCCAACTTCAAGCTGAACCGGGCCGCCGCTCTCAACGAATGGCGCGGTTTCTGCGCGAACTAAGGGCAGGCTGAGTGTCCTAGTAGAGACTGGTTCGCATTCGTCTGATGGTGTGGACGGCTCCACCCCAACGGCGTCGCATTGTGC
>JABURR010000093.1 GCA_014762635.1 Paracoccaceae bacterium
TGACCTGCTCCCCTTAGAGTCCGCGTTTATGAGTTAGCTCTGTTCAGGGTTTGGTCCTCTTCTGACCGTTGGTGATACTCCCGCGGGGTGAGCCCGTCGAGGCTCGAGTGCGGGCGGTGATGGTTGTAGTCGTCGCGCCATGCCGCAATCAAATGGCGGGCATGGCGTAGGTTGGGGAACATGTGCTCGTTTAGGCACTCGTCCCGCAGGCGACCGTTGAAGCTCTCCACGAAGCCGTTCTGCATGGGCTTGCCCGGTGCGATGTAATGCCATTCCACTTGGCGATCCTCCTGCCATTTCAGCATCGCGTTCGAGGTCAGTTCGGTTCCGTTATCGCTGACCACCATGCAAGGATAGCCGCGCATCTCGGCGATCCGATCCAGTTCTCGGGCGACCCGGATTCCAGAGATCGACGTGTCGACGACTGTCGCCAGGCATTCCCGGCTGAAGTCGTCGATCACGCAAAGGATGCGGAACCGGCGGCCATCCGACATTGCGTCAGAGACGAAGTCCAGCGACCAGCGCTGGTTCGGACCCTGCGGGATCGCCATTGGGGCTCTCGTGGCGATGGCGCGCTTGCGTCCTCCCCGTTTACGGACGGTTAATCCCTCTTCGCGATAGAGCCGGTAGACCTTCTTCCAGTTCACCTCCCAGCCCTCCCGCCTCAGCAGGATGTGCAGGCGGCGATACCCGAACCGCCGCCGTTCCGAGGCCAGTTCCTTCATCCTGACGCGCAGCTCCGTGTCAGCCGGGCGCTTCGAGCGGCGCCGGTAGACGCGCGGATCGATCCCGGCCAGCACACAGGCCCGCCGCTGCGAGTAGCTCTTCTCTGTAATGGCCCAGTCCACCGCTTTCCTCCTCGAACCGGGCCTCAGAAGTTTTTTCCGAGCATCTCTTTCAGCGTGGCCACGTCTATCACCTGTTCGGCCAACATCTTCTTCAGCTTCGTGTTCTCGGCCTCAAGCGCCTTCAGCCGCTTGGCATCGGCGACTTCCATGCCGCCATACTTGCGGCGCCAGTTGTAGAAGGTCGCGTCGCTGATCCCGTGCTTGCGGCACAGATCAGGCGCGCTCATGCCCGCCTGGTGCTCCTTCAGAATGCCAATGATCTGCGCTTCACTGAAACGGCTTCTCTTCATTGTCTGTCTCCTTCGTCGGAGAACAGGCTAACCTCAAATCGGG
>JABURR010000008.1 GCA_014762635.1 Paracoccaceae bacterium
CATGGCAAAGGCAAAGTTTGAGAGAACGAAACCGCACGTTAACGTTGGCACGATTGGTCACGTTGACCACGGCAAGACGACGCTGACGGCTGCGATCACGAAGTATTTTGGCGATTTCCGGGCCTATGACCAGATTGACGGTGCGCCGGAAGAGAAGGCGCGCGGGATCACGATCTCGACGGCGCACGTGGAATACGAGACGGAGAACCGTCACTACGCCCACGTGGACTGCCCCGGCCACGCCGACTACGTGAAGAACATGATCACCGGTGCGGCGCAGATGGACGGCGCGATCCTGGTTGTGAACGCCGCTGACGGCCCGATGCCGCAGACCCGCGAGCACATCCTGCTGGCCCGCCAGGTCGGCGTGCCTGCGCTGGTCGTGTACATGAACAAGGTCGACCAGGTCGACGACGAGGAGCTGCTGGAGCTGGTCGAGATGGAAGTCCGCGAACTTCTGAGCTCGTACGACTTCCCGGGCGACGACATTCCGATCGTGAAGGGCTCGGCCCTTGCGGCGATGGAAGGCCGTGATCCGGAAATCGGCGAGAACTCGATCCGCGCGCTGATGGAAGCTGTCGACAGCTACATCCCGACCCCGGAGCGTCCGATTGACCAGCCGTTCCTGATGCCGATCGAAGACGTGTTCTCGATCTCGGGCCGCGGCACGGTTGTGACCGGTCGCGTGGAGCGTGGCGTGATCAACGTCGGCGACGAGATCGAGATCGTGGGCATCCGCGACACCTCCAAGACGACCTGCACGGGCGTCGAGATGTTCCGCAAGCTGCTGGACCGTGGTGAAGCGGGCGACAACATCGGCGCGCTGCTTCGCGGTGTGGACCGTGAAGGTGTCGAGCGTGGCCAGGTTCTGTGCAAGCCGGGTTCGGTGACGCCGCACACGAAGTTCGAGGCCGAAGCCTACATCCTGACCAAGGAAGAGGGTGGCCGTCACACGCCGTTCTTCGCGAACTACCGTCCGCAGTTCTACTTCCGCACGACGGACGTGACCGGCACGGTGACGCTTCCTGCTGGCACCGAGATGGTGATGCCTGGCGACAACCTGAAGTTCGAGGTCGAGCTGATCGCCCCGATCGCGATGGAAGAGAAGCTCCGCTTCGCCATCCGTGAAGGCGGCCGCACCGTCGGCGCCGGCGTCGTCTCCAAGATCATCGAGTAAT
>JABURR010000040.1 GCA_014762635.1 Paracoccaceae bacterium
CGTTGCCCCAGTAGATGTGGTTGTCGATCATCGCCGACAGCAGGTTGTGCGCCGAGGTGATGGCGTGGAAATCGCCGGTGAAGTGGAGGTTCATCTCCTCCATCGGCACGACCTGGGCATAACCGCCGCCCGCAGCACCGCCCTTCATCCCGAAGTTCGGGCCCAGCGAAGCCTCGCGGATGCAGATCATCGCCTTCTTGCCGATCCGGTTCAGACCGTCGCCCAGACCCACGGTGGTGGTGGTCTTGCCCTCGCCCGCAGGCGTGGGGTTGATCGCGGTCACAAGGATCAGCTTGCCGTCCTTCTTACCGGCGAGCGAGTTGATGAAATCCTGTCCGACCTTGGCCTTGTCATGGCCATAGGGCAGCAGGTGCTCTGACGGGATGCCGAGTTTTTCGCCGATCTCAAGGATTGGCTTCTTCGTGGCTTCGCGTGCGATCTGGATATCGGTCTTGTGACTCATCTCTCTCCCTCGTTCCGGCAAAAGGCCAGTGACTTGAGAAGGTGATAATGCGCGGCGAAAGGGCGCACAGGGGCAATTCCGACATTTCCTCTGCCGGAATCGTCGGCGCGGGTTTCACATCGGAAATCTTTGGGTTTTCCGGGGGCGCGATGACGTGATCGCGACCACAAAAGGAAACCCCGGGGACGGGCCTCTTTATCCCAAAGTCATGTTTCCGATCCATGAAGAAAAAAGTCACCGGTCGAGGCCATTATTTTGAGACCGTCTCAATAAGCCCATTGACCGATTGGTAGGTCTCTTCGCGCAGCCGACCACGCATCTGGTTTTCGGCCCACCAGGCCCGCCCACCCGGCGTGTCGAGCATTTCCCTCAGAGAGTTGGCAATGGCTTCATCTACGCCATCTATCTTGGTCGGAAGGGCTTCGTTGTGTTTGAAGAAGTTCGTGTAGATATGGATGCCCTGCTCCATGTAGTGACCGAAGCTCATTTTTTCGGCCGGTGTCAGGGTCTCGTAATCCTCGTGCGCGCGCATCAGGAAGGCTGAGAACTTCAGGTCATTTGTAATGCCCTTGTAATTGCTCAGATCCTACAGGACCTCGCGCCAGTTGGTAAGTTCCGCCTGCCGTCGGTTGAGCCGGATCTCGTAGACGACGAACACAAGCGATATCACGATGGCCGCAGAACCAACGAGTTCTGCAAAGATTGAAATATCTTCCAATGTCACGGCTGCACCCCGCTTCTATTCCAAAGATTGGAACGAGTTGCCTGCCTTGGCAAGCCTGCCGTTCGAAATGCGCCCTGCTTAGAGGCGTTTTCGCACGGAAAAGGCCGCGCACTGGGCGCGGCCTCTGATCGCCGCGGGGATCGCGGCAAATGCAGATTATCCCTAGCTGCTCGGCTCGGGCTCGAGGCCCGGGTCCTCGGGCTTGGAGCGCGGCTTCTTGGTCTTCGGGATCGCGGTGAGCGAGGGCGTGTCCTCTTTCTCGGCCGATGCGCTGTCGTCACCCGGCGTGTGCGGGGGCTCACCGTTCATCACCCGCCTGATCTCGTCACCGGTCAGCGTTTCATATTCCAGAAGGCCCTGGGCCAGACGCTCGAACTCTTCCTGGTTTTCGCTGATGATCTTGTAGGCTTCGTCATAGCCTTCATCGATGATCCGCTTGACCTCTTCCTCGATCAGCTCCTTGGTCTTGGCGCTTACCGAGAACCCGCCGGTGTTGCCGCGATATCCCTCGTCCGCCTCGGCATAGTCGATGTTGCCGACCTTGTCGGACATGCCGTAGCGCATCACCATTGATCGGGCGAGCCGGCTGGCCTGCTGAATGTCGCCGACTGGTCCCGAGGACACGCTGTCGGCGCCGTATTTCAGGATCTCGGCCGCCTTGCCAGCCATGGTCATCGCGATCCGCTGGCGGGCCTCGTCCTTGAACATCTGCAGCTTGTCCATCTCGGGCAGGCTCATGACCAGGCCCAGTGCGCCGCCGCGCGGAATGATCGTGGCCTTGTAGACCGGGTCGCATTTCGGAAGCTTGATGCCCACGATGGCATGGCCAGCCTCATGATAGGCGGTCTTTTCCTTCTGCTCCTGGGTCAGGACCATGGAGCGCCGTTCCGCGCCCATCATGACCTTGTCCTTGGCGTATTCGAAATCCTCCATGGTCACGAAACGCCGACCCACGCGGGCGGCCATCAGCGCCGACTCGTTCACCAGGTTGGCAAGGTCCGCGCCCGAGAAACCGGGCGTGCCGCGCGCGATGATTCGCAGGTCAACGTTCGGACCCAGCGGCACCTTGCGGGCATGCACGCCAAGGATCTTCTCGCGGCCCTTGATGTCGGGGTTGGGAACGTGCACCTGCCGGTCGAAGCGGCCGGGGCGCAGCAGCGCCGGGTCCAGCACGTCCTTGCGGTTGGTCGCGGCCACGATGATGATGCCTTCGTTGGCCTCGAACCCGTCCATCTCGACCAGGAGCTGGTTCAGCGTCTGCTCGCGTTCGTCATTACCGCCGCCATAACCGGCACCGCGCGAGCGGCCCACGGCGTCGATCTCGTCGATGAAGACGATGCAGGGCGCGTTCTTCTTGGCCTGCTCGAACATGTCGCGCACACGGGATGCACCGACACCCACGAACATCTCGACGAAGTCGGAACCCGAGATGGTGAAGAAGGGCACGCCCGCCTCCCCCGCGATGGCGCGGGCGAGCAGCGTCTTACCGGTCCCCGGAGGGCCCACCAGCAGCGCGCCTTTGGGGATCTTTCCGCCAAGGCGCGAGAATTTCTGCGGGTTGCGCAGGAATTCGACGATCTCTTCCAGCTCTTCCTTGGCCTCGTCGATGCCCGCCACGTCGTCGAAGGTGACGCGGCCATGCTTCTCGGTCAGCAACTTGGCGCGCGACTTGCCAAAGCCCATCGCGCCGCCACGACCACCGCCCTGCATCCGGTTCATGAAATAGATCCAGACCCCGATGAGGATGATGAAGGGCAGGAAGCTCATCAGCACGGCCGAGAAGGTCGATTGCTCCTGCGGGCGCGCGATGACGGTCACGCCGTTTTCGATCAGGCGCTCGGTGATTTCCGCGCCCTGCGGTTTGATGGTGACATAGTCGACCCCGTCCTGGCCGCGGAACATGACCCGCTCGCCATCGAGTGTGACACTCGCCACGTCCCCCTGCTCCACGTACTGGACGAAATCCGAGTAGCTCAGCTGACGGGAATTCATCGTCGACTGGCCACCGCTGAACAGATTGAACAGCGCCAGGATCAGAAGAAAAAGGACGACCCAGAAGGCGACATTGCGCGCGTTACCCAAGAGGAAACTCCCAATAAAATCTCTTTGGTCCCGCCTCTAGCAGAACCACTCGCCTAACATAAGGGATGAAGGGGCCAGTTCAATGCGATTGTAGAAAGGTCGTGAAATCGTCGCGACCTTCCGCCAAGCGGGCAGTCCAGGCCGAATCGGGGCGCGCAAGCGGGGCTGAAACCAGGGTTTCCCCGCGCCAAACGGCGGGTCCGGCGATGAGCGTGAGGCGCGGCAGGCCCGTTTCACGCCACTCCGGGCAGGCGGCAAGGCCCTGTTCTCCGGTCATCCGAATCTCGTCTTCGGGCTGGAACGGTCCGATGATCCGCCAGCGCCGGTCCCACAGGGCGCCCGCGGGCGCGATTTCATCTGCAACGGCCGCCGGTTCGCGCGCGATGCGAATCGCCCGCGCGGTTCGGGTGACGAGGCAGCCGTGCAGCGTGGCCTGACCCGGCGCATCCGCTTCGACCTGGCGCAGCACCTTTGCCGCACGTGGCACGTAGTCCGAGGACGAGACCCAGCGCAGCCCCGCGTTCAACAGCCGACGTGCCAGATCCTCGGGGAGTTCGGCGAACGCCCGGGCGTCAAGGAGCAGGTCACCCGCCTCCTGCCGAACGTGGTGGCGGGCCCAATCGGCCAATACCCTATCCAGCGCATCGCGCGCCGCGCGCAGATTCCCGGCAACCGCGTTCAGGTTTTCGGCCATGATTCCAGCGCGTTCGAGATGCGCAAGCGTCTCGCGCATGCGCACCCTCTCATAGCGGGGGTCGACGTTCGAGGGGTCCTCGACCCACTCCTGCCCGCGCACATTCAAGTAGTCCCGCAACACAACGCGCCGCGCCGCAAGCAAGGGCCGCAGCCATGTCACACCGCTGTCGGTCCAGCGGGCCCGCATCCCCGACAGCCCATCGAGCCCCGCCTCGCGCCCCAGCCGCATCAGGAAGGTTTCGGCCTCGTCATCAGCAGTATGGGCCACAAGAACATGGGTGACGCCATTGCCCCGAGCCCAGTCGCCGATCAAGGCATAGCGGGCGCGGCGGGCCTGATCCTGCAGGTTGCCAGCCTCGTCCGGACACGCCCAATGCAAGGTCTCATGCGGTACGCCAAGCCCGGCGCAGGTCTCCGCGACGAAGGCGGCCTCGGCCCCGGACTCCGGCCGCAGCCCGTGATCGACCGTCACCGCGCAGATCGGCACACCGGCCCCGGCAGCCCAGTCCACGGCCAACCGCAGGCAGGCCATGGAATCGCCCCCGCCCGATACCGCGACAACAAGCTTTCCGATGGTTTCGGACGCCAGCGCCGCTTCGAAATTTTTCAGGATATCCCCATCCGGGGCGCTCACTGGCAGCTCAGCGCCCGCATCTTGGCGCGGGCCTGGTCATTGATCGGCGAGGCCGGGAATCGCACGCCCACCTCACGCAGGGTCACGCAGGCCTCGCTTGTCTGGCCCAGGTCGGCCAACGAAACGCCCAGCTTGTAAAGCGCATCGGGCGCGCGCGCCCCCTGGGGCGAGCCCGAGAAACTGTCCAGATAGGCCCGGGCCGCGGCAGAGCGCTGGCCAAGCTGGTAGAGCGCCTCACCCCGGTAGAAATGCGCCTCACCGGTCAGCGGGCCGCCGGTATAGGTCTTCACGAAATCGGCGAAGCCTTCCTGCGCGGCAGAATAGTCCCCGTCCTTGTAGGCTGAGAGCGCCCGGTCGAAATCGGCCTGTTCGGCCACGGCCATTTGGGTGCCGCCTTCATAGCTGGGTTGCGACGGGGGCGTCGCCATGCCCGCCCCGCCAGCCTCGCCGCCAAGGCGCGGCGTGTCGCCAAGCGAAGCGATGTCGCATCCGGCCTCCAACTCGCACAAACGGAATTCCAGGTCACCGATCCGGTTGGTGCCATCCGACACGACCCGGCCGATGCGGAACTCAAGCTCCTCGGTCTTGGCGGTGAGCCGCGACAGTTCCGCCTCGATCAGGTCGACCCGCTCCAGAAGGCTGCCGGAAACGCGGGGCGCGTTGGCGCCCCCCGTGGTGGACAGTTCGCGGTTGAGACGCTGGACTTCGACATAGAGCACGGAAAGTTCCTGCCGGATATCGGCCAGGGTTTCCTCGCGCCCCTGCGACGCGGCCGGGGCTGCCAGAAGCAGCCCCAGTGCGAATGTTGCCAGAAGTCGTGTCATGCGCCTCACCCTTTCACGTCAGGTCAGCTGATACCGCCCGCGGTGATCACGGTCACGGCGCGGCGGTTCTTGGCATAGCAGGACTCGGCCGAGCACACCTCGAGCGGGCGCTCCTTGCCGTAGGTCACGGTCTGCAGACGATCCGGCGAAACGCCCTGGGCGATCAGGAACTGCTGCACCGCGCTGGCCCGGCGTGCGCCAAGGGCGAGGTTGTATTCGCGGGTGCCCTGCTCGTCGGCATGGCCTTCGATCACGGCGTTGTAGTCGCGGTTGTCCAGAAGCCAGATCGCCTGTTCGGACAGGATCGAGCGCGCCTCGGGGCTGAGGGTGGATTCGTCCACCGCGAACAAAACCCGGTCCCCGATGGTTTGCTGGAAATAGGCGGGCGAGGTCGGATCGCCCGGGCTGCCAAGCTCGGCGCTTTCGATACCGCCGGGGCCACCGCCGTCGCCATTGCCGAAGCGGTCGGGGTTGGTACAGGCGCTCACGGCCAGAAGCGCAACGAGAAGGGCCGCCTTTTTCAGATGGGTCATTGGAAGTTCCTGTGTTTTTATCTGCTCGTTTTGCCCGACCTTATCATCTAGCGGGCCTCTTGTGAATCGTTACGGCAGCAACGGTGACCAGGACGGGTCAGATGCGGCCCCGTCGATGGGCACCCGGCGCAGGTTGCGCCCGCTGATGTCCACGGAATAAAGCGCCGGCGCACCATCGGCGCCCTGGCTTTCGCGGGTGAACATGATCACCCGGCCATTGGGCGACCAGGTCGGCCCCTCGTCCAGGAAAGAGGCGGTCAGCAACCGCTCACCCGAGCCATCGGTGCGCATCACGCCGATGTGAAACCGGCCGTTGTTCTGCTTGGTGAAGGCGATGAGGTCCCCGCGCGGCGACCAGACCGGAGTACCGTAACGGCCCTGGCCGAAGCTGATCCGCTTCGCCTCGCCGCCACCAACGGGCATGATGTAAAGCTGCTGGCTGCCGCTGCGGTCGCTTTCGAAGACGATCTGCCGACCATCGGGCGAGAAGCTGGGCGCGGTCTCGATCGCCGGGGTCGAGGTCAGGCGCGCCATGCTGCCGCCGTTCACGTCCATGCGGAAGATGTCGGTATTGCCGCCCTCGGTCAGCGAAAAGACGATGGTCCGGCCATCGGGCGAGAAGCGCGGCGCGAAGCTCATGGTCTTGGCGGGCATGTCCAGTTGCCGCCCCCGCGCGTTGCTCACGTCAAGGACCGTCACCTGCGGGAAGCCCGTGTCATAGCTGGTATAAAGGATCCGGTCGCCGTTGGGCGAGAAGCGGGGCGCGATCACGATCGAGCTCGCGTCGGTCAAATACTGCACGTTGGCGCCATCGTAATCCATGATCGCGATACGCTTGCGGCGGTTGTTCTTGGGGCCGCTTTCGGCGACGAAGACCACGCGGCTGTCGAAATAGCCGGTCTCGCCGGTGATCCGGGCATAGACCGCGTCGGCCACCTTGTGGGCCATGCGCCGCCAGCTGGTGGCGGGACCGCCGAACTGCAGGCCCTCGCCAAGCTGCTTTCCGGCAAAGACGTCGAACAGGCGGAACTTCAGCACCAGCCGCCCGCTGGAATCGAGGCTCACCGCACCGGTCAGCAGCGCCTGCGAGTTGATCGCGCGCCAGTCGGCATATTGCACGGGGCTGTCGAAACTGGTGACCTGCTGGATGAACGAGTTGCGCGGGATCTCACGGAAAAGGCCGGTTCCGATCAGGTCCGAGGCGATCACCCGGCTGATGCTTTCGGCATAGTCGCGCGCGTTCGGGGTTTCCGCGATGAACTGCGGCAGGGCCACGGGCATCGGCTCGATCGTGGGATTGTCGAGGATGATCCTCAGCGGGCCGCTGCGCTCCTGCGCCTGGGCGACGGGGGCCGCCAGCAGGGCCAGGCAGGTCAGGATCACGGAGAGGGCTGCAAGCTTCTTCATCTGGTCCTCATGTTCCTCGGATCGAAGGTCATTTCGATATCACGCCAGTGGTCGTATTTTTCCGCCGGAAGGTCAAAGCCATTGGCGCCACAGCGCAGGATTGCGCGGCGCGCCGCCTCGAAGGCCTGCCGCGCGGCATCGCTCGAGCCGCCCTCGGACGAGATCATCCGGATCGTGCCGCCCTTGGGTTTGCCGTTGCGTTCCATTTCCACGCCCACCACGACGACGGTGTTCACCGCCTCGGTCGACAATGCGCCGATGTTCCAGCAGCGTTCAACCGAAACCCTCAGGGCGTCCTTCTCGCCCATGGTCATCGGCGGACCCGTGGGCACCGGCGCCTCGGGGGCGGCCAGCGCCTGCTGAAGCGCGTCGTTGACACTGTCCTGCGGAACCCGGCGTTCCGGTTCGCGTTCGGGCTCAGGCTCGGCGCGGCGTTCGGGCTCGCGGCGCGGCTCTTCGCGCGGCACGGGCGGGCGCACGGGGCGCGAGCGCGGCCGGATCGAGGCCTGCGGCGCGGCCGACGCGGGTTCATCCGCCTCGGTCACGATTTCCGTCGTCGCCGCCTCGGGTGCGGTGGCGGGGCGTTCCTCCACCGGGGTCTCGGCGGCGGTGTCGGGTTCGGGCGCCACCTCAGGCGTCGGGGCGTCGGACACCTCGACCTCGGGCTCCGGTTCCGGGGTCGGCAACTGCGCGACCCGGTCCGCCTGTTCCGGCGTGGGCGTATCGCCCGGTGGCGCCGCCACGGGCGGCGCGGGCGGGGCCTCGGGTGGCACCGGCGCTTCGGGCGCCTCGGGTTCGGGCAGGGGTTCGGGTTCCGGCACAGGCTCGGGCTCGGGCGCGGGTTCCGGCTCCGGGCGCGGCTGCGGCGGCGGGGTTGTTTCGGGCGCGGTCTGCGGCTGGGGCTGCGGCGGTTCCTCGCTGGCGATCTCGGGCGGGGGCGCGGCGGTCAGCGCGGCGAATTCCTCGGGCGAGATCAGCGAGACCTCGGTCGTGGTCAGCGGACGTGCGTCATCGTCACGGAAAAACAATCCCCCGAAGAGGATCCAGAGGATCAGGCCGATATGGCCAAGTCCCGAGATATAGAATCCGGCTCGCACGCCCGGCCCCGCTACTCGTCTCGTCCGTCCAGCGTCGGTCCGCCGGTATCGGTCACCAAACCGATATTGCGGAAGCCGCCGGCGTTGAGCGCGCCCATGACCTGCATCACGCGCTCATAGGGGATCGAGCCGTCCGCGCGCAGGAAGACCTTGTCCGAGGTCCGCTCGGCCGCGATGGCCCGCAGGCGCGGGATCAGCTCGCCGGGAGAAACCTCGGTGCTTTGCAGCACCAGCCGCCCATCGGCGGCCAGCGTGATCGTCAGCGGCTCTTCCTGTTCGGACGGTAGGGCATTGGCCGCGGTCTTCGGCAGTTCCACCGGCACGCCCACGGTCAGAAGCGGCGCTGCCACCATGAAGATGATCAGCAGCACCAGCATCACGTCCACGAAGGGCGTGACGTTGATCTCGGCCATCGGACGCGACCGGCCGCGACGACGGCGGCGGCCGCCGCCACCCTCTTTCTGGATCACCCCCGCGCCCATGTCAGCTGTCCAGCTGGCGCGAGAGGATGGTGGCGAACTCGTCGGCGAAGGCCTCGTAATTGCCGACGATGCGGTCGCTGTCGGCGGATAGCTTGTTGTAGCCCACCACCGCAGGGATCGCCGCCAGAAGGCCAAGCCCCGTGGCCAGAAGCGCCTCGGCGATACCCGGCGCCACCACGGCGAGGTTGGTGTTCTGCTGTGCCGCGATCTCGATAAAGGCGTGCATGATGCCCCAGACCGTGCCGAACAGCCCAACGAAAGGCGCGGTGGAGCCGACCGTCGCCAGGAACGGCAGGCCCTTGGTCAGCGCCTCGGCCTCTTTCGCGATGGCCACGTCCATCGACCGGTCGATCCGCGACTGGGCACCGGGGATCAGCTCGCCGTCCTGCCGGTGACTGCGGCGCCATTCCAGCATCCCGGCGGCAAAGACCCGTTCGGATGGCCCCTCGGGCGCGGCGCCAATCTTTTCAAACAGTTCGTCCAGCGGCTCGCCCGACCAGAAGGCGTGGTCGAAGATTTCACCTTCGGACCTGACCCGGCGAAAATAGCGGACCTTGTTGATGATGATCGCCCAGGACCAGAACGAGGCCACGATGAGCATCACCATCACGAGTTTCACGGTAAGGGTGGCGCGCGCAAACAGCGCCCACATGGAGAAATCAATCTCCTGCGCCAGCGCAAGGGTTTCGGTTTCCATATGCCTGCTCTTCTCAATTCGGCCGCATCTACCGGCGGCTCATTAACGGTGATTCTAACCGATTGTGAGCGACTTGGCCATGACAAGCGTATGAGCAGCAGAAATCCTCTACGCAGGCCCCATCAACTGGCGAATATTCGCCGGAAGACGCGCCGGTTGCCCTGCGTCGGTCAGCGCCACCAGCGTGACCGAGGCCGAAAACAGCAGATCCTCGCCCCGGCGCACCTCTTGCAGCAAGACGATCCGCGCGCCGGTCACCTTCTCCGGCCGGGTTTCCACCGAAAGCACGTCGTCGAACACGGCCGGAGAGATGTAGTCCGCCTCCACCCGGCGCACGGCGAAAACGATGCCGCTGTCGCGTTTCAGCACCCCCTGATCGACGCCCAGTTCGCGCACCCATTCGGTGCGGGCGCGTTCGATGAACTTCAGGTAATTGGCGTAATAGACGATCCCGGCCAGATCGGTGTCTTCGTAATAGACGCGAACGGGGAAACGGTGGGTCATGGCGTGGCCTCCAGCCGGGCGAACAGCCGCAGCGCGTGGGACGGGTCCTCTGCCGCAGGCGGCATCACCGGATCGTAGGCGGCGCGGATCACCTCGGCAATCTCGGGGCGCAGGACCAGCGTGCCGTTGGGCATCTTGGCTAGCGGCGAGCGGTCGGCGAAGGCGCGGTCGGACCACAGCAGCATCGCCTGCGCCGCCTGCGCCAGCGCCAGGCTTTCGGCGGGCATCTTGGAAAGCTCCGCATCCATGCGGATAAACAGGAAACAGGCCCGGATCGCGCCCGTCTCATCAAACCGGAAGGCGCGGTACTGGTTCGCGCCCGCGGCCTGCAGCCGTTCGACCAGCGGCCCCAGGTCGGGGATCATCTTCTCGAGGTTCGGCACATCGGGCAGTTCCGCCCAGTCGCGGAAGAAAAATACCATGAGGTTCGCGCCAAGCTCGGGGTCGGTCTCGGCCATCTGGTGACCGGCAATCGACACCACCGCCTCAAGCGCACCCTTCATGATGCTGAGGGTCTGATCCTCGACCCCGAAGACGATGGGCGCCAGCGGCCGGCCCCAGCGCGCGAAGCGATAGCTGCCGTCGGCCCCGGTGAACAGCTCCTGGATATCCTCGGGTGTCACGTCCTGCCCCTTTCCTGCGTCGGGTCCGAGGCATACTGCCCCCGCCCCGCGCCCGCAACCGGGGGTTACTAGCCGAAAAGATCGGTCGTTCCCGCCGGGCGCGGCGCGGCCAGCCCCAGATGCGCCCAGGCCTTGGCCGCCAGCATCCGCCCGCGCGGGGTGCGCTGAATCAAGCCTTGCTGCAGCAGGAAGGGTTCGATCACCTCTTCGATGGCATCGCGGCTTTCGCTCAACGCGGCCGAGATCGTCTCGACGCCCACCGGCCCGCCGGCGTAATTCTCGGCGATCAGGCTCAGGTACCGGCGATCGGCGCCATCCAGTCCCAAATGATCGACGCCCAGCCGGGTCAGGGCGCTGTCGGCAATCTCCTGCGTCAGGCGACCGTCGCCTTCGACCAGCGCGAAATCCACCACCCGGCGCAGAAGCCGCCCGGCGATGCGCGGCGTGCCACGGGCGCGGCGGGCGATCTCGATCAGCCCGCCCTCATCGGCGGAAATGCCCAGCAGCCGCGCGCCGCGCGCTACGATCTCGCGCAATTCGCCCTCGGTATAGAATTGCAGCCGCGTGGGGATGCCGAACCGGTCGCGAAGCGGCGTGGTCAGAAGGCCCAGCCGCGTCGTCGCGCCGACCAAGGTAAAGGGCTGCAACTCGATCCGCACGGTGCGCGCGGCGGGACCCTCGCCGATCACCAGGTCCAGTTCGAAATCCTCCAGCGCGGGGTAAAGCACCTCTTCCACCACCGGGTTCAGCCGGTGAATCTCGTCGATGAAGAGGACATCCCGCGCCTCAAGATTGGTCAGGATCGCCGCCAGATCGCCGGCCTTGGCCAGCACCGGACCGGATGTCATGCGGAACCCCACCCCCAGTTCCCGCGCCATGATCTGCGCCAGCGTGGTCTTGCCCAGCCCCGGAGGCCCGTGAAACAGCGTGTGGTCCATCGCCTCGCCCCGGCGACGGGCGCTTTCGATGAAAACCTTGAGGTTGGCGCGCGCCTCGGCCTGACCGATGAATTCGTCCAACAACTGCGGCCTGAGCGCGCGGTCGCCATCCTCGGCCAGCCGCTCGGGGCGCAACGTGGGATCCGGTTCGCTCATGCGCTACCCTTTCGGTGCCAGCCGCTTCAGGGCCGCGCGGATCAGGTCCGGGGTCCCGGCCTCGGGCATCTCACCCGCCGCCTCGGCCACGGCCGAGGCCGCCTCTCCCGGTGCGTAGCCCAGATTGGCCAGCGCCGAAAGCGCATCGGCCTGCGCGCGGGCAGAGCCGCTTGGCTTCGGCGCAGCCCGCGGGGCCGCGGGCGCGGAGGCAGGTTCCACCAGCGGCCCGGGTTCCGGCCCCTCGATCGCCTCGCCCAGGGTGCCGCCCAGCGCCATCACCGCGGGCGCCTTGTCCTTCAACTCGTTCGCCACCCGTTGCGCGATCTTCGGCCCCACCCCAGGCGCGGCCTTGATCGCGTTCCAATCGCCCAGCGCAATCGCCCGGCTGACACCTTCGGCCCCGAGCGTGCCGAGAATGGCCATCGAGGCCTTCGCCCCGATCCCCTGCACGCTTGTCAGCAGGCGATGCCATTCCTTTTCCAGCAGCGTCGGAAAGCCGAAAAGCTGCATCAGGTCTTCACGCACCAGAAGCTCGGTATAAAGCGCAACAGCCTCTCCCGGCCCGGGTAGCGAGGCCAACGTCCGCTCCGAGACATGAACGATATAGCCCACACCGCCCACGTCGATCATCACGTGATCCGTGCCGCGATAGGCGATCCGTCCCGACAGCCGCCCGATCATGCGCCCGCCCTCCCCAGCGCGGCGGCCAACCGGCCCGCCGATTGCGCGTGATGGGCGTGGCAAAGCGCGATCGCCAGCGCATCCGCCGCATCCGGCCCGGCAAGTACCACACCGGGCAGTTGCATCCGCACCATGTGGGCGATCTGGGTCTTGTCCGCATGGCCCACGCCCACCACGGCCTTCTTGATCGCGTTGGGCGCGTATTCCCCGATGGGAATTCCGGCCTGCGCCGGCACCAGCATCGCGATCCCCCGCGCCTGGCCAAGCTTCAGTGTCGCCGCCCCGTCCTTGTTCACGAAGGTCTGCTCCACCGCCGCCGTGTCCGGCGCATGTTGCTCCACGATAATGGTGAGTTGCCGATGCAGAGAGAGAAGCCGATCCGCCAATTCCCCGCCCACGGTCTTGCAGATGCCATTGGCCACATGGCGCAGACGGGGCCCGTCCACGTCGATGACGCCCCATCCAAGGGCCCGAAGCCCGGGGTCGATCCCCAATACACGCATGTTGTTACTCTGCTCGTGCCTTTTTTCCCGACTAGCACGAAACGCGAACATCCGCCAGTGTCTTGACCCGACCTGCGCGCAAAGCCACGGCGAAAACCGCATCCCGGACCTTCCGAAATCGCAATTGTGACTCACCAGTCAACAACCTACATCCGGCTGGTTCGACGAGGCCCATGACGGGCCTGCACATATCAAAGGCCCATAACATGACCACCCAAGTTCAAAACCGCCCTGCGGCGTCTTTCCTCGCGACCGTCTTCTCGGCTCCGATGGCGCTCGTGGCAGCCATTGCCCGCTGGAACCTGACTCGCCAGACCCGCAATGCCCTCTCGCGCCTCACCGACCGTGAGCTGCTGGATATCGGCCTGCGCCGCGAAGAGATCGACCTGATCCAATAAGCTGATCGCAAAAGAAAGAGGCCGCGCATTGCGCGGCCCTTCCTGTAGCTACTGCCAGAGAGAAACTTATTTCATGGCCCGACGCACGTTCTCGGCCATCCACACGGTCAGCGGATCCGCCTTCAGAGCAAAGCTGCCAATCTGCTCTACCGGGGTGCCCGACCGAAGTTGATCCACGCGCTGCTGGTAGGCGTCCGCGCCGAAAAAGGCGAAGAGCCCCACCTTGAACGCCATCAGAAACGCCAGGATCACGAAAACACTGCGATAGGGAAGCGTCAGCCCCTGGATGCGGGGGCGCGCGACGATCAGCCCGTCTTCGTTCAGCGCAACCTCATAGCCGCGGGCGAGCTTCCGGTGATTCCGGTCGATCTTCTGCAGGCGGCTTGCGAATTCCATTTGTTGTGCGTCAGGCATGGCAGCGTCCCATTATTTTTAGTCTCGATCATCCCCGCAGACCAATCTCATTCCCAATTGTGTCGCAATTGTGGCAATTGCGGCAAGATCGGGATTGGTCGGCAATTTTTAACCACTTTCCGGGCGGCGTTGCAGCACAAGCGTGGTCCATTCCCCGATTTCCTCGCGTGAGACCGGCGCAAATCCGCGCATTGTATATGCGTCGGAAACTTCGTCCGCCTGGGTGTTCAGAATCCCTGACAGAATCACCCACCCGCCGGGCTTCACCGAATCAGCCATGTCCCCGACCAGGTCCAGCAGCGGCCCCTTCAGGATATTGGCGAACACCAGTTCGAACGGCGCCGCCGCGCGCAGATCGGGATGATCAAACCCCGCTGCCTCCAGGCAGGTGACCCGACCGGCCAGCCCGTTCACCGCCAGGTTGGCCTCGGCCACCTCCACCGCCACGGCATCCAGGTCCGAGGCATAGATCTCCGCTTCCAGTTCCTTCGCGGCCCCCATGGCCAGCACCGCCGTGCCGCAACCGATGTCAGCCACGCTTTGCGGCCGCGCGCCCTCGTTCAGCAACCGGTCCAGCGCCCGCAGACAGCCTTGCGTCGTCGCATGGTGCCCGGTGCCGAAGGCCATCGCCGCCTCGATCAACAGCGGCACCGATCCCTCTGGCACCTTGTCCGCGTCATGGCCGCCATAGACAAAGAACCGCCCGGCCGTCACCGGCACCAGTTCCCGGCGCACCTTGGCGACCCAGTCGGTCTCGGGCAGTTCGGAAATGATGAAAGGCTTCGCCCCGAAGGCCATGGCCAGCACCGCAAGGTCGGTCTCATCCGGCGCCTCGGTGAAATAGCCGCCCACCTCCCAGGTGCCCGTGCCATCCTCCACCTCGATCACCGCCACGCCCTGCGGCTCGGGATCGAGCCGCTCCATCGCCTCGCCCAACGCCCCGGCCGGTGCGCGGCCTGCAAGAGTGGTCAGTGCGGTAAATGTCGGCATCGCGCCCTCCGGTTCCGGTCGCGCCCGCTTAGGCAGCGCGGCCAGCCCCGTCAAGCCGGGGCTTCTTCTGTTGGCAAATATCCTCGGGGGGAGAGGCCCCGCCGGGGCCTCGGGGGGCAGACAGCCCCCCTTGCACCAGGATCAGACCGACAAACCGATCGGGCAACTCACCCCGGTGCCACCGATCCCGCAATAACCGTCTGGGTTCTTGGCCAGGTACTGCTGGTGATAATCCTCGGCGTGATAGAACGCAGACGCGTCCAGGATCTCGGTGGTCACCACGCCGTATCCCGCCTCGCGCAGCTTGGGCGCATAGTCCGCCCGGCTCGCCTCTGCGGCGTCGCGCTGGGCTTCGGTCCGCCAATAGATGCCGGATCGATACTGCGTGCCCATGTCATTGCCCTGGCGCATGCCTTGCGTCGGGTCGTGGTTCTCCCAGAACACTTTCAGCAGCGCCTCGAACGAGATCTTGGCCGGGTCGTAGATCACCCGCACCACCTCGTTATGGCCGGTCTGACCGGTACAGACCTCCTGGTAGGTCGGGTTCGGCGTGAACCCGCCCGCATAGCCCACCTGGGTCAGCCAGATGCCGTCGAGCTGCCAGAAGATCCGCTCCACCCCCCAGAAACAGCCCATCCCGAGGATGACCTCTTCCATCCCCTCGGGCGCGTCGGCGCCCAGCGGGCGGCCGTTCACGAAATGGGTCTCGGCGGTGGGGATCGGATCGGCCCGGCCCGGAAGGGCTGCGGCGGGCTCGACCATCATCATCTTCTTGCGCTGGAGCTGGAACATGTGCGCCTCCTCATCAGGTTGCGACAGATATAGCCGCGCACCCAGTTAAATTCTACTCGGCCGGGGTCGGCAACAGGCCCGCAAACACGGTCTCGTGACCCGGCTCGGGGTGGCGCGGGATCATCAGCGCCAGCGCCAGCGAGACGCAGGCCATCCCCGCTGCCAGCACGAAGACCGACGCGGGCGAAGTGATCCACAGGTAGCCCAGCAGCGCCGGCAGGAACACCGCCGCGATATGGTTTATGGTGAAGGCCACCGCTGCTGTGGGGGCGATGTCGCCCGGATCGGCTATCTTCTGGAAATAGGTCTTCAGCGCGAAGGCCAGCGCAAAGAACAGGTGGTCCAGCACATAGAGCGCGGCCGCCAGTACAACGCCCCAGCCGAAGAAATAGATCCCGCCATAGGCCAGGAAGACGCAGATCAGCCCGACATATTCGAAGGCCAGCGCGCGGCGCTCGCCCCAGCGCGCCACCGCGCGGCCCATGATCGGGGCGAAGATCATGTTGGCGAGGAAGTTGATCAGGAACAGCGCCGTGACCTCGTGCACCTCGAAGCCGAAACGCTCCACCATCATGAAGGCGGCGAAGACCATGAAGATCTGCCGACGCGCGCCCGACATGAACTGCAGCGCGTAATAGAGCCAGTAGCGCCGCCTCAGCACCATGCGCTTGAGCTGCGGGTTCGGCGCCTCGAACTGCGGATAGGCCAGGAAACAGAAGACCGCGATCGCCGCCGTGATCCCGCCCGAGGTGAGGTAGACGAAGCTGTAACTCAGGTCGAAGGCCTTCCACGTCACCACAAGCAGCCCGTAGGACAGCAGCGACGCCCCCGAGCCCACCGCCACGATCCAGCCGAGCGTCTGCGGCGCCTTCTTCTTGTCGATCCACTGAAGCTGCAGCGACTGGTTCACCGTCTCGTAATAATGGAAGCCCACCGAGGCGACCATCGTCACCGCCAGCAACCCGCCGAAGCTGGGAAACCACGCGGTGACCGCCGAGGCGGCGCCAAGGGTGAAAAGCGACAGCACGCCCAGGACCTGTTCGCGCATGAAGATGATGATCGCGATCACCCCGATGGCCAGGAAGCCCGGGATCTCGCGCACCGTGTGCAGCCAGCCGATTTCCACCCCGGTGAAGCCCGCAGCCTCGATCACGAAGTTGTTCAACAGCGCCGACCAGGTGGCAAATGCGATGGGCATGGCGAAGGCCATGAGAAACAGGAGCGCCTCGGGCCGCCGCCAGCGCGGCAACGCGTGCGCATCGGAAAGCCGCACAATCTGCATGGCATTCGCATAGGCCCAACCACGTGCCTTGGCGAGAGGAAAACACATTTTCAAAACCGAATGTGTTCTGATCCAGATCAAGGCAGATCGACCGCCGACATGTCCAAAGGCCAATGACAGTACAGGAGCCTATCATGGATATCGTCACAGTGGTGGAACGCATCGGAGAGGGTCCGGCCGTCGCGCTGGCCGGGCTCGTGACCGGCATCGTCTTCGGCGTCGCGGCGCAGCGATCCTCGTTCTGCCTGCGGGCGGCCACGGTCGAATTCGCGCGCGGGAAACTGGGGCCGCGCATGGCGGTCTGGCTGCTGACCTTCTCGACCGCGGTCGTCTGGGTTCAGGCCGCGGCGCTTTTGGGGTTCCTGCGGCCCGAGGACGCGCGGATCATGGCCGTGCCCGGCTCGTGGTCCGGCGCGATCCTCGGCGGCCTGATGTTCGGCGCGGGCATGGTGATGGCGCGCGGATGTTCGGGGCGGCTGCTGGTGATGGCCGCGACCGGCAACCTGCGCTCGGTCGTCTCGGGGCTGATCTTCGCGGTGGTCGCGCAGATGAGCCTCGGCGGTTGGCTGGCGCCGCTGCGCAACTGGCTGGCCGCGCTCTGGATCACCGAGGGCGGGCACAACATGAATCTCCTCGCCGCGCTGGGTCTGCCGCATTGGGGCGGGCTTGCCCTTGGGGCTGTCCTTGCGGTCGTCGCCATCTGGCTGGCCCGGCGCAACAAGATCGGCCTGACCCGCCTCGTCTTTGCCTCGGGCGTGGGTTTCGCGGTCGCGCTCGGCTGGGGACTGACCTACATGCTGTCGCAGATCAGCTTCGATCCGCTCCAGATCGAGAGCATCACCTTCACCGGCCCCTCGGCCCGGATGCTGATGTTCTTCCTCGAAAGCCCCGCCGTGATCGAGTTCGACACCGGCCTGGTTCCCGGCGTGGTCGTCGGCGCCTTCGCTGCCGCCGCCCTGGCGGGTGACGTGCGGTTGCAGGGCTTCGACGGTCCCGGCGGCATGCAGCGCGCCATGATCGGCGCCGCGATGATGGGCTTTGGCGGCATGCTGGCGGGCGGCTGCGCCATCGGCGCGGGGGTCACCGGCGGGTCGATCTTTGCCGGCACGGCCTGGCTGGCGCTGACGTGCATGTGGGTGGGCGCGGTAGCGACGGATTTCATTGGGACCCGAACCCGACTGATGGCGTTCGCCTGACCAACCGTGCCGCCCTCGCCAAGGCGCTTTGCTTGGCGGGAAGCGCGGAGTAGGCTGCGCCGTTCCCAACAGCACGAGGTGCCCCATGCCGCCCACCACCCAATACGCCCTGATCATGCTTCTGGCCGGGGTCGGCATCCCGATCCTTGCCGCGCTGAACGCGGCGCTCGGCACGCGGATCGGTTCTCCGGTGGCCGCGGCGGCGGTGCTCTTCATGGTGGCCTTCGCCGTCACCTGCGTCGTTCTGATCGTTACGGGAACGGGCGGGCTGGGTCGGCTTGCGGGCGTGCCGAAGCACCTGTTCCTTGCCGGGGTGCTGGTGGCTTTCTACATCCTGTCGATCACCTTTGTCGCGCCGCGCTTCGGCGTCGGCAACGCGGTTTTCTTCGTGCTTCTGGGGCAGCTCGTCTCGGCCGCGCTGATCGATCATTTCGGATGGTTCGGGGCGCGAATCTCACCTCTGACGCTGACGCGCACGGCGGGGCTTTGCATCATGGCGCTGGGGGTCTTCGTCACCCAGCAGGGGCGTGGCTGAAACGCCCCGGTTCCGGCCGGTTCTTGCCAAGCCTCACGGCGCAGGCTTCACCTGCCCCGCCCGATCGGCTCTCATGGGCACATGAACGGAGGTCTTCCCATGCGCCTTTTCGCCCTGATCCTGATGCTTGCCGCGCCGCTGGCCCACCCCGCGGCGGCGGGGCCCGACCGGCTGTCCTTCCTGATGGGCTCAAAGCACATCGATGCGCAGAGCGACTTCGAGGAAATCAATCCGGGCATCGTGCTGACATGGGAGCCGCGCCTGACCTATTCGGTCGCGGCCTACCGCAACAGCTATGGCCGGGGCTCGGTGGCGTTTTCGCTGGGCTACCCGGTGTTCACGCGCAAGGATCTGCAGATCGAGGCCTTCGGGGCGCTGGCCTATTACCCGATCGACGGGCGCCGCTTTGCTGTGCATTGGGGCGACGTAATCCCGCTGGGCGGCCTGCAGGCGCGCTACAAGAACGTCTTCATGCAGGCGATCCCCTCGGACGGGATCGAGGCCGACGCGATCTTCAGCTTCGGCCTGACCTTCGCGCTGGGGTCAGAGGGTGATGGCTGACGCCTCGTCGATCGGCGCGTCGATATTCGCCGGGGCCGAGAAGCGGTAATCCACCTCGCCGAAGCTGTTGCGCGCAAAGCCGTAGACGAAGGTCAGCCCCTCGGTCCCGGCCACCACGCCGTGCTCGGCCTCGGCCGGGATGTAGATCGCGACGCCCGGGGTGATCGGATGCGGCGTGCCCTCGATGGTTACGACGCCGTCCCCGGAGAGGCAGAAGTAGAATTCCTCGGGCGCATGGCGATGCGGCAGCAGGGTGCCATAGGCGCCGAATTCCGCAACCCCCAGCACCAGCCCGGTCGAGGGCGTCCGGTCCCCGGAAATCAGCGTGCGCCACTGAACCGTGCCAAAGGCCGGATCGGTGCCGCCCTCAAGCGACAGAACGGCGCTGTCCACGGTAAAGGCCTGCGCGATCATCGCGGCGAAAGAGAGGGCTGCGGGCTCGGAATGGGGCATGATCGCGCCTTTCGCAAACGGGGTTTCCACTTGCCGGGCACGCTAACATCGACGGTTTCCGACTCACTTTTCCACATGCGACCACGCGCTGTCGAAATCAGAGCACCTGATTGCGACGAAATAGGTCGCAATCGGACCTAATAGAAACTCTGCGGGTCGATATCGATCTGCAGCCGCAGGTTTGCCGGAAGTCGGAACTGCCCTGCCCATTCGGTCAGCGCGGCCTGCAACGGCGCGGTCTTTTCCGCCTTCACCAGCAGCCTGACGCGATGGCGACCCCGGATCCGCGCGATTGGCGCGGGCGCAGGGCCGAAGACCTGCGCGCCGATCCTGCGCAGGGGCGCGTCGCGCCGCGCCATCTCGGCGCCAAGGTCGAAGACCGCCTGCACATCGGGCGAGGACAGCACGATCCCAGCCAGCCGCCCGAAGGGGGGCACACCGGCATGACGCCGCTCCGCCGCCTCGGCCCGCCAGAAGCCTTCCTCATCCCCAGAAAGGATCGCCTTGATCACCGGATGCTCGGGCTGAAAGGTCTGCAACAGCGCCTCGCCGCGTTTCTCGGCCCGGCCCGCGCGGCCCGCCACCTGGCGCATGAGCTGAAACGTCCGCTCCGCCGCCCGCAGGTCAGAGCCTTGCAGCCCGAGGTCCGCGTCGATCACCCCCACCAGCGTCAGCAGCGGGAAGTTGTGCCCCTTGGCCACAAGCTGCGTGCCAATGATGATATCCGCCGCGCCCTTGGCGATCTCTTCGATCTGGGCCTTCAGGGCACGGGCCGATCCGAACAGGTCCGACGACAACACCGCCACCCGCGCCTCGGGGAAAAGGGCGGTGACCTCCTCGCCCAGCCGTTCCACCCCGGGGCCGACCGGGGCCAGACGATCCTCGGCATGGCACGAGGGGCATTCGGTTGGCATCGGCTTCGTCTCACCGCATTGGTGGCAGACGAGACGTTTCAGAAACCGGTGTTCCACCATCCGCGCATCGCAGTGGTCGCAGCCTATCTGGTGGCCGCAGGCCCGGCAGATCGTCACCGGCGCATAGCCACGACGGTTCAGGAACAAGAGCGCCTGTTCCCCTGCCTCCATCCTCTGACGCACCGCGCCAGCCAGGGTCTCGGAAATCCAGCGGTTCGACGGCAGCGTCTCCGACCGCATGTCGATGGCGCGCATCTCGGGCAGGATCGCCTCGCCGAAGCGCGAGGTCAGCGTCAGCTTGGCGTATTTCCCCGCCTCGGCATTGACCCAGCTTTCCAGGCTGGGCGTGGCCGAGGCCAGCACCACCTGCGCCGAGGCGAAAGAGGCGCGCAGCACCGCCATGTCGCGTGCGCTGTAAAGCACACCATCTTCCTGCTTGTAAGAGGTGTCGTGCTCTTCATCCACGACGATCAGGCCGAGGTCCCGGAACGGCAGGTAGAGCGCCGAGCGCGCGCCCACCACCAGGGACGCGCCCCCCTCGCCCACCATGCGCCAGCAACGGCGGCGTTCGGTCAGGGTGACGCCGGAATGCCATTCAGCGGGGCGCGCGCCGAACCGGGCCTCGACCCGGGTCAGGAATTCGGCGGTCAGCGCGATCTCGGGCAGAAGCACCAGCGCCTGCCGCCCCTTGCGCAGGCATTCGGCCACGGCTTCAAGGTAGACCTCGGTCTTGCCCGATCCGGTCACGCCCTGCAAAAGCGTGGTGCCATAGGCGCCCCCGGCCACGCCCGCGCGCAGGGTTTCGGCGGCGGCGGCCTGATCCTCGGCCAGGGCTTTCGCGGCATGGTCCGGGTCGAGCCGCGGATAGGGCAGGTCGCGCGGCGTGTCTTCCTCGAGCACCGCGCCCTGCTTCACCAGCCCCTTGATGACCGAGGTGGTGACCCCCGCCATCTCGGCCAGTTCCCCCAGGGTAAAGGCCAGCCCGCCATAATCGCGCAGCACCTCCAGCACCCGGCGGCGGGCGTCGGTCATCCGGTCGGGCGTCCCATCGCCCAGCCGGTAGACCCGCCGCATCATGGGCGGATCGCCCAACCCCGGCGAGCGCGTCGCCAGCCGCAGCATCGCGGGCATGGGCGTCAGCGTGTACTCGGCGGTGCGGGTCAGGAAAGCGCGCATGTCCTCGCGCATCGGCACCGCGTCCAACACGCGGATCACCGACCTGATCTTCGCCCGGTCGAAATCCCCCTGCCCCGGGCCCCAAACCACGCCGATCACCTTGCGCGGGCCCAGGGGCACCTCGACGAAAGCACCCAGGAAACAGCCGCCCTCGGGCGCCTTGTAATCAAGCAGGCGGTCCAGCGGCTGGGTCGTCAGCACCGCCACAAGGTCGCCCTCGTCGAAGAATGATCGCTCGGTCATCGCGCGGCCTTTGGGGCTTTCCGGAATGGAAGCCTTCGGCTAAACACCGCGCCAGACAGCACTCGCAACTGCAGGATCCTTTCCATGAAATTTTTCGTCGATACCGCCGATGTGGACGCCATTCGTGAACTCAACAGCCTGGGCATGGTCGACGGGGTGACGACCAACCCCTCCCTGATCATGAAATCCGGGCGGGACATCAAGGAGGTCACCAAGGAAATCTGCGACATGATCGACGGCCCCGTCAGCGCCGAGACCGTGGCGCTCGATGCCGAGGGCATGGTCGCCGAGGGCCGCGAACTGGCAAAGATCGCGCAGAACATCACCATCAAGGTGCCGCTGACCTGGGACGGGCTCAAGGCCTGCAAGGTCCTGAGTGACGAAGGTCGCATGGTCAACGTGACGCTCTGCTTCTCGGCCAACCAGGCGCTGCTGGCGGCCAAGGCCGGGGCGACCTTCATCTCTCCGTTTATCGGGCGCCTTGACGACATCAACCTCGACGGGATGGACCTGATCGCCGACATCCGGCAGATCTACGACAATTACAGCTTCAAGACCGAGATCCTGGCCGCTTCGATCCGCACGGTAAACCACATGACCGACGCCGCCAAGATCGGCGCAGATGTGGCAACTGCGCCACCAAACGTGATCAAGGCGATGGCAAATCACCCCCTGACCGACAAAGGTCTGGACGGATTCATGAAGGATTGGGCAAAAACGGGGCAGAAAATTCTCTGAACCGGTGTATAGTCCGGTCGAGGCATAAAGAGGCAGGCATGAGCAATACGGCACTGATCGCGGATGACATCCGCGAAAAGCTTATTTCCGACCCGGCGGCAATCCTCGAGGATTCCGAGCTCATGCGTGCCCTCATCGCCGCGAACGAGCAGGCGATGGGCAACAACATCATCGACCTGCGCGGCATCGCGATGGAAAAGCTCGAGGCCCGTCTCGACCAGCTGGAAGACACCCATCGCGGCGTGATCGCCGCCGCCTACGAGAACCTCGCCGGAACCAACCAGGTGCAGCGCGCGGTGCTGCGCCTGCTGGAACCGCTCGAGTTCGAGGATTTCCTGCAAGAGCTTGACGGCGAGGTCGCCCATATCCTGCGCGTGGACTGCGCCCGCCTGATCATCGAGACCGAGCAGGGCGACGACGCGATGGAAAAGCTGAGCGACGTGCTGCGCGTGGCCGAACCCGGTTTCATCAACGACTACGTCACGCTTGGCCGCAAGGTCAGCCCGCGCCGGGTGACCCTGCGCGTGGCCACGACCCCGCTTCCCGAGCTTTACGGCAAGCAGGCCGCGACGATCCGGTCCGAGGCCTGCCTGAAGCTCGATTTCGGCGAGGGGCAGCGCCCCGGCCTGCTGCTGCTGGGATCGGAAGATGCCGAGATGTTCCGCCCCAGCCACGGCACCGACCTGCTGGACTTCTTCGCGAGCGTCTTCGAACGGGCCATGCAGCGCTGGCTGAACTGATCCTCATATCGCCCGCGATGCGCGACGCACTCGAGGGCTGGCTGGCCAGCCTGAAGGCGCTCGACGACGCGGCAGAGAACACGATCACCGCCTATCGCGCCGACCTGCTGGGCTACCTCGGCTTCCTGACCACCCATTACGGCGACAGCACCGGCATCGCGCCCCTGACCCGTGTCACCCTTTCCGACATCCGCGCCTGGATGGCGCATGAGCGCCGCCGCGGCGTCTCGGCCCGGTCGCTGGCGCGGTCGCTCTCGGCGGTGAAATCCTTCACCCGCTGGCTGGCCGAACGCGAGGGGTTCGACCCCACACCCGTGCTTTCGGCCCGCGCCCCGAAATTTCAGCGCAAGCTGCCGCGCCCGGTCCCCGAGGCCGCCGCCCGCGATCTGCTCGATACGGTCGAGATGCAGGCGCGCGAACCCTGGGTCGCGGCGCGCGACCTTGCGGTGGTCACCCTGCTCTGGGGCTGCGGCTTGCGGATCTCCGAGGCACTTGGCCTGACCGGCACGGATTATCCCCTGCCCGAGGTCATGCGCATCACCGGAAAGGGCGGCAAGGAACGCCTCGTCCCGGTGATCGGCCCGGCCCGTGACGCGGTGGCCCATTACGTCGCCCTGACCCCGTGGAAGCCCGAACCCAAAGCGCCGCTTTTTCGCGGCGTGCGCGGCGGCGCCCTTGGGCCCCGCCCGGTGCAAAAGGTGATGGAGGTCGCGCGGATGCAGCTTGGCCTGCCCTCGACCGCCACGCCTCACGCCCTGCGCCACAGCTTCGCCACGCATCTTCTGTCTGCCGGGGGCGATCTGCGTGCGATCCAGGAGCTGCTCGGCCATGCCTCGCTTTCCACCACCCAGGCCTATACCGCCGTCGATACGGATCGCTTGATGGAGGTCTATGACAAGACCCATCCGCGCGCCTGACGGCCCCAATATTTGCACCCCGACCCGATTTCCGCCATGACTCTCACATGACCCCACATCTGCGCGCCCTCTCTGTCCACCTCTTCACCGCCACCGGGGCGGTCTTCGCCATGCTCGCCCTGTTGGCCGCGGCGGATGAGAAATGGGGGCTGATGTTCCTCTGGCTGGTGGTGGCCTTCGCGGTCGACGGGATCGACGGCCCGCTGGCGCGGAAATATGACGTGAAAACCCACGCCGCCTATCTCGATGGCGTGCTGATGGACCTGATCATCGACTACCTGACCTATGTGTTCATCCCGGCCTACGCGCTGTTCGTGTCGGACCTGCTGCCGGGCTGGACCGGCTGGATCGCGATCATCGTGATCACCTTCACCAGCGTGATCTATTTCGCCGACACAAGGATGAAGACACTCGACCATTCCTTCGCCGGGTTCCCCGGCTGCTGGAACATGGTGATCCTCGTCTTCTTCGCGCTCAGCCCGAATGTCTGGGTGATCCTGATCACGGTGATCGCCTTGTCGGCCGCGATGTTCACCCCGATCAAGTTCGTCCACCCGGTACGGACCGAGCGTTGGCGCGCCGTGACCCTGCCGATGGCGCTGGCCTGGACCTTCTTCGCGGGCTGGGCCGCCTGGGTCGATTTCCATCCCGAAAGCTGGGCGCATTGGGGGTTGTTGCTCACATCGGTCTACCTGATCTTCGCAGGCGCCGCGCAGCAACTCATCCACGGGCGCGACGGCTAGAGCCGCGTCAGCGCCACGCCCGCCACGATCAGCAGCGCGGCCACGGCCTTGGCCCTATCCATCCGCTCACCGAAGATCAGCCAGCCGATCAGCACCGCGAACAGGATCGAGGTCTCGCGCAGCGCCGTGACCAGGGCCAGCGGCGCCACGGTCATGGCCCAGACCGCGATCGCATAGGCCAGGTAGGAACAGGCGGCGGCAAAAAGCCCCCACCCCCAGGCCCGCGCCGGGGCGATCAGGATCGAGCGACCCCGCAGGAACAGGATCGAGGGCGTGTAGAACAAGCCCGACAGGATCAGCAGCCAGCCCACATAGGCCACCGCGTCACCCGAAACCCGCGCGCCCAGACCATCCACCAGCGAATAGCCCGCCGTGGCGCAGGCCGAGCCAAGCGCGAAGGGCAGCATCCGCCGCGACTCGCCATTCTGGAAAATCCCGCGTGCCATGAGGAAGATCCCCAGGCCCAGCACCAGCACGCCGGCAAGCTCTCCCCCCGCCAGCGGGTCGATGGCGAAGACGCCGGTCACCGCCAGAACGATCATCGGCGCAGTGCCGCGCGCGATGGGATAGACCCGGCTCAGGTCTCCCTGTTCATAGGCATAGGCCAGGAAAAGCTGGTAGGCGGTATGGATCAGCCCCGAGCCCAAGAGCCAGGGCCAGACCTCGGCCGCCGGGAAAGGCCGCGTGGTTACCACCACCGCGCCGATCGCGGCATGACCAAGCGAGAGGATCAGCATCCCTGTCTGCTTGTTCTGCCCGGTCTTGATCAGCGCGTTCCAGGACGCATGCAACAGCGCCGCCAGAAGCACGGCGAAGAAGACGCCAGAACTCATCGCGGATGTCCCGCAAATTCCTTCAAAGGAATTTGCCAAGGATTTTCAAAAATCCTTGGCACCGTTCCCTGTATCGCGTGCTCAGCCAAGCGCGTCATTGCAGCGCCCGCAGGTGCCCGCGTGCGCGTGGGTTCCCACGTCCGGCAGGATCTTCCAGCAGCGCTGGCATTTCTCGCCGTCAGCTTTCTCGAACACGACGCCGACACCCTCCACCTCGGGCAGGCGGAACGCCTCCGACGGGCTCGGATCGCCGCTGAGCGCCACCGTGCTGGTGATGCAGATATCCTCGAACGGCACCGTCTTCAGCGCCTCAAGCACCGCACCATCCTCCACATGGACCACCGGCGCGGCCTCGAGGCTGGCGCCGATCACCTTGTCGCGGCGCTGGATCTCAAGCGCGGCGGTGACCACGCGGCGCGTCCGGCGGATGCCGGCCCATTTCGCGGCCAGCGGTTCGTCCAGCCAGTCGGCTGACGTCGTGGGCATGTCCTGCAGGTGGACGGAGCTTTCGTCGCCCGGGAACCGCTCCAGCCAGACCTCTTCCATGGTGAAGACCAGAATCGGCGCGAGCCAGGTGGTCAGCCGGTGGAACAGGATATCCAGCACCGTCCGCGCGGCGTTGCGGCGCGCCGAGGGCCCGTCGCAGTAGAGCGCGTCCTTGCGGATGTCGAAGTAGAAGGACGACAGCTCCACCGTCGCGAAATCGAAGAGCGACCGGTAGACACCCTGGAAATCATAGGCCGCATAGCCCGTGCGCACCCGGTGATCCAGCTCCGCCAGCCGGTGCAGCACCCAGCGCTCCAGCTCGGGCATGTCCTTCGGGTCGACACGCTCCTCGTGCGAGAAGCCATTGAGGTTGCCCAGCATGAAGCGCATGGTGTTGCGCAGGCGGCGGTAGCTGTCGGCGGTGCCCTTCAGGATCTCGTCGCCGATCCTGAGGTCGCCGGTATAGTCCGACTGCGCCACCCAGAGCCGCAGGATATCCGCGCCGTATTGCTTGGTCACATCCTCGGGAGCCACGGTATTGCCCAGCGACTTGGACATCTTGTTGCCCTTGGCATCCAGCGTGAACCCGTGGGTCAGCACCCCGCGATAGGGGGCGCGGCCCTTGGTGCCGCAGGCCTGCAGCATCGAGGAGTGGAACCAGCCGCGATGCTGGTCGGTGCCTTCCAGGTAAAGATCGGCGATCCCGTCCTCGGACCCGTCTTCACGGTCGCGCAGCACGAAGGCATGGGTCGACCCGGAATCGAACCAGACGTCGAGGATATCGTCGACCTTCTGCCATTCGGCAGGATCGACGATCCCGTCAAGGAACCGGTCCTTGGCGCCGGGCTTGTACCAGGCGTCGGCCCCCTCGGCCTCGAAAGCGGCGGTGATGCGGGCGTTGACCTCGGGGTTGCGCAGCAGGAACTCCGGATCGTCGGGCTTGGCGCCCACCTTGACGAAACAGGTCAGCGGCACGCCCCAGGCGCGCTGGCGCGAGAGCACCCAGTCGGGCCGGTTCTCGATCATCGAGTAAAGGCGGTTGCGCCCGGTCTTCGGCGTCCAGGTCACCAGCTCGTCGATCGAGGTCAGCGCGCGGCTGCGGATCGTCTTGCCATAGCTGTCCTGACCGTCGCCGACCTCCTTGTCGATGGCGGCGAACCACTGCGGCGTGTTGCGATAGATGAGCGGCGCCTTGGAGCGCCAGCTGTGCGGGTAGCTGTGCGTGAGCCGCCCACGCGCCAGCAGCGCGCCGGTTTCGACCAGCTTGTTGATGACGGACGTGTTGGCGTCGCCTTCCTTGCCCTTGGGGGTGATGATGACCTTGCCGCCAAAGAACGGCAGGTCGGCGCGGAAGGAGCCGTCCTCCAGCACGTTGTAGGTCATCGGGAGCCCGTATTTCAGGCCGATCTGGTAGTCGTCGTCGCCGTGGCTGGGCGCGGTGTGGACGAAACCCGTGCCCGCATCGTCGGTCACGTGATCGCCCGGCAGCAGCGGCACCTCGAAATCCCACTCGCCCTCGGCACCCTCGGCCCCGGCCAGCGGATGCGCGCAGGCCTGGATCAGCGACAGCGCCTCGGCGGGCACGTCGCGCAGGCGGCGGTACATCGACGGCTCGAGCCGCGCCTGGCCAAACACGGATTCAGCCAGCGCATCGGCGATCAGGTACCGGTCGCCGATCCGCGCCCAGCATTCCTCGGGGCGGCCGGTGACCTCGTAAAGCCCGTAAGAGATCTCGGGGCCGTAGCAGATCGCGCGGTTCTGCGGGATGGTCCAGGGGGTGGTGGTCCAGATGACGACCTGCGCCCCTTCCATCGCCTTGATCTCTTCGGCATAGCGCTTGAGATCGTCCTCGCTTGCCTCTTCCGAGGCGGCGCCGAAGAACCGCGTGATCGGGAATTTCACCCAGATCGTGTAACTCTTGTGATCGTGATACTCCACCTCCGCCTCGGCCAAGGCGGTCTTTTCAACCGGCGACCACATCACGGGCTTGGAGCCCTGGTAGAGCGTGCCGTTCATCAGGAACTTCATGAATTCCTCGGCGATCACCGCCTCGGCGTGGAAGTCCATGGTAAGGTAAGGGTCGGCCCAGTTGCCGGTGACGCCCAGGCGCTTGAACTCCTCGCGCTGGATGTCGATCCAGCCCTCGGCGAACTTGCGGCATTCCTGGCGGAAATCGACGATATCCACCTTGTCCTTGTCGAGGCCCTTGGCGCGGTATTGCTCCTCGATCTTCCATTCGATCGGCAGGCCGTGGCAGTCCCAGCCCGGCACATAACGCGCGTCCTTGCCCATCATCTGCTGCGAACGCACGACCATGTCCTTGAGGATCTTGTTCAGCGCGTGGCCGATGTGCAGGTGGCCGTTGGCATAGGGCGGGCCGTCATGAAGGGTGAAGGGCGCGCGGCCCTCCTTCTCGCGCAGGCGGTCATAGACGCCGATCTTGGCCCAGCGCTCCAGCCAGCCCGGCTCGCGCTTGGGCAGGCCCGCGCGCATCGGGAAGTCTGTCTTGGGCAGGTTCAGGGTATCTTTGTAGTCAGGCATGTCGGCGCACATGGGATGTGTCCTTCGAATTCGGTCGCGATGTTCATAGGAGAAGGGCGGCGCGGGGTCCATATGCCCCGGCGCAACGCGGTTACCCGGCGGCCCTGACGATCAGAGCGCCGGGCCGGTAATTCGCTGAATGATCGCAAGGCCCTGCAACATGGGGCGGGTTATAGGCCCGCGCCCAGCCAAGGTAAACCCGCGATCAGCCGCTGGCTTCCTCGGCCTGTTTCGCCGCCCATCGGTTGAGCCATGCCAGCCCCGCCAGCGAAAGGCCCAGCGCCAGGAAGGAAAACACCCGCAGCAGCCCCGCCAGGTCCGCCGCGTCGATCAGGAAGACCTTGGCCACCGTCAGCGCGATGAGGCTCATCGCCACGCGGCGCAAGCCGGACGAGGCCGAGGCGATCGCCTGGTAAAGCAGCGCAGCACCAGTCACGATCATCGCGATGGTATAGCTGTATTGCTCCGCCGGAAGCACGCCGGGCAGGCTGATGTCGGCCCCATGCCAAAAATGCCGGATCGCCAGCGCCAGCCAGACCGCGCCGAAGCCCGCCGCCATGATCCAGGAATTCAGCCGCAGCCACGGACGCCCCTCCGAGAACCGAAGCGCGACCACGGCGAAGATCACCCCGGGCAGGCCATAGGCCACCAGCAACGTGTTGAATACAGGCGGCCCCAAAACAGGTTCGTAGGTCGAGAAGAGCGGACTCAGCATCACGAGGCCGCCGAGGTAGAAGGCCAGCGCCACAAGCCCTGCGATCACCGCCAGCGTCATCCGGATCCAGCGCAACACGCCACCCATCCCGTAGCGCACCACCTGCACCAGCATCACGCAGAGCCAGATCGTCCCTTGCAGCGAAATGGCCCAGTGGCTTTCCGTCCCCGAGAGGCCCGCCGCCGCGTCGATGGCGCGGTAGAGCATGACCGAGGCGAAGATGCCCCCGAAGCCGAAGACCCCGGTCTCGAGCAGCGAGTCGGTCACCGGGCGCGGACGGCTCCGCAGCATCTCGCGCGCCGCCGCCAAGGCCACGACCGCACCGCCGTAGGACAGGATCACGTCCCAGATCGGCGCTTCGTTGGCCCAGAAGAAACCCGGGTCGATCACCAGTCGATAGCCCAGCACTGCGATGCCGATCTGGATGTAAAGGCCGAGGTAAAAGAGGTCGAACCGCCGGTCGAGCGCGGCGGCCACCACCACCAGAACCGCCAGCGCCACTGTCAGCGCCGCCTGCGACAGCAGCAGGAACAACGCCAGCGCCAGCAGCGACAGCGTGGCCAGCGCCGCCAGCGCCGGGCGGCCGTGATCCTCGGGCGCGGCCTTGGCGAACCGCTCGGCGAAGATCGTGGTCATCACCGCCAGCGCCAGCACATGGCCGGTCCAGAACCAGGTGCCCAGCACATCGGCAGGCTCCCAGAACAGCTCCAGCCCCACGATCAGCCCCGGCGCGAAGCTGACCGCCCCCAGCGCATAGAAAAGCCGCATCGCGCCTTCGCGCTGGCTGCGCCAAGCGGCGGCGATCGAGATCAGAGCGGCGAGCGCCACCAGAACCGTCACATCCATCGGCGGTCGTGTCTCGGGCAACCGCTCGAGGCCCGCGCGGAAGGCGCGGTAGATCGGCCCACGCTCCACCGCCTCGACCAACACCACACCGGCGAAGGCAGCCGAGGGAAGCAGCGCGATATCCCCCAGCGCGGGCGCATCCGCGGCCCAGAGGGTGAAGGCCAGGATCAGCACCGCGAGCAGCGCCAGCATCAGCCAGCCCTCGGCGGCGGTCTCGGCCTCAAGCGCGAAGATCAGGCCGCTCGCCACCGCCACCGCGCCGAAGGACAGCCGCACCGGGAAGGTGGGCCAGGCATCCCCCGCCTTGGCGAGGAAGACAAATCCGCTCACCCGCGCGCCCTCGTGCCGTGGGGTCAGGCTCAGCACCGGGATCGTCGTCGCCGCGAAGGCCAGCACCACGGTCATCAGCGTGTAATAACCCGCACCCTCTTCGCCTAGGAAAAGCAACCAACCGGCGCCATAGGCCAGCCCCAGCGACAGGACCGAGATCCAGGCCCAGCGCCGGCCCGCGTCCACCGCAAGCCCCGCGATGCCGATCACGCCGAAATAACCGTAGAGCCAGTAGACCGACTCGGTATCGCTGCTGACCATGAAGGGCGCGGCGGTCGCGCCCGCAAGGCCGATCGCAGTCAGGAACGCGCCGTAGACCCAGCCCAGCCCCACGGCCAGCACCGCCACCACGACGAGCCCGGCAAAGCTCGTGCCCGGCCCGATCAGCCCGTAGAGCTGATGCGCCAGCAGGATGACAGCAAACAGCGTCGCGATGCCGGCCCCGGCGAAGGTCGAGGGCAGATAGGCGGTGGCGGCCTCAGGCTCGTCCCCGCCATGCCTGCGGATCCATTCGCCCGCGCCCACCAGCGCGGCCCCGGCCATCAGTCCCAGGATCACCCGGGCCAGCGGTGGGATCCAGCCATGCTCCATCCCGTATTGCACCAGGAAGGACCCGGCCAGGCCCAGCGATACCGCCGAGACCACGTAGATCCAGTTCTGCACGACCCAGGCGAAAAGCTCGGCCACCCGGTCGGTGCGGAAGACAAGCGGTTGATCCTGGCCCGGCGCCTCGGCGCGGGTCACCGGCAGAGGGGGCCGGTTCGCGGTATCCTTCACCTCCCACGGATTGCGGGCGGCGGCGGGTTTGGCGGTGGGTGCTGTCTCGGGCGCGGCCTGCGCAGGTTCTGGCGTTTCGGGCTCAACCGCCTGGGGTTCCTCGGCGGCTGGTCTTTCCGGCACTTGCTGCGGTTCCTCGACCACCGCGCCCCGGGCCAGTTTCTGCTCCAGCCCCTTGATCCGCGCCTCCAACTCCTTGACGCGGGATATCAGGTAGAACGGCGCCCCAAGGATGAAGAAGAAGGTCGCCAGCCCCAACAGACCGAAAATGAACCCCATGAAACGCTCCCCTGAAACCTTTCCGGGATGCTAAGCGGCAGGCCCGCTGGCGCATAGTGGGGAAATCCGTTGTGGCTGTCCTTTTCCCACATCGCGCGGCAGAACTGCATCGGACATGACCTGCGTCCTCTACGCCCATTGATCTGACCGGCGGCTGACCACAAGCTGCGCCGTGGCAACAGGAGCGGCACATGCGCCAGAACGGGTCTGATCAACGCCCTCCACTTCGGATCGGAATCGCCGGGGCCGGGATCGGCGGGCTGGCCGCCGCGACTCTGCTGGCGCGGGCCGGGCACAGCGTCGATATCTGCGACCAGTTCGAAGCCCCCCGCCCGATCGGCTCGGGGCTGGTGATCCAGCCGGTGGGGCTGTCCGTCCTCGACCGGGTCGGCGTAGGCACCGAGGCACGGCACCTTGGCAGGCGCATCGTCCGGCTTCTGGGGCACGAAGCCACGAAGGGGCTCAGGGTGCTGGACGTGTCCTACGGCGGGCCGGAGGCGGGGCTTGCAATCCATCGCGCCAGCCTGTTCGCGATCCTGCTGCAGGCGGCGATGAACGCTGGCGCACAGTTGCACCCGGGCGCCCGGGTGAGCGAGGCCCCTCGCAACGGAAAGGAACGGGTCCTGCGGCAGACCTCAGGCGAAGACCTCGGGCCGTTCGACCTGGTGATTGACGCCGCCGGGGCCGGATCGCCGCTGTCATCGCTGAAGGCCCGCCCCCTGCCCTATGGCGCGATCTGGGGCACGGTGCCGTGGCGCGAGGTCCCCGGCCTGGCGCCGGACCTGCTGACCCAACGCTACCGCGCGGCAAACCGCATGGCAGGCGTTCTGCCCATCGGCACCTTGCCGGAAGGTGACAGGCCACTGACAGCGGTCTTCTGGTCCATGTCACGCGGCGATCTGGACACGTGGGAAGCCCGGCCCGACATGGGTTGGCGCGACGAAGCCGTGGCGCTCTGGCCCGAAGCCGCGGCGTTTTTCGAGGCGATCTCAGGCCCCGAGGACATGACCATCGCCCGCTATAGCCACGGAACGCTCGCCCGTCCCTACGCGCCGGGGCTGGTCCATATCGGGGACGCGGCGCACCGCACCTCGCCGCAGCTTGGACAGGGGGCGAACATGGCGTTGCTGGATGCCGCGGCGCTGTCGCTGGCGCTGGAGCAGAACGCGCCGGAGGCCGCGCTGGTCGCCTATGCCCGGATGCGGCGCTGGCATGTGCGGCTCTACCAAGGTGTCAGCCGCCTTTTCACCCCGCAATACCAGTCGGACAGCCGCCTATTGCCGATCCTGCGCGACCGCGTTCTGTTTCCGCTGTCGCAGGTGCCGCCACTTCCGGGCGTGCTTTCGGGGCTGGTGTCGGGCGCGTTGATCCCGCCGCTGGCCGGTCAGGCCTTCGACTGATCCTCACCCTCAGGGCTCATTTCGCCCAGAAGACGCTCCATCATTTCCTGGTTCATCTCGGCAATGCGCCCGGTCTCGGCGGTGTATTGGTCGATCGCCTTCTGCATGAACTCGGCCTGCATTTCCCGCAGCACCACCGGGTTGGTGCAATGCAGGACACTGTGCTGGAATTTCACGTCCTCGCGGATGCGGCGGGCCAGGAACTCCGCCAGTTCGCCGCCCATGTCGCCCATGCAATCGCACCAAGCCGCGAAGGCTGCTGGCATGGGCCAGAGGCCGACCTTTTGAAACTCGCTCATCGCTGTCAGGAAAGCGGCGCCGGATTGCCCTTCGGATTTCTGCGTCTTTGCCATATCGTTTCCCCCTGTCTGGCTACGTCAGGCGCGGACTGTTTCAGGATTCGCGCCTGAACGCGTTGATCCGCATCAATTGTAGCACAATCTCAGGGAATAGCCGTGGCGATCAGCTTGATCGAGATTCCGCCAAGCAAGGCCAGGATGATCCGGTCGAACACCACCGGCGAGACCATGCGCCCGACCATCGCCCCAAGGGGCATCGCCCCCATGAGAGGGATCAGCGCCAGCACCCCAAGCCCGAAGAGCTGCGGCGTCAGCACCCCCCAGAGCCAGAGGAACGGGATCTGCACCAGCGACATGGCGGTGAAGAAGATCGAGATGGTGATGATGAACTGCCCCCGCTCCAGCCGGGCGGCATTGAGGAAGGTGATCGAGGCCGGGGCCGAGAGCCCCGAGGCGCCCTGCAACATGCCACCGATCGCGCCAACGGGCGTGGCCAGCTTCTCGGCCAGCGGATAGGGCAGCCCCCAGTCGGGCTTAAGCAGACGGAAGCCGATGTAGCTCAGCACCGCGAAGGCCACGAGCAGCATCAGCAACTCTGGCCGCAGGGTCGCCAGCATCCAGGTGCCCACGAAGGCCCCGAACGCGCCGCCCCCGGCGAAACCCCAGGTGAAGAGCGGCGTGATCCGCTCGTGCCGGTACTGGCGGATCTGCGAGATGTTCGAGAAGAGGTTCGGCACCACCATCAGCGCCACCGCATGGGGCACGTCGAAGATGATCGCCAGGATCGGGATCGCCAGCACCGGCGCGCCCGCCCCGGTCGCCCCTTTCAGAATGCCGCCCACGGCAAGGGCAAAGCTGGCAAGGAGGATATCCCAGATCATCCTAGTGACTGTCCGACACGGCGACGCGCACGTCGATCAGCGCCTGACGCCGCTCGGTCCGGATCACCTGGATCGCGCGCTCCAGCGCCTCGGGCAGATCGCGGCCATGTTCGACCCGTGTGGTCCAGGCGCCGCTTGCGCCCGCCACGGCAAGGTAATCCGGCGCAGGCTCCAGCGAGGTCAGCGGCATGGTGTTGAGCCGCGCCGCCGCCCCGTCGGGATAGCCGTTCACCACCGACCGGCGCACCGCGTTCCACATGCCGTTGTTCTTGATGATCGTCAGCAGCGGCAGGTTCAGCGCATCGGCGATCTGGTGGCAGGCCACCGGGTTGGCGAAGATGTAGGAGCCATCCCCGATGCAGGCGATGGTCAGCCGTTCCCTATCCGCAAGCTGCGCGCCAAGCGCCGCCGTCATCGCCCAGCCGAGCCCGCCGGAATGGGGGTTCGAAAAGACCCGGTTCGGGCCCTTCAGGTCCATCATGCCGGGCTGCACGCCCAGTTCGCTGAAAACGATGCCGTCCTCGCCCATCGCCTCGCCGATGCAGCGGCTCATCCATTCGGCGCTCATGGGCGCTTCGCAGCCCGCTTCGGAGATGCCCGCCACGCGGTCGCGCCGGGCGGTGGCGCGGCGGCTGATCTCGGCCCGGCGGGCCTCGGTCGTGTCGTCGGGCATGGGCATCGCGGCGGACAGCGCCTCGATCGCCGCGCCCGCGTCGGACTGGATCGCGATATCCGTGCGATAGCCGCGCACCGGCATCCGGGTGAAATGCGGGTCCGGGCCGATATGGACGATCTTGGTGCTGGCGGGCGGGGCGTGCAGCGCCTCGATCCAGGGAATGTCCGCATCCAGCACCACGACCACATCGGCCCCTTCACGCGCGGTTTTCGGATCATAGCCCAAAAACATCGGATGGCTTGAGGCCATCAGGTTGCGCACCGGGAAGGGTTCAGCCACGGCGATGGCATGGGCGGCAGCAAAGCCCGAAAGCCTTGCGGCCAACGCGCCCGAGGGATCGCCCCGCTGGCACAGGATTAGCGGGTGTTTTGCAGCCGCCAGAAGCTGCGCCACCTCCTCGATCGCCGCCGGATCGGGATGGGCGGGTGTCGCGGCGGGCCGGGCCGAAGGCGCAAGCGGGCGGTCGGCGGGGATTGCTTCGGACAGCGGCTCGCGCGGCAGGCTCAGGTAGACCGGCCCTTCGGGCGCGGATTTCGCCACCGCCAGTGCGCGGGAAACCAGCGGCTCGCCCTGTTCGGGGTAGCGCATCTCGTAGTGGAACTTGGTGACGTTGCTGACCAGCGAGGCCTGGTCATACATCTCCTGCCCGTACTGGATCGGGGTCATCCGCGCGCCCTTGCGGCCCGTTTCGGTGATCGGGGTGCGACCGGACATGACCAGCACCGGCACGTTGTCCGAGGCGGCGTTGATCACCCCCATCGCGGCGTTGGCCAGACCCACGTTCACATGGACCATTACCGCCTGCGGGCGGCCCGTCGCCAGCCAATAGCCATGCGCCATGCCCACGCTGGCGGTTTCATGCGGGATGGTAAGCGGTTCGGGCGCGGACCCGGGCGGCAGGCTCGCCAGCGCCTCGATCACCGGGGGGAAATCGGTGCCCGCATTGGCGAAGAGGTAATCGACCCCGTGGGACTTCAGCCCCAGAAGAACCGCCTCTGCGCCATTGGCCGGGCGTGGCGTGTCATCCGTCATGCCGCGCTCTCCCCCGCTCTGGCTGACCTGCCCACGCGACAGATCGTGGGCTGCGGAAAAATGCGCCACAGCCCGAGGCAAATGCAAGGGAGATTTTCCAAAATCTCAATATAGAAGATTTTTGCCCGCTCGCGCGCGGTCAGGTCAGTCCAGCCGAACGTCGCTGGCCGAGTAGCGTTCTGCGGAAGAAAAACCGAACTGCTCCAGCACGAAGGGCGCGGCGATCGCGATGATGATCACGGCGGCGAAGGCGGCGAACATGGCACGCATGGGGATTACTCCTGTGTGTGACCGGCGGTTTCGCGCTTGAGAAACGCGATCAGGTCCGCCCGGTCCTGGGGTGAGGTGATACGTTGCATGGGCATCTTGCTGCCCGGTGTATAGTGGTCGGGACCGAGATCGAAAAGCTTGTCGATGGTTTCCTCGGTCCAGACGATGTTGCTCTCCTGCATGGCGGGAGAGTAGGAATAGCCCGGCAGGCTTCCGGCCTCGCGCCCGAAGACACGGTGCAGCGACGGCCCGGCGCGGCGTTCGCCATCGGGACCCAGCGTGTGGCAGATCGAGCATTTGCGCAGGAACTGCCGTTCCCCGTTCGACACCAGGTTCGGGTCGGTATGGAACTTACGCCGCATCTCGGCCATGCGCGGCAGGCTGTCACCGCCTTCCAGCGGCCAGAGATAGGCCTCGTCCGCGATGCCTCCGGCGATGACACCGCCGCCGGTCCCGGTGAAGGCCAGCGCCCAGACGGGGCCGTTGACCGCGGCGCGAAAGTCGCGGGCAATGGACCAGTCTTCGGTGTCCACCACCATGATGTAGCCCTCGCCATCGCCCACCGCGATGCGGGCCCCGTCGGGGGATTTCGCCATGGCCAGGATCGGGCGACGCTCCAGCGTCAGGTCGGCCAGTTCCTCGGCCGTCTTGAGGTCGATCGCGCGGGTGCCACCATCCAGCGCCCCGTAGGCGAGCCACCCCTGTTTTTCGTCGATGAGCAGCACGTTCACGCCGAAACCATGGCTGGCCATGCGGCGCAGCGGCGCAAGCTCGGCCATGTCCCATTCGATGATGGTGCCGTCATAGCTGGCGGAATAGAGCTTCGCCCCACCCTCGGCCCAGAGCACGTCATTCACGTTGCCGTCGTGGTCGTCCAATATGGCAAGTTCGGCACCCGTTTCCACGTCCCAGATGCGGATCGTACCGTCCCAGCTTGCCGAAGCCAGAAGGCGCCCGTCCGGCGATGGCTCTACGTCCATGACCTTGCCCCTGTGGCCGGAAAACACCCGCAAAGGTTCGCCCGAGGTCAGGTCCCACAGGATCACGTCGAAATCATCGCCGCCCGAGACTGCGCGGCCATCGCCCATGAATGCCACGCAATTGACCGCCGCGCGATGCCCGTCGAGCCAGCGCGGGGCGGTTTCGCTGCCCACATCCCAAAGCCCGACCGCGTAATCGAAACTTGCCGTCAGGGCGCGCGCCCCGTCAGCCGAGACGCTTACGCCCATGACCGGGCCGCCATGGCCCTGGAAGCTGCGGAAGCCATCGGCCCCCGCAGCCTTTGCCATCGCCAGCGAAAGGATCAGAACCCCTCGCCACATCGGCCTATTCGGCAGGCGTCGCCTGCGCGCCCGATTTATCGGCGGCCTGCACTTCCTCAACCCAGAGGCTGTGATGCTCTTTGGCCCAGTTCAGATCGACTTCGCCATCGCCCATGGCGTCGAAGGCACCTTCCATGCCCACGGTGCCGATGTAGATATGCGCGATGATGATCGCCATCAGCACGAAGGCAACGATCGCGTGCCAGAGCTGCGCGAACTGCATCTCCTCGTGCGGGGCAAGCTGGGTCGGATATGGATCCATTCCCAGAAGGCCCGGAACGCCCATGTCGTTCAGGATCACGAAGGTCTTGGCGAACATTGGCAGCTCGAACGGGAACAGCAGCGACAGGCCCGTGATCGAGATCGACGCGCCAAACAGGATCACCGACCAGAAGATGATCTTCTGACCGCCGTTGAACTTCTTCGCGGGCGGGTGGCCCTTGCCGATGATCCCGCCGCCCTGGGCGAACCACTTCAGGTCGGTCTTGTTGGGAATGTTGTGAACCACCCAGAAGACGAAGACCATGACAAGCGCGATCATGAAGGCCCAGCTGACGTTGTTGTGGACCCATTTTGAGGCCAGCAACAGCGTCTCCACCAACGCACCGTCTTGCCGGGCCATGATCACCTCTTCGGTGTTCAGCCCGCTTTCGGTGCCCGGATCGGGCAGCATGACCTTGCGGGCATAGAGCGAGAAGAGCCCGGTGATCCCAAGCAGGATGAACGATCCCGCCAGCAGCCAGTGGCCGAAGCGCTCGATCGCGGTAAAGCGGAGGATCTTTTCGCCCGACGGGCCGCCGCTGATGCGGATCCGGCCACGCAGGACGTAGAACAGGACCAGAAGCCCGATCATCGCCAGCAACAGGTAGCCGCCATAGGTGGCCAGAGGGCCGTCGCGGTATTCATGCCACCACATGCCACGGTCCTGCATCACCACGCGCGCCTGGTCGCCCCCGGCGGAAACCTTGACGCCCGAGGTGCCAAAGCGCAGCGCCTCCCAGACCTCGGCGTCCGAGGCGCCGCCCAGGGTGCCCAGCTGGTTGCTGATGCCCGAGGCCTGCTCGGCCGCGCTGTCGAAGTCGCGCGGCTGGCGCCGCTCGCCGGTTCCGGCCTGGCGGGCCAGGATGTCATCCAGCGACTGCTGGATTTCCGGCGGGACCGGTTGGTCGGCCGGGGTCGAAACGCCTTGCGCCGTGGCGGGCAAGGCAAAGGCCAGAGCGGCCAGCATGCCAATGGCGATCTCTCTAAGAACGCGCATGATTTTCTCCTAACCAGTAAGGGGCAGGCATTTCTGCCTGCCCCGAAATGCCCCACATAGGGTCAGGACGCGGGCCGTCCAGCGGCCCGCCATGGTTTTTAGCCGCCCTTCTGGTCGTAGGCGGTGCCCCAGCCCCAGGCGCCGGAGCCGAAGCCACGGGCCACGACACGCTCGCGGTAGATCGCGCTCACGTCGTCGCCGTCGCCGGCCAGCAGAGCCTTGGTCGAGCACATCTCGGCGCAGATCGGCAGCTTGCCTTCCGCAATACGGTTGCGACCGTATTTCTGGAATTCGGCGTCCGACATGTCCTCTTCCGGGCCACCGGCGCAGAAGGTGCACTTGTCCATCTTACCGCGGCTTCCGAAGTTGCCCGCCTGCGGATACTGCGGCGCGCCGAAGGGGCACGCGTAGAAGCAGTAGCCACAACCGATGCAGAGGTCCTTGGAGTGCAGGACCACGCCATCGGCGGTCTGGTAGAAGCAGTCCACCGGGCAGACGGCCATACAAGGCGCGTCCGAACAGTGCATACAGGCGACCGAGATCGAGCGTTCGCCCGGCTTGCCGTCCTGGATGGTGACCACGC
>JABURR010000086.1 GCA_014762635.1 Paracoccaceae bacterium
GGGCAAGCTGCAGGATGCAGTAGGCGCGGGTGTTGTTGTTGCCGTTGGTGTGCTGAGTGCCACCCATGCACCAGATCACGGTGCCGGGACGGTTGTTGGCCAGGGTGCGCGCAACGCGCTCGAGCTGGGCGCCCGGAACGCCGGTCACACGCTCGGTTTCCTCGGGCGTCCACTTCTTCACCTCGGCCCGGATCTCATCCATGCCCCAGGTGCGGGTGCGGATGAATTCCTTGTCTTCCCAGCCGTTCTCGAAGATGTGGTACAGGATACCCCAGATCAGGGCGACGTCCGAACCCGGGCGGAAACGCACGTATTCATCGGCATGTGCCGCGGTCCGGGTGAAGCGCGGGTCACAGACGATGAGCGGGGCGTTGTTCTCTTCCTTCGACTTCAGCACGTGCAGAAGCGACACGGGGTGTGCTTCGGCCGGGTTGCCGCCGATGATGAAGATCGCCTTCGAGTTATGGATGTCGTTGTAGGAGTTGGTCATGGCGCCGTAGCCCCATGTGTTCGCAACGCCCGCAACCGTGGTCGAGTGACAGATCCGCGCCTGGTGATCGACGTTGTTCGTGCCCCAGTAGGCGGCGAACTTGCGGATCAGGTAGGCCTGTTCGTTGTTGTGCTTGGCCGAGCCGAGCCAGTAGACGCTGTCCGGGCCGCTTTCTTCGCGGATCTGCAGCATCTTGTCGCCGATCTCGTTGATCGCCTGATCCCAGGAAATCCGGACCCATTCGCCGTTTTCCTTTTTCATCGGGTACTTCAGGCGACGCTCGCCGTGGGCGTGCTCACGGACCGATGCGCCCTTGGCGCAGTGGGCGCCGAGGTTGAACGGGCTGTCCCAGCCGGGCTCCTGCCCGGTCCAGACGCCGTTCGAAACTTCGGCAACGACAGTGCAGCCCACCGAGCAGTGGGTGCAGATCGATTTCACGTTCTTGACCGCGCCGTTCACCGCCGAGGCCGCGTTGGCCTTGGTCACGGTGCCGCCGGTCATCCCGAGCGCGGCGAGGCCGCCGACTGCGAGACCGGACGAGCGGAGGAATGACCGCCGGTCGACCGATTTCTCGGCCACGCGCGACAGGATCCCGTCAGGACGCTGACGACGCTGAACCGTATTCGTCTTTTTTCTTAGCATTATTGTCTCCCTTGCTGACCCACCAGGGCGCTGCTTGGTTCCGGACCTTGGCCGCTCAGAAGCGGGCGCTGGCGAGATAGGCTTCGACGTGGGCGGTCTTGCGAAGACCCGAGCCCTGCGGTTCGGCCACGTCAGCGGCGGCTTCGCCGGCCACTGCCGTTGCTGCGGCGGCAGGCGCTGCTGCCGCGGCGAGTTTCAGAAAGTTGCGTCGGCCCTCATCGGCCTTGTGTTCGTTGTCTTTCATCTTCGCTTCCTCCCGGTTAACTCAAATTCCGCCGCGCGTCCGCGGCCTTGGTGACGTCACGCGGACCCATCGCCCGCCATGCGAAATGCTTCCTTCTCGATCTCGATGAAGGTCTTCCCGATTGCGCCCACCGGCGCGTAGAAGAGCGAATTCTTCGCCCCTTCCAGATCGGCAAAGAAATGCCCCGCCCAAGGGGCGAGGTGCTTGCCGAAGAATTCTTTCTGACGCTGCAGCGGAACGGACTTGCCGAACCGCCCGCGGATCATGCCGGCCATCATCTCGCAGAGGCTGGCAATGTTGTCCTCGGGTTCATAGACGTTCGGCGCGCGCTCGATCCCCAGGGTCAACATGTCGTTGCGCAGTGCGGCGAGCGGCTTCTCGTTCAGGAACCCGGTCATGTAATAGCTGGCATAGGGCAGCAGTTCGCCGCGGCCCAGCCCGATGAAGAGGGTGTTGAACTCCCGCTCGACCGACTTCTCGCTCGCCTGAGAGGCGACGCGTGACAGCGAGGTGATCCCGCGACCCAGATCCGTGTCATCACCGGACAGAGCGCGGGCGCGGTCGATCATGTCTTTCTTGGCGGGGTGCGCCAGAAGCGCGGCAAGGAAGTCGTAGAGATCGGCCCGCAGCACGTCCTCTTCGGATACACCGATTTGCTCAGCGGGCATCACCAACTTGCACCTTCCTATGTCAATTGGGCCGCATTCGAGTGCTGCCCTTTTGTATACAACCGTATTTTCTACCGAAAGGCAGTCTCAAGACAAGAGATTTTTGTCAGTTTTTTCGTGGACTTCAGGCTTGACCGGAAAAATCGAATTTCATGCGCTTTCGGGCGGGATTCGGTGCGTTTTCGGCTGAAATCTCGTCGGCGGCGTTTTGCCCGTTGTCGGCGTTCTCGGCCAAACTCACGTTGTCTGTTTCGCCCGGCGCCGAATCTTCGGGCATTTCGGCGCGGAAAGTCGCTTCTTCCTCGGCGGCCTCGTCCGGTTCGCCAGTGGCCTCGACCGGCTCGACCTCGGCCTGATCCAGCACATCCTTCACGAAGCCGCGCCCCACCTGATAGGCGGTCTTCAGCTGCCCCAAGGGCACCGTGTCGCCGGTAAAATCGTCGTCGTAGTCGTTCAGCCCGTCCAGCACCGCCAGCACCGGGTTGGACCGCCAGAGCTTGCGCAGCGCCCGGCGGCGCAGATGCTCGGGAACGGCGGCCTTCATGAAGGCCGAGAAATCGTCGCCGGGCTGCATCTCGTCGGGATCCTTGAGGCCAAGCTCCTCGAGGATCTCGGCATCGCTGCGCGTGTCTTCCTCGGGTGCGGCGGGCGCGTCGGCCAGAACCGCCTCGGCGGGCGCGGCCTCTTCCTCGGCCACCGATTCCTCGGCCACCAACCGCTTGCGCCGCGACCAGCGCGAGATGAACCCGTCTTCCTGATCGTCCCGGCTCATTGAGTGCCCTTCTTGATCGACCGGGGCGAGCGGTAAACATCCGCCGTCTGGCGAATCCGCGCGTCCCCGATCCCGTCTTCCTTCATATCCACCATATGCGGGCGGCGCTTGCGCTTGACGAATTCCTCGTCGACGTGATGCGCCTCGACGAAATCGGCGATCCAGGCTTCCAGCCCCGGCGGCATCGGCACCGGCTCCACGATATCCTCGCCGTTGTCGGTATAGTCCTGCGCCTCGTAGGCCGAGGCGGTCACCGTCACCACGTAGGGTCGGCCGTCATCGGCATCTTCGTCCTTGCGCATGATCACGTAGACCGAAGGCGGATTGCCGTTGAGCGCCACCAGGTAGGCCTCGGTCTCGGCCCGGTAGAGGCTCATCGGAACGGTGGCGGCGTGAAACTCCACTGCGTCGCCCTCGCGCCGCAACTCCTGCCAGTTGCCCGGCCCGGCGCCCGGCAGAACCGCCTGCGCGGTCCAGGCCCATTTCGCCCAGCGGGTGACGCCCGGCGTCCGCCGCAACACGACCCCGACCGGAATCGTCGCCTCCTTGGCCCGTGCTTGAGAACTCGTCATCTTTACCTTCCCCTCCGGCGGCTCTAGGTTCCCGGTCCGGTATACTAGAGCGCGGCCCCAGCAAAGGTCCAGCCGCCCGCGGAGGAGATCTTGATGAGCGCGAAACTGTTTCTCTGTGATTGCGGTGGAACCCAGAAGCTCGACAAGGACGGGCTGGAGGCCGCAACGGGCCTTGCCTGTTCCGGCATCGCCACGGGGCTTTGCACGCATCAGATCGAACGGCTCGCCAAGGCGATGGCCGAACCCGAGGCCGAGATCATCGTCGCCTGCCAGCAGGAGGCAGAGACCTTCGAGGAACTGGCCGCAGACCTCGACGTTGACGCCCCGCTGACAGTGGACATCCGTGACCGCGCCGGGTGGTCGGACGAGGGCGCGAAGGCCACGCCCAAGATGGCGGCATTGCTGGCGGCGGCGCAGCTTCGCGAGACGCCCGCCAAGACGATCGACGTGGCCTCCGAAGGGCTCTGCCTGATTCTGGGCGCCTCGGACGTGGTGCTGCCGGTGGCCGATCAACTGTCCGACATGCTGTCGGTCACCTGCCTTCTGACCGACACGCCCGAGGTGCTGCCCGCCCCGACCCGCCGCTATGACGTGACCGCGGGCAAGCTGCGCCAGGCCAAGGGCGCCTTCGGCGGGTTCACGGTCACCGTGGATGCGTTCCGCGGCGCCAGCCCCGCCGGGCGCGGCGCGCTGGCCTTCACCGATCCGCAGGACGGCGGCAGCTCGGAATGCGATATCATCCTTGACCTGACCGGCAACCCGGCCCTCTTCCCCGCCCATGAAAAGCGCGACGGCTACCTGCGCGCCGATCCCGGCGATCCGGTGGCGGTGCAGCGAGCGGCGATGGAGGCCTCGCACCTGGTCGGCACCTTCGAGAAGACGCTGCACATCCGCATCGACGAATCGCTCTGCGCCCATTCGCGGGCCGGGCAGACCGGCTGCACCCGCTGCCTCGACCTCTGCCCCACCGGCGCGATCCTGCCTGCGGGCGATCACGTCGAGATCGACCCGAACATCTGTGCGGGCTGCGGCGCCTGTTCCTCGGCCTGCCCCTCGGGCGCGGTGGCCTATGACGACCCGCCGGTGACCGCGCTTTTCGCCCGCATCCGCACGCTGGCCTCGGCCTATCGTGAAGCAGGCGGCAAGACCCCGCGTCTGCTGGTGCATGACGCGACCCACGGGCGCGAGATGATTTCGCTTTCCGCCCGCCTGGGCCGGGGCCTGCCCGCCGACGTGATCCCGCTGGAGGTCGCCGCGCTTGGAACCTTCGGCCATGCCGAGATGATGGTGGCGCTGGCCTCGGGCTTTGCCCGCATCGATCTGCTGCTCTCGCCGCGCACCGAACGTGACGCGCTGCAGGCGGAACTGGACCTTGCCATCGCCCTGACCGAAGGGCTCGGCGCGGGCGAAGGGCGTCTGGCTTTCCTCGACGTGGCTGATCCCGACGCGATGTCGGATGCGCTCTACGCCGCGAAAACCACCCCGATCAAGTCCGAGCCGGTCCTGCCGTTGGGCCACCGCCGCGATGCGACCCGGCTGGCCGCCAAGGCGCTGGCAGGCGGCAAGGCCATCGATCCGATCGAGCTACCGAAAGGCGCGCCCTACGGCGCTGTGCTTGTCAACGAGGACGCCTGCACGCTGTGCCTGTCCTGCGCGAGCCTCTGCCCCTCGGGCGCGCTGGGGGACAACCCCGACAAGCCCGAGCTGACGTTCAAGGAGGACGCCTGCCTGCAATGCGGCCTCTGTACCAACATCTGCCCCGAGAATGCCATCGCGCTGCAGCCGCGACTCGACATCTCGGACGACGCCTTCACGACCCGCGTCCTGAAGGAAGAAGAGCCCTATGACTGCATCGAATGCGGCAAGCCCTTCGGCGTGAAATCGACGGTCGAACGCATCGTGGCGAAGCTCGAGAACGCCCATTCGATGTTCACCAATTCGGACAACACCCGGCTTATCCGCATGTGCGACGACTGCCGGATCAAGGCGCAGTATCACAACGCCTCGGCGCCGTTCCAGATGGGCGAACGGCCCAAGGTGCGGACGACCGACGACTACCTCGACCCGTCAAAGAAACACTGAGCCCTCAACGCGACTGGATCGGCGCGCCCAGGTCCTTGGGCTGGATGGTCGAGACGAAGGCCGCGATGGCCTGCATCTCGTCCAAGGTGATCTCGACCGGGGCGATATGCGGCGGGCGATCCGGGTCGAAGGGCTCTGTGATCCCTTCCACCTGGGTGAACGAGGGGTGCGGGTTCAGCGCGTAGAACGCCAGGAACTTGCCCTCCCACCCTTCGATCGTGCGCAGCGCCGGGAAGGAGGGGGTCGACCCGATGCCGCCGAACTTGTTGCGCTCGCCGATCACGTGGCAGCGTCCGCAATGCTGGAAGGCCAGGATCTCGCCCGCGTCCACGTCACCCTCGATCTCGACCGGTGCGGGCGCCGCAACCTTGATTGCCCCCGGCAGGTAGACCGGCGCGCCCTCGGCCGCGAAAGAAGCAACCGTGCGCTGACCCACCTCTGAGGTCAGCCATTTCACGAATCGCGCCGCGTGGTCGGGCTCGGCCGCGCCCTCGACCAGCAGGGCGGCGAAACTGCCGCCCGCGGCCTCGTCCTCGGTGTAGAAGGCGGGTTTACGCCCACGCCCGTGCCCGGCCTCTACAATGGCGCGGGCGATGGTTTCGGGTCCGACCAGCGCATCGGCCCCCGCCTGCGCAGCCAGGCCGGGAAGGCCGTCAGGCGATTCGGCGACCACCGTGACACGTATCCCGGTTTTCAACGCGAAGCGCGGCACCAGGTAGGCCAGAAGCCCCGATGCCTCGAGCGAAGCATCCGCCGCCAGCGTCATCGTCTTGCCCTGCGCACGGGCGGCCTCGCCCCCCAGCAACGACACCGCCAAACCGGCGGCCAGAACCAGTATCCGCATCACCATCCTCCCTTCGGCCGGTCATGGTTGCCCTTGTCTCTCCCGACCGTTTACACCAGATAAGTCCAAAATCGGCTGTCAGGCAACGGAGCCGATCCGGAGATCAGGGGAGACGAGAATGAGCGACGAAGATTTCAACATGTCGATGCGGAAGTTCCTCAAGCAGGTGGGCGTCACCTCGCAGCAGGAAATCGAGACCGCCATCCGAAAGGCTCGCGACGCGGGCACGCTTCCCTCCGGACCGCTGACCGCGCGCATGGTCCTGACCATCGACGGCATCGACATGACCCACACCGTCGAAGGCAAGATCAAGACCGGGGGTGAGGCGTGAGCGTCACCCGCGACGAGGTCCTTGCCGTCCTGAAGACGATCACCAACCCCGCCACCGGGAGCGATCTTGTCAGTTCGGACATCATCCGCGCCCTGACCATCGATGGCGGCAAGATTCGCTTCGTGATGGAAGTGGACGCGGCCCATGGCAAGGCGATGGAACCGACGCGGCTGGAAGCCGTCGAGGCGCTGGAAAAGCTGGTGGGCGAGGGCAATGTCTCCGCGCTGGTGACCGCGCACAGCCAGCAGAAACCGCCGCCGGACCTCAAGCTTGGCGGCAAGCCCGCGCAGCCGCAGGGCCCGCAGAAGGTGCCCGGCGTGAACTCGATCATCGCGGTTGCCTCGGGCAAGGGCGGCGTGGGCAAGTCCACCGTCTCGGCCAACCTCGCGGTGGCACTGGCCGCCGAGGGCAAGAAGGTCGGCATGCTGGATGCCGACGTCTATGGCCCCAGCCAGCCGCGCATGCTGGGTGTCTCGGGCCGCCCGGCCAGCCCCGATGGCAAGACGATCCTGCCGCTGCGCAACCACGGCGTGACGCTCATGTCCATCGGCCTCATGACCAAGGAGGACGAGGCCGTCGTCTGGCGCGGGCCCATGCTGATGGGCGCGCTGCAGCAGATGCTGAGCCAGGTGCAATGGGGCCTGCTCGACGTGCTGATCGTGGACCTTCCGCCGGGCACCGGCGACGTGCAGATGACGCTCAGCCAGAAGGCCGAGGTCTCGGGCGCGATCGTGGTCTCCACCCCGCAGGACATCGCCCTGCTGGACGCGCGCAAGGCGCTGAACATGTTCGAGAAGATGAACACCAAGGTGTTCGGCATGATCGAGAACATGTCGACCTATATCTGCCCGAACTGCGGCCACGAGGAGCATATCTTCGGCCATGGCGGCGCCCGCCGGGATGCCGAGCGGCTGGGGCTGCCCTTCCTGGGCGAGATCCCGCTCGACCTCGACATCCGCATGGCCGCCGATGGTGGCGCGCCGATCGTGGCCTCGAAGCCCGACAGCCCGCAGGCCAAGGCCTTCCGCGCCATCGCAAGAAAGCTGATCGACGATGGCATTGTCTGAGGCGGATGAGATGATGGAAGACGGCGGGCCGAGCTTTCCGCCGCTTCTTTCGGGCGAAGCGACGGACGGCGATCCCTTCGCCTTGGCCGTGGCCCGCGCAAAGGAAGGCACGGACGCCGGGCTGATCACCCACCGGGTGCGCCCCGACCGGCTGGCTGCAGCGGTGGTGCTGGCGCCGGAAACCCCGCTGCGTGACGCTCTGGCCATGGTGCTGGCGGCGATGAACGGGTTTGCCGATGCCTTCGGCGCGCTGTCCCCGTCGGAAGTGGCCTGCCAGTTCGTCTGGCCCGGCGGCATACGGATCAACGGCGCGCGCTGCGGATCGTTCCGCGCTGCCGCCTCGACCACCAACCCCGCGAACGAGCCCGACTGGCTGGTGATCGGCTTCGAGGTGCCGTTCTTCGCCGAGGCAGACGCTGAACCGGGCGACAACCCCGAAGAGACCACGCTCTGGGACGAAGGCTGCTCCGAGATCGAGCCGCTGCGGCTTCTGGAAAGCTGGTCGCGTCACCTGCTGGTCTGGATCCACGAGTGGGAAGAAACCGGCATGTCGCGCCTGCACGAGGATTGGCTTGGCCGCGCCTTCACCATGGGCGAAGATACCGCCGTCACCTTGGGTGGCCGCAGCCACGAAGGCACGATGCTGGGGCTGGACGAGGCGGGCGGGCTGTTGCTGAAAACCGGGACCGGCACCGAACTGGTCCCGCTCACCGAGATTCTGGAAGAGGTCTGATGCTGAAACTCGCGCGCACCATCCATTTCGACGACAGCGACAAGAACGTCTTCTCGCGCCCTGCCGAAAGCGGCGAATGGGCGATCTCGGGCGGGTTCGAGTTCTCGAACTGGACCGAGGCCGACCTCGCCGGCAAGGCACGGCAGGCCTTCGCCAATGGCTGGTTGTCGATCGACGGATTCGGGCGCGCCACCTTCGTGGCCGTGGCCCAGATCGAACCGACCGAAGTGGCGGGCCTGGAACAACGGCTCGCGCAGCATTTCGTCGAGATCTACGGCGCGCCCTCGGTCGAGGCGGCCCTTCCCGCCGCCCGTGAGGAAATTGGCTATATGCAGGAGCTTTGCGAAGATCACGCGCCGAACACGCTGCTGGCCGTCCAGCGCGAGTTGACCGAAGCAGGCGTCAAGGAAAGCTTCCGCGCGATTCAACCGGCTGAAGCCGAACTGGATATCGTCGCGGTTCACGGCTCGGTGGACTGAGCCAAACCGCCACCTTTTTCAGGACTTCGCGACCGGCCCCCGGATTTTCGGCGAAAATCCGGAACAGCGATTTTTCGACGAAAAATCGCCGGCCGGTTACTGGTTCGCGCGTTCCGCCTCGATCTTTCGCCACTCCGCGACATTCGCGTTATGCTCGGCAAGGGTGACGGCAAAGGCATGCCCGCCGGTCCCGTCAGCCACGAAGAAGATATAGGGCGTCTCGTCAGGATCGAGCGCCGCCTCGATCGCGGCAAGCCCCGGGTTGGCGATGGGCGTGGGCGGAAGCCCTTCGATCACGTAGGTGTTGTAGGGTGTCTCGCGGTCCAGCTCGCTGCGGCGCAGCCCGCGCCCAAGGATCCCCTGCCCGTTGGTGACGCCATAGATCACCGTGGGGTCCGTCTGCAGCTTCATGCCCTTGCGCAGCCGGTTGACGAAGACGCTGGCCACCTGGCGACGTTCTTCGGCAAGGCCGGTTTCCTTCTCGACGATGGAGGCCAGGATCAGCGCTTCTTGCGGCGTCTCCAACGGCAGGTCGGCGGCGCGGTTGGCCCAGGCCTCGTCCAGCCGCTGCGCCTGACGCGCGGCCATCTCGGCCAGCAGAGCGGCGCGTTCACTGCCCGCGCGCACCTCGTAGCTGTCCGGCGCAAGTGATCCCTCGGCGGGCAGTTCGCCCACTTCGCCGGTCAGGAACTCGGCTGATTTCAGCGCCTCGACCACCTGCCAACTGGTCACGCCCTCGGCCATGGCGATGCGATAGCGGGTGTCGGCCTCGCTCCGCACCTCGGTATAGGCGGCGGGGATCTCCAGGCCCTCGGCGGCAGGATCGAAGGCGGCGACCTCAACGAAACGGTTGCTCACCGGATCGAGCTTGCGGACCTGGGTTTCCACCGAGGCGATGGAAATCCGGTAGACCACCTCGGTCCCGCAGGTATTGGCCCCGCCGCGGGTGATGATCTCGACGATCTGCTGCATCGACGCATTCTCGGGGATCCGGAAGCTGCCGGCCTTCAGAAGCTGGCTCTTGCCCGAGTAATCGGCCCCGGTGCGGAAGATCCAGGCCCGGGTCACCGCGCCATCCGCGACAAGCTTCTCGGACACGCGCCGCATGTTCGAGCCGCTTTCCACCTGCAGGCAGATCGCCTGGTCAAGCGGACCTTCGGCCCGGTATTCCTGCTGTCCCCACGTGATGATCCCGGCGAGGGCGACCGCGCCGAGGATCAGGAATGTGAAGGCATTCGAGGCGATGTTTCGCCACATCAGTCCTTGACCTTTGCCAGCACCAGCGAGGCGTTGGTCCCGCCGAACCCGAAGGAATTCGACAGCGCCACGTTGATCTCGCGTTCACGCTTGGCGTTGGGTGCGAGGTCAAGCGTCGGCTCGATCGCCGGATTGTCGAGGTTGATCGTCGGCGGCGCCACCTGGTCGCGGATCGCGAGGGTCGAGAAGATCGCCTCGATCGCGCCCGCAGCGCCCAGCAGGTGGCCGGTGGCCGACTTGGTGGAGGTCATGGTGGCCTTCGATGCCGAATCTCCCATCAGCCGCTCCACCGCGCCAAGCTCGATCGTGTCGGCCATGGTCGAGGTGCCGTGGGCGTTGATGTAGTCGATATCGGCAGGCGTCAGGCCCGCGCGTTCGATCGCGGCCTTCATGCTGCGGAACCCGCCATCGCCATCCTCGGCCGGGGCGGTGATGTGATAGGCGTCGCCCGACAGGCCATAGCCCACCACCTCGGCATAGATCTTGGCGCCGCGCGCCTTTGCGTGCTCGTAATCTTCCAGCACCACCACGCCCGCGCCCTCGCCCATGACGAAACCATCGCGGTCCGCGTCATAGGGGCGGCTGGCCTTGGTCGGGTCATCCGCGCGCTTGGTCGACAGCGCCTTGCAGGCGTTGAACCCGGCGATGCCGATTTCCGAGATCGGGCTTTCCGCGCCACCCGCGATCATCACGTCGGCGTCGCCCCACTGGATCAGCCGCGCCGCGTCGCCGATGGCATGGGCGCCGGTGGAACAGGCCGTCACAACCGCATGGTTCGGCCCCTTGAAGCCGAAGCGGATCGAGACCTGGCCCGAGATCAGGTTGATCAGCGCGCCGGGGATGAAGAACGGGCTCACCCGGCGGGGGCCGCGTTCCTTGATCAGCACCGCGGTTTCCGCGATCGAGGTCAAGCCGCCGATGCCCGAGCCGATCATCACACCGGTGCGCAGGCGGCTTTCCTCGTCTTCCGGGGTCCAGCCCGCATCGCGCACGGCCATCTCGGCGGCAGCCATGCCGTAGATGATGAACTCGTCGACCTTGCGCTGCTCTTTCGGCTCCATCCACTCATCGGGGTTGAACGTGCCGTTCGAGCCATCGCCCCGGGGCACTTCGCAGGCATAGGTCGTGGCCAGGTGACTGGCGTCGAACTTGGTGATGGTTCCCGCCCCGGATTCCCCGGCCAGCAGGCGACTCCAGGTTTCCTCGACCCCGCAGGCCAGAGGCGTCACCATTCCAAGACCCGTTACAACGACACGACGCATCGCGTTCCCCTTTGTTCAGGACAAATACCGAGGGTTGATACCAAGGCAGGCGACCCATGAGCAAGGCCGCGAGGCCCTGCCCTTGTCGGTTTTTCGCCGATTCCGGCCTCAGATGAACTCGGCGGTCTTCTCAGGCTCGCGCCGGGCGGTGGTCATGGCCTCTTCCAGCGTGAAATCGCGCCGGAAGAGCGCCCGACCCACGATCACTCCGTCCACGTTGCCCACGTATTTCAGCCGCGCGATATCGTCGAGGCTGCGCACGATGCCGCTGGCGATCACCGGCGTGCGGGTCATCTCGGCCAGGCGCGAGACCAGCGCCAGCGACGAGTCCGCCTCGGCCACGTCATTGTCGATATCGGTGACGAGGAAAGCGGCCAGCGGCGTTCCCTCGAACTCGGCCATGAATTCCTCGGGCGTGAAGGCACTGGAACTGCGCCAGCCTTCGGTCATCACCCGCCCCTGCCAGACGTCGACGGCCAGAACCACCGTGTCGGGATGGTATTTCGCGATCTGCTTGACCAGCGCGGGGTCGCGCACCGCAAGCGAGCCGATCACCACCCGCGCGGCCCCTCGGTCCAGCCAGGCCTCGGCCCGTTCCCGGGTGCGCACGCCGCCTGCGATCTGTACCGATCTGCCGAAGGCGCGCATCATTTCCTCGACAAGGTCGGCATTGTCCATATGCCCCTCGACCGCGTCGAAATCGGTGATCTGCAGCCACTCGGCCCCGGCCTCGGCGAACTCGCGCGCCTTGGCGACCGGATCCACGTGCCAGATCTGGGGCTCATCCAGACGGCCCCGAAACAGCGACACGCAGCGACCGTTTTGCAATTCGATTGTGGGATAAATCATCATGGCGGTGACTTTCGATGGGCCGCGCCTGTCAAAAGGCGACGCGGGGGACCGCAGCTCCTCTCTGCACGGGCAGAAATATACCCGCCCCGAAGCCACAACTGTCACCTGAACGACCGAATCCCCGCCGCGCGCGACGCGGCCCGGCACAAAAGAAAAACGGCGCCCCGAGGGACGCCGTCTTACTGAATTCTCGAAAGCGGTCTTACGACGCTTCGGTGATGAACTTCACGGCATCGCCGAAGGTCTGGATGTTCTCGGCGGCGTCGTCCGGGATCTCGATGCCGAACTCTTCTTCGAAGGCCATCACGAGCTCAACGGTGTCCAGGCTGTCAGCGCCCAGGTCGTCGATGAACGAGGCCGATTCCGTGACCTTGCCCTCTTCCACGCCCAGATGCTCGACAACGATCTTCTTCACGCGATCTGCGATGTCGCTCATATCAATTCCTCATGTTTTCCGGGGCCCATGCCCGTTTCCTTTACCGGCCCGAGAGCCGCCCTTCGTTCCGCCGCATGGACGGGTTTCACCGGCGCCCCCTGCGGACACCGGCCCGAAATCTGCGCCGCCTATAGCATATCGCCCCGAAGAGGCAAACGCTTTCCGCGGGCAGCAGAGTTGCCGTCAGATCATGGCCATCCCGCCGTTGACATGCAAGGTCGTCCCGGTGACGTAGGCGGCTTCGGGGCTGGCGAGGTACAGTACCGCCGCGCCGATTTCCCCGGCATCGCCCATGCGGCCCGCGGGCACCTGGGTCAGGATGTTCTTCTTCTGATCGTCGTTCAGCTTGTCGGTCATCGCCGTGGTGATGAAGCCAGGCGCGACGCAGTTCACGGTGATGCCGCGGCTTGCCACCTCGTAAGCGAGGCTTTTCGACATGCCCACCATCCCGGCCTTGGAGGCGGCATAGTTGCCCTGCCCCGGGTTGCCGGTGGCGCCCACCACGGACGAGATATTCACGATCCGGCCCCAGCGCGCCTTCATCATGCCGCGCAGCACCCCGCGGCAGAGCCGCATGGTCGAGGTCAGGTTGACGTTGATCACGCTGTCCCATTCTTCGTCCGACATCCGCATGAACAGGTTATCGCGGGTGATCCCGGCGTTGTTCACCAGGACATCGACCGATCCCATCGCCTCGGCCGCCTGCTTGGGCAGCGCCTCGACGGCGTCCTTGTCGGACAGGTTGCAGGGCAGCACATGGGCCCGCTCGCCCAGTTCTGCGGCCAGCGCCTCCAGCGGTTCGGTCCGGGTGCCCGAAAGCCCCACGGTCGCGCCCTGCGCATGCAGCGCCGAGGCGATGGCCCCGCCGATGCCGCCCGAAGCGCCGGTGATCAGCGCGTTCTTGCCGGTAAGATCAAACATGTCTGCTCCTTATTTCGTTGCGTCGGCCGCGGCCTTGACCTCGTCGGGGGTGCCGACCTGGCGGCTGCCCGCCTCCTTGGCGATGCGGCGGATCATGCCCGACAGCGCCTTGCCCGCGCCGATTTCCCAGAATTCCGTCACCCCGTGATCGGCCATCCACGAGACCGATTCTCGCCAGCGCACCGAGCCGGTCACCTGCTCGACCAGGAGCGAGCGGATCGAGGCCGGGTCGGTCACGTCATGGGCGACCACGTTGGCCACCAGCGGCACCTTGGGGTCGTTGATCGAAACATGGCTCAGCGCCTCGGCCATCACCCGCGCGGCAGGCTCCATCAGCTCGCAATGGAACGGCGCGGATACGGGCAGCATCACCGCCCGCTTGGCCCCGGCCTCGCGCGCCAGTTCCACCGCGTGCTGCACCGCCTCGGCATGGCCCGAGATCACCACCTGCGCGGGGTCGTTGTCATTGGCAGCCTGACAGACCTTGCCGGTGTCATGGGCCGCGCGATGGGCAAGATCCGAAACGGTCTTGAAATCCAGCCCCAGAAGGGCCGCCATTGCGCCGACACCTACCGGAACGGCCTCCTGCATGGCCTGGCCACGGGTGCGCAGCAGCTTGGCGGTATCCGACAGGCTCAGCGCACCAGCGGCGCAAAGCGCGGAATATTCGCCAAGGGAATGCCCCGCGACATAGGCAGCGGCATCGACGCCGACGCCCTCGGCCTGAAGCGCGCGCATCGCGGCGATCGAGGTCGCCATCAGCGCGGGCTGCGCGTTCTGCGTGAGGGTCAGCGTCTCCTGCTCCCCCTCCCAGATCAGCGCGGACAGCTTTTCGCCCAGCGCCTCGTCCACCTCGTCGAAGACGGCTTTCGCCTCGGGGTAGGCCTCGGCCAGTTCCTTGCCCATTCCGATGGTCTGGGCGCCCTGCCCGGGAAATACGAATGCGCGCGCCATTGTCCCTCCTGTCGTCCTTCTAATTTGCACCGGGATACCTCGTGGCGCGGCGGACCGCAATTCCATCCGCGCGTTCCCGCACATTCTCCGTGCATCCACGGCGTTGCGATGGTGGACGCGCTGGCTATCTCAGTCCAAGCTTCAAACATGGGGGAACCAGCATGGCCCTGCGCAACACCACCGACCGCTACGGCGCCGTCACCAAGACCTTTCACTGGCTGACCGCGCTGCTGATCCTGACCGCGATTCCGTTGGGCTGGTATGCCACCGAACTGCCCTACGGCACCAGCGCGGAACTGGCGAAGAAAGCGCAGTTCTTCTCGCTGCACAAGACCGTGGGCATCGCCGCCTTCGCGGTGGCGCTTCTGCGCATCCTGTGGGCGCTGAGCCAGCCGCGCCCTGCCCCGCTGCATCCCGACCGTCGGGTCGAGACCTGGCTGGCGGAAACCGTCCACTGGTCGCTTTACGCGGCGATGGTGGTGGTGCCCGCCTCGGGCTGGATCACCCACGCGGCCTCGGAAGGGTTCGCGCCGATCCTCTGGCCGCTGGGGCAGAACCTGCCGCTGGTGCCCAAAAGCCTGATGGTCGAAGGGATCGCCACGGCCGTGCACGAGGTTTTCACCAAGGTGCTGATCCTTTCGATCCTGCTGCATGTGGCGGGGGCGATGAAGCATCTGGTCATCGACCGCGATGCCACGCTGGCACGGATGCTGCCGGGCCTGCCGGAGGTGCAGATTAGCCGCCCCGCGCCCGGGCATCGCCCGGCGGTTCTGGCCGCGCTGGCGATCTACGCGGCGGGGTTCGCGGGGGCCTATTGGCTGTCGCTCTCCCACGCTGCCGCGCCTGAAGACGGGCCGCAGCTAGCCCAAGCCGAAAGCCAGTGGCAGGTGCAGGAAGGACGGCTCGGCATCACCGTGCAGCAGCTTGGCAGCGCGGTCGAGGGAAGCTTCGCCGACTGGACCGCCGCCATCGACTTCACCGAAGAGGCTGACGGAGGCCGCCACGGCTCCGTCACCGTGCAGATCTCGATCCCCAGCCTGAGGCTCGGCTCGGTGACCACGCAGGCGATGGGGCCCGATTTCTTCGCCGCCGAAACCCACCCCACCGCCATCTTCGAGGCCGAGATTTTCGCCCAAGGCGACGGCTACGTGGCCGAGGGCGTGCTGGACCTGAAAGGCACCCAGGTGCCCGTCAGCCTGCCGTTCGTCCTGAAGATCGACGGCGACACCGCCACCATGACCGGCAGCACCACCCTCGACCGCCGCGACTTCGGAATCGGCGAGGCGCAGACCGATCCGAGCCAGCTGGGGTTCGAGGTCGCGGTGGCGGTGAAGCTTACGGCAATACGCGGAGAATGACCGAGGGCGGCCGAAGGGCCGCCTCGCCCTTGATGCCGCCACCATCCCGTGGAATGGTCTTCCCCTCATTATTACAGGGGAACATCGGCATCTTGGCGCGCTACATCTCGATCATCTGCGGCCTTCTTTTACTTGCCCTCGCGGCGTTCGGCGCAGGCCTCTATTCCGGCGGGCAGCGGAATGCGATCTACGACGCGGCGGACCTTTTCACCAAGAATCTGTTGGGCGAAGTGCGTATGCTCAGGGCAGAGGTCGCCTCTGGAAAGATCCTGCAGGGCTCAGCGGCCGAGTTCGTGCAGCCCGCGATGAAGGACGGCGCTGGCGTCACCGTGAACGCCCGGCCCGGCGACGGCGGGCTGATCATGCTCTCTGGCTTTTTCGAGGGCGGCAATGAGATCCGGCTGATCCGGCGCGACGGCACGGTCGTGCAACGCTGGCCGGTGGCCTATTACGACATATTCTCGAAGAATGACTGGTACTACTACGCACCCAAGTCCAACCTGAATGTGGACATGCATGGCGCACTTCTGACCCGCAGGGGCGAAGTTCTGTTCAATTTCGAATACGGCGGGATCGTGAAGCTCGACCAATGCGGAGAAGTGCTCTGGTCCCGCCAGGAACCGATGCACCATTCCGTCGCGCCCGCCACCGGCGGCGGATACTGGGTGCCGGGGCGGTATGTCTATATCGGTGCCACCGAGGCGGATCGCTTCCCGCCCTTTACCGACAGCAAGGACCGGCGCGACTTTCAGGACGACTTGATCGTCCGCCTGTCCGAGGACGGCGACATCCTTGAAAGCCAATCCATCCCGCAGATCCTGTATGACAGCGGGCTGAAACCCCTGATGACCGCCAATGGAAACAATTTCGCAATGGGGCCGGGCACGCGGCAGGAGTTGGTCCATTCCAACAAGATCGTCGAACTGACGCCGGACCTGGCCGCCGCCTTTCCCCTGTTCGAGGCCGGGGACCTCGCCGTTTCCTTGCGCAACCTCAACACCATCGCGGTGATCGACCGTGAGACATGGACCGTGAAATGGCACCAGACCGGTCCCTGGCTGAGACAACACGATCCGGAGTTCACGCCGGATGGCCGAATCTCGATCTTCAACAATAACATGTTTGGCGATGCCTATGATGCCTCGCGCTACACAAGGCCCGATGCGCCCCGGGTGAGCGAGATCGTCGCGATCGACCCCGTAACTCGCGAGACCGAGGTCGTCTATGGCAACCGCCCCGGGCAGGAGTTTCTGTCAGTCATTCGCGGTAAGCATCAGTTGCTGCCCGATGGCGGCATGATGATCACTGAATTCGACGGCGGGCGCGCCTTCGAGGTGGGTGCCGAGGGCCGGATCGTCTGGGAATACATCAACCGCGTGAGCGAGGATTTCGTCGGCGAGATTACCGAGGCGCGGCTCTATCCCGCCACCTATTTCGAAGACGTCGACTGGAGTTGCGGCGGGTGAGGGCAGCCTCGCTGCTGGCCGTCGCGCTTCTGCTCACCGCCTGTGGCCTGCCGCGCGATATCGTGGGGCCGGTCACCTCTGAAAGCCCGAACCCCGCCGAAGTGCCACCCCGGCCTGAATAGCCGACTCTCTTTTTCTTTGGGGCATGCGACCACCGCGCAAGAAAACGGGCCGCCCGATGGAGCGGCCCGCTGCATTTATCCAGGTAGAGCGCCGATCAGCTTTCGGCGTTCTCCGCCTTCATCGCCTCGATCGAGATCATCACCTGCACCTCGTCCGAAACGTATGGCGCATAGGCACCGACGCCGAAATCGCTGCGCAGGATGGTGGTGGTGGCATTGAAGCCTGCCCAGGGGGTCTTGGCCATCGGATGCTCGCCCGCCATGGTCATCCGGGCATCCAGAACGACCGGCTTGGTGCTGCCGTTGATGGTCAGGTCGCCGGTGATCAGGGCGGTCTTCTCGCCCGTCACCTCGATCCCGGTGGAGGTAAAGGTGATCTCCTCGTCGGCCTTGGCGTCGAAGAAGTCAGCCGACATGAAGTGGTCGAAACGCTCCTGCCAGCCGGTCATCATGGAACGAACCGGGAAGGCCACCTGCACCGCCGAGGCGGCCGGATTGTCCTGGTCGAACATGATCTCGCCCTCGAAGCCCGAGAACATGCCGTAGGTGGTCGAAAAGCCCAGGTGATCGTAGCTGAACACGATCTGGCTGTGGCTGGAATCGAGCACGTATTTCTGCGGTTCGGCGAAAGCGGTGCTGGTGGCCAGCGCCATGGCGGCGGCCAGGATGGTCTTCTTGAACATAGGGTAACTCCGTGGGGTTTGCGTATTCTAGGATGACGCAAACATCATGTTCGGGCGGGATTTCTCAATTCCGCAGCCGCTCACAGAGTCTGTTCAGGGATGAACAGGGCCGCTCAGGCGGCCCCGCCGAAAAGCTCGGGGAAGACCTCGCGCGATTTTTTGTCGGCTTCATTGCCACGCGGAACCGCGGATTGCAGATCACCCGTCAGGCGGCTGTGCAGGCGCATAAGCTCCCGTTCGTCACCACGCGCCACCTCGTAGACCGTATCGCCCTCGTGGAAGCGGATGAAGAGCCGGGGCTGCTTCACGCCGTCACGGCTGCGCTGGATGAAGGCACCAGCGATTTCCTCGAAACCGATACGTGCGGTAACCCGGGTCTTGCCCCGACGGTTGCGGGCCGCGGCACGCAACGACCGGTCACCAAGATCCACATGTACCTCCTGTGCCAGACCGCCGGAGGCGAAACGCCACAGGATCGCACCAATCAGCCCGAAGGCGACCGTGATGCCGGCTTTCATGTAGAGGACACCCGCATCAAAGCTCGCGCCGGGAAGCGCCCATTGACCCAAGGCAATGATTACCAGGGCCACGCCGACAACCGTACAGCCCAATTCGACCATGGCGGCATGATCGGACCTGGGTCCTGTCATGCGAATGATGTAGCCCCAGGTCGTTTCTCGAATGGGGGCGTTCTTCGGAGCATCCTGCTCCGGCGACTCTACAGCCGTTGCCCCGTTTTGAGCGTTCATCTCAAGCCCTTTCAACTTGAACGCGCATTAGTCACGCGACTCGCGCAATCAAACATGCACCCTCAATATTGTCCACAATTCGGCGCGTCTGCATCAAATTGGGGACGGTTGCAAAGATCCGCCGACCGTGTATAAGGCACCGTCCTTCCGCCATGTACGGAACCAGCGCAGCCTCTCGTGGGCGGGATGCGGAAGGGTTCAGACCCCGCTCTTTGAAGTGCGCTCGAAAATGAACGGAGTACGCATGCCGCTTTACGAGCATGTCATGATCGCGCGTCAGGATCTCTCGAACGCGCAGGCCGAAGGCCTCATCGAACATTTTGGAACGGTCCTCGCGGACAACGGCGGCAAGGTCGTCGAATCCGAGTACTGGGGCGTCAAGACGATGGCCTACAAGATCAACAAGAACCGCAAGGGTCACTATGCCCTGCTCAAGACCGACGCCCCGGCGCCGGCGGTGCAGGAAATGGAGCGCCTGATGCGCCTGCATGACGATGTCATGCGTGTTCTGACCATCAAGGTCGATGCGCACGAGGAAGGCCCCTCGGTGCAGATGCAGAAGCGTGACGAGCGCGGTGACCGCGGCGACCGCGGCGACCGTCGTCGTTGATCTTCAGACAGAAAGGACCATAAGTCATGGCAGCCAAACCGTTTTTCCGCCGCCGCAAGGTCTGTCCGTTCTCGGGCGATAACGCCCCCGCGATCGACTACAAGGACACCCGCCTTCTGCAGCGCTACATCTCCGAGCGGGGCAAGATCGTCCCCAGCCGGATCACCGCCGTCTCGGCCAAGAAGCAGCGTGAACTGGCCCGCGCCATCAAGCGCGCCCGCTTCCTCGCCCTGCTCCCCTACGCCGTGAAATAAGGAGAAGACCCATGGACGTCATTCTTCTCGAACGCGTGGCCAAGCTGGGCCAGATGGGCGAAGTCGTCAGCGTCAAGGAAGGCTATGCGCGCAACTACCTGTTGCCGCAGAAGAAGGCGCTGCGCGCCTCCGAAGCCAACCTGAAGGCCTTCGAAGACCAGAAAGCCCAACTCGAGGCGAACAACCTCGAGACCAAGAAAGAGGCCGAAACTCTTGCCGCCAAGCTGGACGGCCAGAAGTTCATCGTGATTCGCTCTGCCTCGGACTCGGGTTCGCTCTACGGCTCCGTCACCACCCGTGACGCCGCCGATGCCGCAACCGAAGCCGGCTTCACCGTCGACCGCAAGCAGATCTCCCTGATGACTCCCATCAAGGAACTGGGCCTGCACGACCTCGTCGTCACCCTGCACCCCGAAGTTGAGGTGACCATCACCCTCAACGTCGCCCGCTCGGCCGAAGAGGCCGAACTGCAGGCACAGGGCAAGACGATCCAGGAACTGGCCGCCGAGGAAGAGGCCCAGGCCGAATTCGAGATCGCCGAACTGTTCGAAGACATCGGCGCCTCGCAGCTCGACGAGCTGGCCGACGAGGCCCCGGCCTCGGTCGAAGCCCAGGAGGGCGAAGAGGAGTAACACCTCTTCTCCGATGACATCAGACGCCGCGCTCCACCCGAGCGCGGCGTTTTTCTTTGCGACGCCGACATCTGGTCAATCCCGCCGTGCCGCACTAGAAACCCCGCTAAAGGGCGCAGCGCCGCCGCAGTTTCAGTCCAGGGGAGTGGATCGTGAAAGCACGGGTCAAATGGGTCGAAGACCGCACCTTCGTCGGGGAATCGGGCACCGGGCACAAGCTGGTGCTGGGCACCGCCTTCGGCCCCGAGGGCCGCACCCCCGGCCCCAGCCCGATGGAACTGGTGCTGATCGGCGCGGGTGGCTGCTCGGCCTATGACGTGGTGCATATCCTGGAAAAGGGCCGCGAACCGGTCGAGGACGTGGTGCTGGAGATGGACGCCGACCGGGCCGAGACCGAACCCAAGGTCTTCACCAAGATCGCCATGAAATTCATCGTGAAGGGCCCCGGCCTCAACCCCGCCAAGGTCGACCGCGCGGTGCAGCTCTCGGTCGAGAAATACTGTTCCGCCACCGCCATGCTCGGCCGCACCGCCGAGATCACCCACGAGGTAGAGGTGGTGGATACGGCGAAGGGCTGAAGGCCCGCTTCGCAACGAAAAAGGCCGCCCATCGGGCGGCCTTCGCTGTTTCAGGGTCGGCACCCCTTACCTGTTCTCCACCTCCAGCCGGATCAGGTGGGCCTCTTCGGGCAGGGGTGGTTCCAGCTTGGCGGCGAGGGTTTCGATCACCTGCTGCGGGACGCTGGCCTCGCGGGTCCGGTTCTGGGACATCAGCCGCGCGGGGGCGGGTTCCAGGTAGACGATCTCGATCCGCGCGCCGTAGTCGCGCAGGAGCCGCAGCAGCCGCCCGCGGTTCTGGCGCGTGACGTTGGTGCCGTTCCAGACGAAATCGCGCCCGGCGCGCAGATGTTCGCGCGCCCGCTCCCGCGCCATTTGCACCACCCTGCCCTGATCTTCGGTGGGCTTGGTGCCGGTTTCGGCGCGGATGGCATCCAGGCTGACCACCGGCGCTTCGGGCATGTGCCGGGCGATCCAGTGATCCTTCCCCGCCCCCGGCAGACCCGACATCACCGTGACGGTGCAGCGGAACTCTTCATGGGCGGCGAAATGCGGGTCGCGGTCCTCGCGCTCGAAGAAGGCCACGCGGCTTTCGTCATTGGCGAAGGGGAACGGTCCCTCAAGGCACCCGACCTCGCGGAACTGTTCGCGGGTCAGGGCGATGTTGTCGAACAGGCGCTGCTGATCCGCACAGACGCGCCCCTCGGCATCGGCCATGGCATGGGCACACAGCCAATCGGGCCGACATCGCCACGAGGTTTCGATGGCCAGCCGCGCGGGATCGGACCGCTCGATCAGCCAGAAGGGCAGTTGATGCGCCACGATCAGGCCGCAGACGGCTTCGCGCAGGGGGAACGCGGCCTCAGCCTGCCAGAGCAGGGATCGGGCGATGCCCGCACCGATGCGGGAATGCCCGGCCGAGGTGATGCGCCCGTCCTCCTCGGCACGGGTGCAGGCAGGTTTGCCCACGTCATGCAACACGGCCGCCCAGAACAGCGTCGCGCGATCTTCCGGGTCCAGCCCGCGCCATTCAGGGCTCCCGACCAGCGCCTCCACCACCATGCGGGTATGGGTGCCCGCATCGCCCTCGGCGTGATGCAGCGGGTCCTGCGGGCAGGTATCGAGGGCCGCAAGCTCGGGCCAGAGCGGCCAGATACGGGCCCAGTCCACCGACCAGCCGGGGGCAACAGGAACCAGCGCGGAAAGATCAAACGGACGGGTCATCATAGGCCCCCTCGATCCCAAGCACCGGCGCGAAGATATCGGCACCCGGCGCCAGCCGGTTCGGCAGGATCGGACGATCCAGCCAATGCCCGCCCGAGGCCTCCAGCGCCTGCACGAAATCGCCGCGCACGAATTTGAAACGGTCTTCGACACGGGTCCCGCTTTCGAGCTTGAGGTAGAGCCCCTCGGCCAGATCGCTGTCATCGGTCTGCGCGCCCACCATGTCTGGCCTGCTGCCGGACTCTGCCGCCGCATCCGCAAGCGCGTCGCGCCAATTCGCGGACTTGTAGAGCGAGGGACGGACAAGCCGCGCGATCGCCTCGCCACGGATCGGACCGGCGTGCAGAACGGGCACCGGCATCACCGGCAAGCCTTTCAAAAGGTCCCGACGGGCCGGTGTCGAGAGGAAGGTCGAAGCTTCCCGGTCCAGAACATCGAACTCCATGAAGTAATGCGGCAGACGGTCGTAGAAGACCGTGTGCTTGGCATAGAGCCATTCGCCATACATGACGAAGCGCGCACCCAAGGCCGCCTGCAGGCGCGGCGCATGGGCCGCGGCCCAGGTCTTGAGCAGGCCGAAATGCCGCTCGCGCCCGCCCCCGGTCAGGAAATGGCCGCGGCTTTGCAGACGCAGGTCACCATCCTCCGCGAAGGAGATGGCGCAATTGGCCCCGTCCAGCTTTTCCTCGATGACGAGCGGGGCGCCCTCGAGCTCTTTCAGTGGTTTGTCATCCGCCATGTCGCCGACCTGAAGGCGCGATCCCTCCAAGTGCCGCGTGCGCGGGTATTTCACGATTTCCATTGGTCTTCTCACGGGTCCCGGGCAAGGCGATCAGCCTTTGCCCACAGCACAAACCATCCGCCCGAAACGGCTTCGGGCAGACATCGATCGGTTTGTGCGCGCGCATTACATGGCTTCACCCGTGGGGTCGGCAGGTTGCGGAAGGCGCCCCGTATGCCAGATTTCCGCGATTCGTTCAACTTCGCCGTGTCCACAACGAAAAAGGCCGCCCGATGGGCGGCCTTTGGCGTTCCGGCATGGGCCGGGGATTACTCGTCTTCGAGGGCCTCGACGGCCTTTTCCAGATCTTCCTTCGAGACTTCCTTGTCGGTGATCTCGGTCTGCTCGAAGATGAAATCGACGACCTTGTCCTCGAAGATCGGCGCCTGAAGCTGCTGGCGCATCTGCGGGTTCTGCTGCACGAACTCGAAGAACTGGCGCTCCTGGCCCGGGTAGTTGCGGGCCTGGTTCATGACCGCCTGGGTCATTTCGGCGTCGCTCACCTGGATCTCGTGCTTGCGGCCCAGTTCGGCCAGCAGCAGGCCAAGGCGCACGCGGCGCTCGGCGATCTTGGTGTGCTCTTCGGTGGGCTCGATCTTTTCGTGATCGTGGCCCTGCACGTCGGGGTTTTCCTCGTGCCAAAGCTGGTGCGCGACCTGACCGGCCTCGGCTTCCACCAGGCTCGGCGGCAGCTCGAACTTCACCTTCTCGTCCAGTGCGTCGAGCAGGGCGCGCTTCATCAGCGCGCGCGAAGCGTTCTTGTACTCGGCTTCCAGACGCTCGGAGATCTGGCCCTTCAGCGCGTCGAGGCTCTCGGCCCCGTATTGCGTGGCCAGCTCGTCGTTGATCTCGGCCGCTTTCGGTTCCTTCACCTCTTTCACGGTGCAGTCGAAGACGGCTTCCTTGCCCGCGAGGTTCGCTGCGCCGTAATCGTCGGGGAAGTTCACGGTGACGGCCTTCTCCTCACCGGCCTTCACGCCGACGAGCTGCTCTTCGAAACCGGGGATGAAGCTGTTGGAGCCCAGCACCAGCGGGTAATCCTCGGCGGCGCCGCCGTCGAAGGGTTCACCGTCGATCTTACCCAGGAAGTCGAACACGATCTGGTCGCCATCCTTGGCCTTGGAGCCCTTCTTGCGCGGCTCGAAGTTCTGCGCGGTCTCGGCGAGGTTCTTCAGCGCTTCCTCGACCTCATCATCGCCGGCTTTGGCGACGAGACGCTCAAGCTTGATGCCCTTGGCGTCGAAATCCGGGATCTCGGGCAGGGCTTCGTAGGTCATCTCGACCTCGATATCGTCGCCTTCTTTCCAGTCCTCGTTGGTCATCTTCACGTCGGGCTGCATCGCCGGGCGATCGCCGCTGTCGTCGAAATGCTTCGACATGGCGCCGTCGACGGATTCCTGCATGGCCTCGCCCATCAGGCGCTGGCCGAACTGCTTCTTCAGCAGCGCCATCGGGACCTTGCCCTTGCGAAAGCCCTTCATCTCGATCTCGGGCCGTGCCTCTTCGAGCTTTTCGTTGACCTTCGATTCCAGTTCGTCGGCGGTCACAACGATCTTGTAGCCGCGCTTCAGCCCTTCGTTCAGGGTCTCGGTGACCTGCATCTTCGTCCTCTTCGGATGGGCCCGCGCATCCCCCGGCGGGCCGTTGAAAATCAGCGGTCCTTTTAGGAGCGCAAGTCCAAGGTTGCAAGCCGAAAGGCCGCTGCCGAAGGTCAGAAGGGGAATGGTGCGGGTGAAGGGACTCGAACCCCCACGCCTTGCGGCGCCAGAACCTAAATCTGGTGCGTCTACCAGTTCCGCCACACCCGCGATCCGGGGGCCTTCTAGCAAAGCCCGGCCCGGCTGGCGAGAGGGTTTTCGCAAGAAGGGCCGTTCAGAGGCCCAGGTCGCGGAAGACCTTGGGCAGTTCCTCGGGCAGATCCTCGGCGATCAGGCCCGGGCCGAAGCTGAGCGCGCACTCCACATGCAGCCAGGCGGCGGTTTCGGCGGCCTGCATCGGGGAGAAGCCGCGCGCCAGCAGCCCGGTGATGAAGCCCGCCAGAACGTCGCCCGAGCCTGCGGTGGCAAGCCAAGGCGCGGCCCGGTCATAATGCGCCGAGTTGATCGCACAGCGCCCCGAGGGATCGGCGATCACCGTGTCGGGCCCCTTGAACAGCACCACGCAGCCCGCCCGTGCGGCGGCCTCGCGCGTGGCGTCCACCTTGGAATAGGCGGGGCCCTTGGTGGGCGGTTCGGCGAGTTTCTCCGCGATATCGGGGAAGAGCCGCGCGAATTCCCCCGCGTGGGGCGTCAGCACACAAGCCTCGTGGAGCGCGGCGAAAAGCTCCGGCCGCCGGGCGAGGATCGTCAGCGCATCGGCGTCGAGGACCGTGGCCCGCGCGGCCGGCCCCGGGCCGGGCAGGCCCCGACCGCTCCCCCGGGCGGGGGTTTCACCCCCACCCGCGGCCGGGGCCTGCCCTTCGGTCTGGAGGGGCACATCCACACCCAACGCCACCGCCACCAGCGCCTCGGACCGGTTATCGAGGCCAAGGCCCGGCCCGAGGCAAAGCGCATTCAGCCGGTCGTCCTCCAACGCTTCGGCCAGCGCCGAGGCGTCGGGCAGCGCCTGCAACATGATCGCGTTGAGCTGCGCGGCGTTCTCCACCACCGCCTCGGGCGGGCAGCCCACCGTCACCAGCCCCGCCCCGATCCTGAGCGCCCCCCGCGCGGCAAGGCGGGCCGCCCCGCCCTTGCCGGAGGGACCGGAGAGGATCAGCGCGTGGCCGTGGGTGTATTTGTGGGCAGTTCGGTCCTTGCGAAGTGCCTCTCGCACCGCAGGTCCAGTCGAAATCTCGCGAGCCGGACGCGCACTCATTTCAGGACAATCCCTTGGCGTGCCATTTCTCAAGGCCGATATCTTTGACCACCGTGTGACCACAGCTTCGCGCAGTCCAATGATGAACATGAGCCGGTTTCAAGCGGTGAAAGGTAACCGTGAGGTCTGCCAAAAACCAGGAAAGGTAGCCTGGTGGATCGGGTTCATCCGAGTACATGCCTGAAGGCAGATCGACCGACACATGCCGGGCCGGCGTGAGCCGGTCGCCTACGCCCACCTCGATATCGTTATAAGCGAAAAGTGGTGATAGTCCGTCGATAGGCCGAGACAAGCCGATGCCGAAAAGGGCATCAACGATAATGGCCGTCCCACTCAGATGGTACGCTGCCTCCTCAAATTGATCCACCTCATCGGGTGTGACGTTCGGAAAGGACAATGGTTCAATCCCCCCCATCTCCGCCCACCGCTCGTAATTCACCCGCGCGTCGGGGGGCAGCTTGTCGGGGTCGCCGTAGAGGAAGACCTCGACCTCCCAGCCCCACTCTTTCAGCAGCCGCGCCACGACGAAGCCGTCGCCGCCGTTGTTGCCCGGCCCACACAGCACCACGGCGCGGTGCGAGGTCTGGGCAAGCTCGGGCCATTCCTCGAACACTGCCTCCACCACGCCGCGACCCGCGCGCTCCATCAGTTCCAGCCCGGTCACCTCGCCCGAGTCTATCGCCGCCTGCTCGATGGCGCGCATCTGCGCGGCTGTAAGAAGTTCGGTCATGGCGCATTCCCTGTTTTCGCAAAATGCCCGCAGATCGGGCGAATTGCACAAATTTTAGGCAAAACGGCCAGATTCCGCCTCACCGCCCCCCGCCCCCGGAGCCTAACGAATTGTGGCCGATACTGAGAAGTGCTGAGAAAACCTGCAATGCATTTTGGGAGTCGGTTCACATGAAAAAGGTCGAAGCGATCATCAAGCCGTTCAAGCTCGATGAGGTGAAAGAGGCACTGCAGGAAGTTGGCGTGCAGGGTCTTTCGGTGATCGAGGTCAAGGGCTTCGGGCGCCAGAAGGGCCATACCGAGCTTTACCGCGGCGCGGAATATGTCGTGGACTTCCTGCCCAAGGTGAAGATCGAGGTGGTGATGGCCGACGACCAGGTCGACGCCGCCATCGAAGCCGTGATCGGCGCAGCCAAGACCGACAAGATCGGCGACGGCAAGATCTTCGTCTCGCCCGTCGAGCAGGCGGTCCGTATCCGCACCGGCGAAACCGGCGAAGACGCACTCTAAGGAACTCCGCGCGCGAGGCGTTGGCCCCGGCGCAGAAACGCAATCTCTCAACTCCAAGGGAAGAAGGTCAAAATGAGCAAGCAAGACGTTCTCAAGACGATCAAGGACGAAGACGTCGAATACGTCGACATCCGCTTTACCGACCCGCGCGGCAAGCTGCAGCACGTGACGGTGATGTCCGACCAGGTCGACGAGGATTTCCTCGACGAAGGGTTCATGTTCGACGGCTCCTCGATTGCCGGCTGGAAGTCCATCGACCAGTCCGACATGAAGCTGATGCCCGACACCGCCAGCGCGTATATCGACCCGTTCTTCGCAGAAAAGACGCTGTGTCTGCACTGCACCGTGGTCGAGCCCGACACCGGCGAGCGCTATGACCGCGACCCGCGCGGCACCGCCCGCAACGCCGAGGAATACCTCAAGTCCACCGGCATCGGCGACACCGCCTTCTTCGGCCCGGAAGCCGAATTCTTCCTGTTCGACGACGTGCGCTACTCGGTCGAGATGAACAAGGTCTCCTACCAGGTGGACGCGATCGACGCCTCCTGGAACAGCGACACCGAATACGAGATGGGCAACATGGGCCATCGTCCGGGCGTCAAGGGCGGCTACTTCCCGGTTCCGCCGGTGGATGACGGCCAGGACATCCGTTCGGAAATGCTCTCGACCATGAAGCGCATCGGCATGAAGGTCGACAAGCATCACCACGAAGTGGCCTCGTGCCAGCACGAGCTTGGCCTGATCTTCGACTCGCTGACCAAGCAGGCGGACGAGCTGCAGAAGTACAAGTACGTGATCCACAACGTGGCCCACGCCTACGGCAAGTCGGCCACCTTCATGCCCAAGCCGATCGCCGGCGACAACGGCACCGGCATGCACGTGAACATGTCGATCTGGAAGGACGGCAAGCCGCTGTTTGCAGGCGACAAGTATGCCGACCTGAGCCAGGAAGCGCTCTACTTCATCGGCGGCATCCTGAAGCACGCCAAGGCGCTGAACGCCTTCACCAACCCGTCGACCAACTCCTACAAGCGCCTGATCCCGGGCTTCGAAGCCCCCGTGCTGCGCGCCTACTCGGCCCGCAACCGCTCGGGCTGCGTGCGGATCCCGTGGGCCGAAAGCCCGAAGGCCAAGCGCGTCGAGGCCCGCTTCCCCGATCCGGCAGCGAACCCCTACCTGTGTTTCGCCGCCCTGCTGATGGCCGGCATCGACGGCATCAAGAACAAGATCGATCCGGGCCCGGCCATGGACAAGGACCTCTACGACCTGCCCGCCGAGGAACTGGCCGACATCCCGACGGTCTGCGCCTCGCTGCGTGAAGCCATGGAAGAGCTCGAGAAGGACATGGACTTCCTGCTGGCCGGTGACGTGTTCACCAAGGACCAGATCCAGGGCTACATGGACCTCAAGTGGGAAGAGATCTACGCCTACGAGCACACCCCGCACCCGATGGAATTCAAGATGTACTACAGCTGCTGATCGCAGCGCGGTACGAAGGACAGGAAAGGGCGCCGCACGGCGCCCTTTTCGTTTGGAGGGACTCGTGCCTCAACCGCCCGGTGCGCCCGCGGCCCCCGCGAGGAGGCCGCCATCTATCGAAAGCTCCGATCCCGTCATGTAGGCCGCCTCGTCCGAGGCCAGCATGACCGCCAGCGCCGCGACCTCCTGCGCTCGGGCCGCTACAGTGTTTCGGGGGCCAGTTTCGAAGTCGGCTATGAAAGCCCCACCCACTTCAGCCACGACTACCAGCGAAAGTTCGGCGTCTCCCCCAGCAAAGACGCCACGATCGAAGCTGCGCTCTTCTAGCACGGGCCGCGCCCGCGACCCCGGCGCGGTTGCCGTAAACCGAGCCTACGTCACCACCGAACACCCCGACGGGGACCAAAAGGCGCGCCCCCAGCCAAGACGATACGGGACGATCAGGCGCCGCCGGTCCACATTTCGACCGCCAAGACATCGTCTTGGCATCCATTCGCGCGCTCCTTGCAATCAATGATGCGTCCCGCGCCTCATGCGCCCTCAAGGCCTGCATGCCTCGCCTTGCTCAAGACGCCGGAGGCCAGGAAGACCCCGATCGCCACCAGCAGGATACCCGCAACCTTGATCCCGGTGACCGCTTCACCCAGGAATGCCACGCCGCCGATCAGCGCCAGGATGGGCGTCAGGGCGCCGAAGGCTGCGGCCTCTGCCGCGCCCAGGATCTGCACCGCGTAGCCATAAAGGAACATCGCCAGGATGCCGATGATGAAGCTCTGAAGAACGATCATCACGACGATGTCGCTTGTATCGGCCCGCGTAAAGCTCACGTTGCCGGTCGCGAACAGCAGCGGCACCACGACCAGCGTCCCCCAGAACAGCCCGATCACCAGCCCGTGCAGGGGGCTGAGCCCGCTTTGCCGGAAGATTACCGAATAGATCGCCCAGAGCCCCGAGCCCGTCAGGAACATCAGGTGCCCCTTCCAGGCTCCGTCGTCCGCGCCCGAGACGACCTGCCACAGGCTTACGATCATGGCCCCGGTCAGGATCATCGCCAGTCCGATCCGGCGACGCGGGCCGGGAACCTCTCCGGCCAGGGCGAAGGCCGCGAGCGTGGTCCAGAACGGCAACATCCCCGGCGCCAGCGCCCCCCCATCCGACGCGGGCGCGAAGGCCAGCCCTTTGGAGACCACGAAGGGAAAGACCGCGCTGGCCCCCACCATCAGGATCGCCGCCCGTGGCCAGCTCTGCCCGTGCGGCATGACGCCCAGCCGCCACATGAACGGCGCCATGACGACAGCCCCCGGTACAAGGCGCAGCACCAGGACCTCCTCGACGGTGAAATCACCCTGAACTGCGAAGCGCGTCACCAGCATGAACGCCGCCCAGATCGTCACGGTAGCCAGCGCGGCCGCCAGCCCAAAGGCCCGGGTTCCGGGGAAGTTCATGAAATCGTCCTGACACCTAGTGATGGGAGGGCGTACTTAACGCCTTTTCACGGGCGCGTACCAGCCGGAAGCAGACCCGGCGGGCGCTTTCAGGGCAGCATGAACCCCTCGGCCTTGCTGAGCGGCGGGGCGGCGGCGATGGCGTCGAGGTCCGGACGCGGATGGCCGAGGCCGCTGGCCGAGGCGATCACCGCTTCCACCTCGGCGGCGGCGGCAAGCAAACGGCGGTCTTCGTGCCGCTGGCCGATGATCTGGAGGCCGAAGGGCAGCCCGTCTTCATCCACCCCGCAGGGAATCGAGATCGACGGATGCCCGGCGATCGTGGACGCATAGGCCAGACCCAGCCACTGATAATAGCTCTCGGTCGGGCGGCCATCGATCTGGGTCGGGGCGAGTTCCGTCCAGGGGCGCGGCTGCAGCGTCGCCGTGGGCGAGATCAGGATGTCCCAATCCTCGAAGAAGCTGCCCCACCGCTGTTGATACGCGGTCTGGGCGGTCAGCGCCTGCGCTGCGTCCTTGGCCGAATAGCCCTGCCCCTCGATCACGTTGGCCGTGACGTTCGGGCCGACAAGCGCGGGCGTGTTCTCAATGTGATCCGAGAAAGAGGTCAGGAAGGCCAGGGACCGCAGAACGGCGAAGATCCGGTCCGCACCGCCGCTGTGGGGATGGGTTTCTTCAACCGCCCCGAAGGCGGAGGAAAGCGTCGAAACCGCGCGGCTGAACAGTGCACGCACCCGCGCCTCGGTCGGGGTGAAGCCGAAGTCCGGCGTGACTGCCACGCGCAGGCTGCTCAGGTCGCACTGCGGCAGGGACGCGAAGCCGCCCGGCTCCCACGCCATGCGGCCCTCGCTCACCACGGTGTAGGGATCGCGCGGATCGGGGCGCGCCATGATCGACAGAAGCAGCGCCGCGTCACCCACGTTACGCGCCATCGGCCCCTTGGTCGACAGCGGCAAGGCGCCATGCGCCCGCCCCTCGGCCGGAACCACACCGGGCGAAGGCCGGAATCCCACCACGCCGGCATAGGCGGCAGGCGTCCGCAGGGACCCACCCATGTCGGACCCGGTGGCAAGCGGCGCATAGCCCAGCGCCAGCGCCACCGCCGACCCGCCCGACGAGCCCGCCGCGTTGCGGCTGAGGTCGAAGGCATTCGCCGTCGTGCCATAGACGCGGTTGCGCGTATTGCCGCCCGCGCTCCACTCCGGCACGTTGGTCTTGCCGACCGGTAGCGCGCCCGCCCCGCGCAGGCTGGCCACGAAGGCGTCATCCTGCCCGGGGACATTGTCGCGGAAGATCTCGGATCCATAGGTCGTGGGCAGCCCGGCCACGTCCTCCATATCCTTCACCGCAAGCGGCAGGCCGTGCAGCGCGCCCAGCGGGTCACCGGCCATGACCGCCGCCTCGGCCTTGCGCGCGCCATCGCGCAGCCGGTCGAAATCCCGCGCGACCAGCGCGTTCACCGCATGATCGAGCCGCTCTGCCCGGGCGATGCAGGCCTCGGCCAGCTCGACCGGGGACAGGGCCTTGCGCGCGATGAGCCGACGCGCCTCGCGCGCCGAAAGATCGGATGGATCGGTGACCACGTTTACTGTCCTTCCTCTTCAAGTGCAGTGTCGGCCCAGGGGGCCTCGATCTCGGTGCAGCCGCTGTTCCTGCCATCCTTTCGCATCACGCCCGAGGGGCAGGCGAAGGCAAAGGGCAGGACCGTGCGTTCGGCCGCGACAACCCGCGCGTCGGCTGCAAGCCGCGCGCCCACCTCGGCAGGCAGGCGCGCGTCGACGACCACCTCGTCAAGGCCGGAGACATCGATCCGGGGATGATGGAACGCCTGTTCCAGGCTCATGCCCTTGTCCACCAGGAACGAGGCAAGCTGCACCACGGAGGACACGATCTTGCGCCCCCCGGCGGCGCCAAGCGCGAACATCGCGTCGTCATTCCGGCCGATCACCGGGCAGACGTTCATCAGGCAGGCCTTGGACGGGGCAAGCGAGTTCGGACGGCCCTGCTCGGGGTCGAACCACATGATGCCGTTGTTCAGCAGAAATCCTGTCGCGGGCGAAACCACCTTGGAGCCAAACAGCGATAGCAGCGTCTGGGTATGTGACACGATATTGCCCGCGCGGTCGACGATGGCGAAATGGGTGGTGCAGCCGGGCACCTCTGGCACCTCGCCGGTATCGCCCATGGTCGAAAGCCGCTCGGCATAGGCCGCGCGCAGCCCGTCGGCACAGGCAGCGAAACTCTCCGGCAGGCTGTCCATCGGCGCGCCCTTCATTTCGGCCAGCGCCCGCGCGAAGGTGGGGCCGGCGGTCAGGCCCGGCACCACGTGGAACAGCGCATCGCGATAGGCCACTGGCTGCGCCGACCCGATCCAGGGCCGATACCCGGCCAGATCGCCCAGCGCCAGCGAACCGCCCTTTGCCGCCACATCGGCCGCCAGCGCCGCGCCGAGGTCCCCGCCATGCAGGGCCTTCGCACCGTCCCGCGAGATGCAGTCCAGGCTGTCGGCCATCGTCGACTGATCTAGGCGGCAGTTCGGGACGGCGGTCCACCCCGAGGCCTTGGGCCAGGTGCCTTCATCCAGAAACAGCGCCGCGGCATCAGCGTCCCGCGCCAGTTCCCGCGCCACCGATCCGATGACGAGCGAGGCATACCAATCGACGGCCATCCCTTGCCGCGCGGCGGCAATCGCGGGGGCAACCAGCTCGGCCCAGGGCATCCGGCCCCAGCGTTGATGCGCGGCCTCCACCCCGGCCACGGTGCCCGGAACGGCGACGGCAGTCGCGCCGTGCAGGTTGCGATCCTCGACCACCCGCTGCCAGGGGAACAGGTCACCTGCGACGCCTTCACCCGACAGGGGATAATCCTCGACCCGCAGCCCGACCGGAGAGCGCATGCCGAAATTGATCGCCGTGGCCTCCCCGGTGTCGGCGCGCCAATGCACCGCCGCGCCACCGCCTGCGGGGCCGCTCATCCAGGGTTCCAGAACGCCCATCGCGAAGGACACCGCAACCGCCGCATCCACCGCATCTCCGCCCGCGCGGAGAACATCGGCGCCGATCCGGGCGGCGACGGCATTCTGGGCCGAGACGACGCCGCCCGCGGTCTCGATCACGGTCTTACGAGTTTCGCGCGTGCGCGACAGGGCCGAGGTCATCTGTGGGTTCATCCTTTGACTGAAACCGACGGATCGCCGGGCGATCTGATCGGATTTCCCCCGGAATTACCAGTCATTTCAGGAACCTCCAGAGAGGTCACGACGGCAGGCCCCGCCGCCCGGGCCCTTGCGCTCGATCAAGGCAGGCGTCGCGCGGGGCGGGCAGGCTGTCCCGGCGCGGAGTTGCGCCGCGCCTCATACGGGGGCACGCATGTGAACCACCTCTCTCCCATCGAGATCGGCTTCCTAGGCAGCCTAGCCGCCGGGCTGATGACCGCCGTGGGCGCGGTGCCCATTCTTCTCGGCCGGGCGCCGGGCAAGGCCACGCGCGACATGTCACTGGGCTTCGCGGCCGGGGTGATGCTCTCGGCCTCGTTCTTCTCGCTGATCATCCCGGGGCTGGAGGCCGCCAGCGTGCGGTACGGCGAGGGGGCGATCCCGGCGGCGATCGCGGTGGCGGGGATCCTGGCGGGCATGGCCCTGGTGGCCATTCTGAACGAGGTGCTGCCGCATGAGCATTTCAAGTCCGGGGTGGAGGGGCCGGCCTCGGAGTCCCTGCGGCGGATCTGGCTTTTCATCATCGCGATCACGATCCACAACTTCCCCGAAGGGCTGGCCGTCGGTGTGGGCTTCGGCGCCCACGGGGCCGCGGGCGGGATGCCGCTGGCGATCGGGATCGGGCTGCAGAACCTGCCCGAGGGGCTGGCGGTGGCCGTGGCGCTGCTGGGCGAGGGCTACGGCCCCTGGCGCGCCTGGTCGATCGCGGCGCTCACCGGGTTGGTGGAGCCCGTGGGCGGGCTGATCGGGGCGGCGGTGATCTCGGTCTCGGAGCCGCTGCTGCCCTGGGGGCTGACCTTCGCGGCGGGCGCGATGCTTTACGTGATCAGCCACGAGATCATCCCCGAGACCCACCGCAGCGGCCACCAGAACAAGGCCACCTTCGGCCTCGCCATCGGGCTGGTGCTGATGCTCTTCCTCGACGTCTGGCTGGGCTAAGCCCAACGATTTTTCTCCGAAAAATCCGGGTCTCGCCCATCCCCCGTGTCGACCTGTTTGACTTCCATCAAGGCAACCCGAAGACGCAGGTCGTAATGTGCGCGGCGAGGCTCCATCCCCGAACAAGGACAGCAAGTCGTTCGGGCATGGCCATCACGCGGGAGGAACCCATGCCGCAAATTTCCAGACATTTCTTCAAGGCCGCCGCCATCTTCCTGATCATCGGGATCCTGATGGGGCTTCAAATGTCAATTTCCGGCGAGCACAAGGTGACCGGGGCACATGCCCATCTCAGCCTGCTCGGCTGGGTGTCGCTGGCGCTTTTCGGAACCTACTTCGCGCTCGACCCCGACAAGGGAGATTCGGGCCTCGCCCGGATCCAGTTCTGGCTCTCGGTGGCCGCGACGATTCTGATGACCGGCGGCCTTTACCTGCTGTTGCTGGGATATGGCGCCCTCGCGCCGGTGGTGGCGATCGGCTCGCTTGTCTATGCGGCGGCTGCCGCACTCTTCGCCTGGATCGTCTTTTCGCATCACGACCTGCCCTGACCGCCAGCGCCAAGATTTTTCCTCAAAAATCTTGGCCGTCCCGCTCAATCCACGCTGCGGAGCGGGTGGGCGGCGAGCGCCTCGGCCTGCTCGGGGCTCAGGGCCTCGGGGCGCACCGCGAAGGTGTGGATCGTGAAGGCCACGGCCCGGGTACGGGGCAGGCGCAGCAGGCATTGGCGTTCGACCCGGATCAGCGGGCGGTGGTCGCCCAGGGTGTTACCCTGCGCCTCGGTCCTGGGGTTGAAGAGCGGCGCCCCGGACCAATGCGCCGTGCCGCGAAGCATCGGCCGCCCCGGCTGCACCCCTTCCATCAACCGCCCGACCCGGCGGGCCAGTTCCGGGTCGTATGTCTTCACCGGCACGTGGATACGGATCATCGGGCGGCCGATCTTCTCGGCCAGGGTCCAGCCCGAGGGGAAGCAGAGCACCGCTCCGGTCAAGTCGTATTCGCCGCTTTCGCCCTCCTGCATGAGGCAGAGGTCTTCCTGCACCACTTGGCCCATCGTCAGCAGCGGCACGGCAGGATCGAGCGGCACCGGCACCCCGTCGGGCCCAGTGGCCTGGCCGTCCGACACCGTGACCCCGAGGTCCGGCAGCAGGTCCAGCACCGCCTCGTAGAGTTCAGCCGCTGCCTCTTTGGCACGCGGGCTCAGGGCGTGAACCCGCGACGTTTCCTCCGCGATCAGCCGTCGTCGCAACGCCATCTGCCCGGCATAGGCATCATCCACCATGAGCCAGCCGCGCGGATCGACCGGCATGGTGCCGGGCAGACGCCGGGTTGCAGGGTTGACCCAGGGCGCGAAGGGCAGGCTGGATTGCAGAACGGTTTCCATGGGAAAGTGATACCCTGCCCGGCGCGCCGGGGAAGGTGCAAAATGACGCGGACCCGCCTCAGCCCCGGGGCAGCGCCACCCGCGCGAGGATGCCGCGGTGGTCCGAGCCAAAGCGCGGGCGCGCGCTGACCTCGGCCCCGGCTCCGGCGGGCACCATCACGTGGTCGATGGGCAGTTGCACCGCCCCCTTGAACAGCGTCCGCGTCGAGATCACCGGCCCCGGCCGCGCCGAACCCGTCGCCTTGCCGATCTGGCGCAGGGTATTGGACCAGGGCACCATGTTGAAATCCCCGCCGATCATCACCGGCCCGTCGTCCCCGATCCGCGCTAGGATCGGCAGCAGCCGGTTTACCTGCGCGGCCTGGCTGTGCGGCCAGGGCCAGTGCAGGTGCAACGACACCAGCCAGAGCGGCCCGCTGGGCGTCTGGACCTGAAGCGCCGTCATGCCGCGCGCGCAACGCGCCGAACCGGGCACCGCGGGCCAGCGCGACAGCACCGCCGTACCGCCCACTCCGGCGAAATCGCAGTAGTTCCCATAGGGATACTCCGCCGCCAGGCCCTGCAGGATCGGGCGGGTCTTGGTGGAAACCTCCTGCAGCGTCACGAAATCCGCCCCGCTAGCGCGGATGTCCCGGGCCACCGGGGCAATGTCGGGCAGGCGGAAATTCAGGTTCTTCTGATAAATCACCATGCCGCCCGTTCCGGCCGCCGCGCCCTGCCCCAAAGTCAGGATCGGCCCCAGCGCCACCGCACCCACCACGGCACAGGCCAGCGCCGACCACCGTGCCGCCAGCGGCCAGAGGACCAGCGCGCCCAGCACAAGCGCTGCCGCGAAATAGGGGCGGAACACCGCAAGACTGTCACCCAGGGGATGGAAATAGCCGCCATAGCTCAGCGCCACGGCCAGCGCCGCGCAGAGGCCGAGCGCCTGCAAAGACCCGCGAAGTTGTTCTTTCATGGGTGAAAATTACCCTGCTTCCCGATCCCTCGTAACAGAAATCGCGGCCTGTCACCACGCCGTGAACGTCGCAGGTTCGCCCTTGCGGGACGCCCCGCACGCCCCCACCGTAGAAGCAGAGAAGGAGGCGCGCAGATGGCGACCGAACGGATCACATTCACCGGCCACGCGGGCGACCAGCTTGCCGCGCGGCTCGACCTGCCCGAGGGGCCGCATCTCGCGACCGCGCTCTTTGCCCATTGCTTCACCTGCGGCAAGGACATTCCCGCCGCCCGACGCATCGCCGCGCGGCTGGCCACGATGGGCATCGCAGTGCTGCGCTTCGATTTCACCGGGCTGGGCCATTCCGGGGGCGAGTTCGAGAACACCTCTTTTTCCTCCAACGTCGCGGACCTGGTCGCGGCAGCAAGCTACCTGACGGGGCGCGGCATGGCGCCCGGGCTTCTGATCGGCCATTCGCTGGGCGGCGCGGCGGTTCTGCGCGCGGCTGCGGATATCCCCTCGGCCAGGGCAGTGGCGACGATCGGGGCGCCCTTCGACCCGGGCCATGTGGCCGGACACCTGTCAGACTCGCTCGACCGCATCCGCCGCGAAGGCACCGCCGAGGTGGAGTTGGGCGGCCGTCCCTTCCGGATCGGCAGGCAGTTCCTCGACGACATTTCCGCCGCCAATCTCGAACCCGCCATCGCCGGGCTGAAACGCGCGCTTATGGTGCTGCACGCCCCGCGCGACCAGATCGTCGGGATCGAGAACGCGCAGCAGATCTTCGTGGCCGCGAAACACCCGAAAAGCTTCGTCACGCTGGACGGGGCCGATCACCTGGTCTCGGACCCCGCCGATGCCGAATACGCCGCCGAGGTGATCGCCACCTGGTCGCGCCGCTACCTCGACCTGCGCCCGCCAGCGCCCCCGCCCGGCGCGCCCGAAGGCGTGGTCCGCGTCTCCGAGGCCGATCCCGAAGGCTTCCTGCAGGACATAAACTCCGGCCCCGACCATCACGTCCTGGCTGACGAGCCCGAATCCTATGGCGGCACCAACCGGGGCATGACGCCCTATGGGTTCCTCGCTGCCGGTCTCGGCGCCTGCACCACGATGACCATCCGCATGTACGCGCGGCGCAAGGGCTGGCCGCTCTCTCATGTTCGAGTCGACGTGACCCACGACAAGATGCACGCCCAGGACGCCGCGGGCCGCGCCGCCAAGATCGACCACTTCCGCCGCGAGGTCACGCTCGAGGGCGATCTCTCCGCCGACCAGCGCGCCCGCCTGCTCGAGATCGCCGACAAATGCCCGGTGCATGGCACCCTCACCCGCGGCGCAAGGGTCGAGACCGTTCTGGCGCAGTAGCCGCCGCGCAAAAGAAAACGCCCGGCAGGATCAAACCCGCCGGGCGCCAATCGTTCCGTCAGCGAAGGCTCAGCCGCGGGCGTTGCCGATCAGCTTCCACAGCCCCGGCACCAGCAGTGCCGCCAGCGCCAGCTTCAGCGCATCGCCGATCAGGAAGGGCGTCAGGCCCCACTGAAGGATCGGCTGATCCCAGCCGTAAAGCTGACCCAGCCACACGAGGCCCGGCACGTAGATCAGCGCGTTGCCGATCAGCATGGCCGCCGCCATCAGCAGGATCGAACGGTCCCAGCCACGCCGCGCCAGCGCGCCCAGCGCCACGGTGGCCAGCACGTAACCCACGAGGTAGCCACCGGTGCCGCCCATCATGTACTCCAGCCCGAGTTTCTCGGCCGAGGAGCCCGCGAAAACGTCGAAGCCCAGCGCGCCAACGATCATGTAGCCCAAGATCGTCGCCAGCCCGAGACGCGGGCCATAGGCCGCGCCCACGGTCAGCACGGCGAAGGTGCCCATGGTGATCGGCACCGGCCACATCGGCACCTTGATCTTGGCGAAAATGGCCAGCGCCACGATGCCCAGCACGACCAAGGCCGCCTGCTTGAGGCGCAGCGCCGCGCCTTCACTGGGGCCGAGAGCCTCGACCAGTACCCGATCTGTCACATTCGTCGCCATGTCCCGTCTCCATCTGGTGGTAAAGCGTCGGCCTTTTTCTGCACCAGCAGCCTTGACGGCGCAAGACAAACCTCTAGCGGCGGTGCGTCGCGGCCATGGTATAATCCTTGCGCGGCCCCGAAACCGTCCAGGTCGCGTGCCACTCGGGCCAGCCGGCGAAGTCATAGGACACGCGGTAGAGATCCGGCGCGCAATCATGCCGCGCCTGGGGCTGCCCCTCGGGCAGAAAGCTGTGAAACGGCCGCCCGTCCTCGAACAACACCTCGATCTCGGGGCCCGCCGCCCGCCACAGGTAAACCCGCCGCGTCTCCAGCGCCGGTCGCCCCGGCGCGATCAACTGCCCGGTCTCCTCCACGCGCCACACGTCGCCGTCAGCCACGAACCGCACCACGCCCCGCAGCTCCAACACCTCCCCGGCGCGGCGATCCTCGATCCGCTTTTCGACCGTCCAGTCGCCTTCGAACTCCGCGATCCCGGGCATTCCACCTCCATGAAACCTGCGCCCATCTTTCCCGCACCCGGCCACCGGCTTCAAGCATCCTCCCCTTCTTCTGTTCTGCAAATATCCTCGGGGGGCTTTCCCGGAAGGGAAAGCGGGGGCAGACAGCCCCCTCCCCGCCCGCCACCT
>JABURR010000001.1 GCA_014762635.1 Paracoccaceae bacterium
TCAGAAGAACGCCTGCAGTCCGGTCTGTGCGCGGCCGAGGATGAGGGCGTGGACGTCGTGGGTGCCTTCGTAGGTGTTGACGGTTTCCAGGTTCACCATGTGGCGGAAGACCTGGAATTCCTCCGAGATGCCGTTGCCGCCGTGCATGTCGCGGGCGGCCCGGGCGATGTCCAGCGCCTTGCCGCAGTTGTTGCGCTTGATCAGGCTGATCATCTCGGGCGCCGCGCGGCCCTCTTCCATCAGCCGGCCCACGCGCAGCGCCGCCTGCAGGCCCAGCGTGATCTCGGTCTGCATGTCGGCGAGCTTCTTCTGAAAGAGCTGCGTCTGCGCCAACGGCTTGCCGAACTGATGCCGGTCAAGCCCGTATTGCCGCGCCGCCTGCCAGCAGAACTCCGCCGCGCCCATCGCCCCCCAGGCGATGCCGAAACGCGCCCGGTTGAGGCAGCCGAACGGGCCCTTCAGACCCTCGACCCCGGGCAAGAGCGCGTCCTCGCCCACCTCGACCGCGTCCATCACGATCTCGCCGGTGACCGAGGCGCGCAAGCTGAGTTTCCCGCCGATCTTCGGCGCCGAGAGACCCGTCATGCCCTTCTCCAGCACGAAGCCGCGGATCTTGCCGCCATGGGCCTCGGACTTGGCCCAGACCACGAACACGTCCGCGATGGGCGCGTTCGAGATCCACATCTTCGAACCCGAGATGACGTAACCGCCGTCGGTCTTCTTGGCCACGGTCTTCATGCCCGCGGGGTCCGATCCGGCGTCGGGTTCGGTCAGGCCGAAGCAGCCGATCCACTCACCGCTCGCCAGCTTGGGCAGGTATTTCGCCTTCTGTTCGTCCGAGCCATAGGCGTGGATCGGGTACATCACCAGGCTCGACTGCACGCTCATCATCGAGCGGTAGCCGCTGTCGACGCGCTCCACCTCGCGCGCGACAAGCCCGTAAGCCACGTAGCCCGCGCCGAGCCCGCCGAACTCCTCGGGGATGGTGACGCCCAAGAGTCCCGCTTCGCCCATCTCGGCAAAGATTTCGGGCTCCACCCGCTCCTCGCGATAGGCGTCGATGACCCGGCCCTGCAGCCGGTCCTGCGCAAAGGCCCGCGCCCCCTCCGACAGCATCCGCTCTTCTTCGCTCAGCTGGCTCTCCAGCAA
>JABURR010000045.1 GCA_014762635.1 Paracoccaceae bacterium
CCTTCGCCCAGTTCGGTTCCGACCTCGACGCCGCGACCCAGCGCCTGCTGAACCGTGGTGCGCGTCTGACCGAGCTGATGAAACAGCCGCAGTACGCGCCGCTGACCAACGCTGAAATCGTCTGCGTCATCTTCGCCGGTACCAAAGGGTACCTCGACAAGATCGACGTATCTGACGTTGGCCGGTTCGAGAAAGGTCTGCTTGCCCACCTGCGTGGCAAGCACAAGGACCTGCTGGATTTCCTCACCAACGAGGACCCGAAGATCAAGGGCGAGGCCGAAGACAAGATCCGCGCAGCGCTGGACGAATACGCCGCCGACTTCGCATAAGGGGACGAGGCAATGCCAAACCTCAAGGATCTAAAAAACAGGATCGCGTCGGTCAAATCGACCCGCAAGATCACCAAGGCCATGCAGATGGTGGCCGCCGCGAAACTGCGGCGGGCACAGGATGCTGCCGAGGCGGCCCGCCCCTATACCGAGCGCTTCAATGCGGTGCTCGGGCAGTTGGCGGCTTCCGTGGGCAGCAGCGACTCTGCACCGCGGCTGCTTTCGGGCACCGGGTCGGACAAGGTCCAGCTTCTGGTCGTCATGACCGCCGAGCGCGGCCTTTGCGGCGGCTTCAACAGCTCGATCGTGAAGAAGGCCAAGACCGACATCACCCGGCTGCTTGCCGAGGGAAAGACGGTCAAGGTTCTGACGGTCGGCAAGAAGGGCCGCGAGCAGCTTCGCCGCGACTTTGCCGAGCTTCTGATCGGGCACGTGGATCTGAGCGCGGTCAAGCGTCTCGGATACGCCGATGCGCAGGGTGTCGCCCGCGATGTGCTGGGCCGTTTCGACGCTGGCGAGTTCGACGTGGCGACGATCTATTTCGCGCGCTTCGAGAACGTGGTGAGCCAGGTGCCGACCGCACAGCAGATCATCCCGGCGAAGTTCGAAACCGAAGAGGGTGCTGAAACCACGCTCTACGATTACGAGCCCGACGAGGAGGCGATCCTGTCTGACCTTCTGCCGCGCGGTGTCGCGACGCAGATCTTCGCCGCACTTCTGGAAAACGGCGCGTCCGAGCAGGGCGCGCGCATGTCGGCAATGGATAACGCCACGCGCAACGCGGGCGAGATGATCGACAAGCTGACGATCGAGTTCAACCGCTCGCGTCAGGCCGTCATCACCAATGAGCTGATCGAAATTATCTCGGGCGCGGAAGCGCTCTAAGGACCGGAGACAACACATGGCAAACGCAAAAGGCAAAGTGACCCAGGTCATCGGCGCCGTGGTCGACGTTCAGTTCGGCGATCATCTGCCGGCAATTCTCAACGCGCTGACCACCGAGAACAACGGCAAGAAACTGGTGCTCGAAGTGGCCCAGCACCTTGGCGAGAACACCGTTCGCACCATCGCCATGGACGCGACCGAAGGTCTCGTGCGGGGTCAGGAAGTCGTCGACACCGACGGCCCGATCTCGGTGCCGGTGGGCAACGCGACCCTCGGCCGGATCCTCAACGTCGTCGGCGAACCCGTTGACGAAGGCGAGCCGATCAAGGCCGACGAATATCGTCCGATTCACGCCCAGGCGCCCGAGTTCAGCGAGCAGTCGACCGAATCCGAGATCCTCGTGACCGGTATCAAGGTCATCGACCTTCTCGCCCCCTACTCCAAGGGTGGTAAGATCGGCCTCTTCGGCGGTGCCGGCGTGGGCAAGACGGTTCTCATCATGGAACTGATCAACAACATCGCCAAGGTGCACTCGGGCTTCTCGGTGTTCGCCGGTGTTGGTGAACGGACCCGTGAGGGCAACGACCTTTACCACGAGATGATCGAATCCAACGTCATCAAGCCGGACAACCTGTCCGAGTCGCAGGTGGCCCTGGTTTACGGTCAGATGAACGAGCCTCCGGGGGCCCGTGCCCGTGTTGCGCTGACCGGCCTCACCCTGGCCGAGCAGTTCCGCGACCAGTCCGGGACCGACGTTCTGTTCTTCGTCGACAACATCTTCCGCTTTACCCAGGCGGGTTCCGAGGTGTCGGCGCTTCTGGGCCGTATTCCTTCGGCGGTGGGCTACCAGCCGACGCTGGCCACCGACATGGGCGCGATGCAGGAACGCATCACCTCGACCAAATCGGGCTCGATCACGTCGATCCAGGCCGTGTACGTGCCTGCGGACGACCTTACCGACCCGGCTCCGGCCACGACCTTCGCCCACCTCGACGCCACGACCGTTCTGTCGCGCGCGATTTCGGAACTGGGCATCTACCCGGCCGTGGACCCGCTGGACAGCTCCTCGCGCCTCATGGACCCTGCGGTTCTGGGTGAAGAGCACTACCAGGTTGCCCGTGACGTTCAGGGTATCCTTCAGCGCTACAAGTCGCTTCAGGACATCATCGCCATTCTCGGCATGGACGAACTGAGCGAAGAGGACAAGCTGACCGTGGCCCGTGCACGGAAGATCCAGCGTTTCCTCTCGCAGCCCTTCGACGTGGCGAAAGTGTTCACCGGTTCGGACGGCGTTCAGGTTCCGCTCGAAAAGACCATCGCCTCGTTCAAGGCCGTGGTTGCGGGCGAGTACGATCACCTGCCGGAAGCCGCGTTCTACATGGTCGGCGACATCGACGAAGTGATCGCCAAGGCCGAGAAAATGGCGGCAGACGCCGCCTAAGGAGGGCTGAATGGCCGATACGATGCAATTCGACCTCGTAAGCCCCGAGCGGCGACTGGCCTCGGTCAAGGCGACCGAGGTCCGCATCCCCGCCGCCGAGGGCGACATGACCGCGATGCCATCGCACGCACCCGTCATTACGACGCTGCGTCCTGGCATCCTGCGGATCATCAGCGCCGAGGGCACGGATGAATATGCCGTGACCGGTGGCTTCGCCGAGATCTCGGGCGAGGCGACCAGCGTGCTGGCCGAAGAAGCCCTGCATGTGAGCGATGTGACCCAGGAGGTTCTCGACGCGTTCGTCGAAAAGGCCGCCGAAGCACTGCGTTCTGCCAAGGAAAACGGCGACCACAACCTCGTGGACGATGCCGCGAAGCTGATGGCCGACATGGTGGCCATGGGCGACCATATCGGCCTGACCGCGAAGCAGCCGCAAGCCTGACGCGCCGCACAGACAAAAGAAAAGGCCCCGCCATTGGCGGGGCCTTTTGCTTTGGGTGACCGCGTCAGATCAACTGCGGGTGTACATGCCCTCGTAGATCGGGCCCAAGGTGTCCAGGTCGAACAGCGAGGACACCGAGGTTCCGTTCCAGATGTTGATGATCGCCTGGGCGAACATCGGCGCGGTGGGTACGATCCGGATGTTCTTGGCGGCTTTCACGGCGTCGGTCGGCTCGATGCTGTCGGTAATCACGAGGCTTTTCATCACCGACTTGGTGATACGATCCACCGCCGGGCCCGACAGCACGCCGTGGGTGATGTAGGAATGAACTTCGCGCGCGCCCTGTTCCATCAGAACTTCGGCCGCCTTGCAGAGCGTTCCGGCCGTGTCGCAGATGTCGTCGACGATGATGCAGGTCTTGCCCTTCACATCACCAATCACGGTCATCTCGGCGATTTCACCGGGCTTCTCGCGGCGCTTGTCGACGATCGAAAGCGGCGCGCCGATCCGTTGCGCCAGCTCGCGCGCCCGGGCCACGCCGCCCACGTCGGGCGACACGACCATGACTTGGTCGAGTTTGTTATGGAAGTGATGCTTGATATCCAGCGCGAACACCGGCGAGGCGTAGAGGTTGTCCACCGGGATGTCGAAGAAGCCCTGGATCTGAGCTGCGTGCAGGTCCATCGTCAGCACCCGCTCGACTCCGGCCTCGGCGATGAGGTTCGCCACCAGTTTGGCCGAGATCGGCGTCCGTGCCTTGGTGCGGCGATCCTGCCGGGCATAGCCGAAATAGGGGATCACAGCGGTAATCCGCGCCGCCGAAGACCGGCGCATCGCATCGGCGATGATCAGCAATTCCATCAGGTTGTCATTCGCCGGGTTCGAGGTCGGCTGGATAATGAACATATCCTCGCCGCGGACGTTCTCGAAAACCTCGACAAAGATTTCCTGGTCGTTGAACCGCTCGACCCGCGCATCGACAAGGCCGACGCTCATTCCGCGATGAACGGAAAGCCGGCGGGCGATGGCTTTGGCGAGGGTTCGGTTGGCATTGCCGGAAATAAGCTTCGGCTCGGTCATGTTGGGCATGGCAGCGGGGGTCCTTGGCGGGGGTCACAAGACGGAATCGTGGCGTTGACACCGCTTACCACCCCGATACGGTCTTGCAAACACCAGCCAGGGGAACACATCGCAAATGCCGCATATAGATTACTTCTTCGCGACGATCTCGCCCTTCACCTACCTCGCGGGGACGCGGTTCGAAGAAATCGCCGCGAAACATGGCGCCACCGTCACATACAAGCCGCTGGACATCGCCAGCCTTTTTTCCCGGACCGGTGGCACGCCCCCAAAAGATCGACATCCCTCGCGCCAGGAGTTCCGCCTTCAGGAACTGCGCCGGGTTGCCAAGAGGCTCGACATGCCGATCACCTTGCAACCGGCCTTCTTCCCGACCAACCCCGCGCCGTCGTCCTATGCGATCATCGCGGCGCAGAAGGCGGGTGGCGGCGATATGGGCAAACTGGTCCACGCGATCCTGCGGGCCTGCTGGGCCGAGGAAAAGAACGTGGCGGAGGACGACGTGATCAAGGCCTGCCTGACGGAAGCAGACTTCGACCCAACACTCGCCGACAGCGGGTTGTTGGCCGGGGCGGAAACCTATGCGGCGAACCTCGAAGAGGCGGTCAACCGCGGCGTCTTCGGCGCGCCATTCTACATCGTGGCGGACAGCGATGAACGGTTCTGGGGCCAGAACAGCCTCGATGACCTGGACCTTCACCTCGCGGGCAAGCTCTGATGCCGGTCGCGGTCCGGGGCGGGCACGAGGTTCACTGGCGTGAAATGGGCGAGGGGCCGCGCAAGGCCCTGCTCCTGCACTGTTCGCTGGCTCATAGCGGTGCGTTGCGTGGGCTGATGGAGCAGCTTTCGGACCAGCTTTCCATGATTGCCGTGGACATGCCGGGTCACGGCCGTAGTGCCGATTGGGGGGGTGATGGCCCGCTGCAGCACGCCGTGGCTGCGATCGCCCGGGATTTCATCGAGGAACACGACGAGCCGGTCGACCTGATCGGACATTCCTTCGGTGGCACATCCCTTCTGCGCGTGGCAGAAGCCCAGCCCGAGCGGGTGCGGAGCCTGACCCTGATCGAGCCTCCCTTCTTCTCGGCAGCCTACCATATCTCGGCCTCCGAGATGGAGGAGCAGGAGCGGTTGGATGCGTCCTTTGCCGAAGCGTTCAACGCGGGGCGCCGAGAAGAAGGCGCCCGCCACTTCACGCAGGTCTGGGGCGCGGGTGTCCCCTGGGAGCAGATGACCGAGGATCAGCGCCGCTATATCACGGACCGGATTCACCTGATCGAAGGCGGGGGGTACGGGTTGAACGACGACTACGCCGGGGTGATGAAGCCGGGCAGGCTCGAGAGGATCACGGCCCCCGTGCTGCTGGTTCACGGGACCCAGTCGCCGCCGGGCATTCCGGCGGTCCTGCGGGGGCTGCACTCCCGTCTTCCCGATTCGCGGATCGTGCCGATCGAGGGGGCAGGGCACATGGCGCCGATCACCCATCCCGAGGCGGTGGGCGCCGCGATCCGGGAGTTCCTGGGCCGCAGCGTCTAGATCAGCCCGAGATCAGGTCTAGGAAGCGGTCCACGTCCGCGTCCGTCGTGGACCAGGAACAGACCAGCCGCGCCGAGAGCAATTCGTCCGCGGGGCCTTCCATCGGCTGGCTGAACGGCCAGAGGTAATAGGCCGCGCCTGCCTCCTGAGCCTTGCGATGCCCGCCGCGCGGCCAGGCGGCGAAGACGGCGTTGGCCTCGGTCGGGTGCACCAGCTTTGCGCCGGGAACCTTCAGGATGCCTTCCGACAGCCGGGCTGCCGCAGAATTCGCCGCCTGTGCCATCTCCAGCCACAGCCCATCGGTCAGGTAGGCGTCCATCTGCGCCGAGAGGTAGCGGTGTTTCGAGAAAAGATGCCCGCCCCGTTTGCGGCGCAGCTCGAATTCCCAGGCCAGTTCGGGATTGAACAGAACCACGGCCTCGACCCCCATGAGCCCGTTCTTCGTCCCGCCGAAGGAGAGCACGTCGATGCCCGCCTTCCATGTCATCTCGGCGGGGCTGGCGCCCGTCGCCGCAATCGCATTGGCAAAGCGGGCGCCATCCATGTGCGTGGGGATCCCGGCCTTCTTAGCGATACCTGACAACGCGGCGACCTCGGCAGGGGTGTAGACCGTGCCAGCCTCGGTCGCATTGGTCAGGGTCAACATGCCCTTCTGGACGTTATGAACCCCGGCCCGCGCGGTGAAGCCGATGGTGCGCTCCAGCGCCTCGGGGCTCATCTTCGCGTCCTTGCCGTCGATCAGAACCAGCTTGGCGCCCCCGGTGTAGAATTCCGGCGCGCCGCATTCATCCTCTTCCACATGGGCGTTGCGGTGGCAGTAGACCGCACCCCAGGGCGGGCAAAGGCAGGCAAGCGACAGCGCGTTGGCCGCCGTCCCGGTGGCCACGAGGTAGACCGCCGCCTCTGGCGCCTCGAAGGTTTCGCGCACCTTGGCACGCGCGCTCTCCATGATCGGATCATTGCCATAGGGCATGGCATAGCCCGCGTTGGCCTGCGTGATCGCCTCGATCACTTTCGGATGGGCAGGAGAGGAATTGTCGGAGGCAAAGAACATCAGGTCGGCTCCTCGATTATGTAGTCTTCCCACTCTTCTTCGGGGATTTCGAATTCCGGCACGGTCCATCCACGGACCGAGACACCGGCCTCGTGCACCGTCTCGGGATTGCCCGAGATCAGCGGATGCCAGTCATAAAGCGGCTTGCCCTCCTGCAAAAGCCGATAGGCGCAGGTCGTGGGCATCCAGTAGGCGATTTCGGGCAGGGTCTTGGGCGTCAGCACCACGCATTCCGGCACGAATTGCAGGCGGATGTCGTATTGTGCGCAACGGCAACTTTCGTCATCCAGCAGGCGGCAGGCAATGCGGGTGAATGCGACCTCCTGCGTGTCCTCATCCTCGAGCTTGTTGAGACAGCATTTGCCGCAGCCGTCGCACAGCGCCTCCCACTCGCTTGGGGACAGTTTTCCCAATGGAAAGCGTTCCCAGAAGCGGGGGCGCAGGCCGTCACGATTTATCGGGTCCGTCATCGGGCAGGGCTTTCCACAGGTGCGGTCAATGCAGGCTCAGACCTTGGCAAGGATCTCACGCGCCTGCGCGCAATCCGCGTCCATCTGGGCGATCAGCTCCTCGATGCTGCCGAACTTGGCCTCGGGCCTGAGATAGTCCACCAGCGCCACCGACATATGCGCGCCGTAGAGATCACCGTCGAAGTCGAAGAGAAAGGTTTCGAGGTTGGGCACGTTGCCCCCGAACATCGGGCGCACGCCCATCGAGGCGGCCCCGTCATAGCTGCCCGTGTGCGGGCCGGTCAGCACGTCGGCCTTCACCGCGTAGACACCAAAACGCGGCGGATGCAGCCCGGTGATCGACATGTTCGCCGTGGGATACCCGAAATCGCGCCCGCGCTTGTCGCCGTCCAGTACCTCGCCGTCGATGCGATGCCAGTGGCCCAGCATCCGGGCCGCGTCCGCCGGGCGGCCTTCGCTGAGCGCGGTGCGGATGTTGGTCGAAGAGACTTCCTCGCCGCCGGTTTCCAGCAAGTCCGCGATGATAACGTCAAAACCCAGTTCCGCACCGAAGGCGCGCAGATCATCCACGCTGCCCGCGCGGCCCTTGCCGAAATGGAAATCCGCGCCCACGACCACGTGGCGCACGCCCAGCCCCTCGGCCAGAACTTCACGTGCGAATTGCTCGGGGGTCAGGCTGGCAAGATCGCCGTTGAACGGCAGTTGGTAGAGAACGTCCACACCCAGTTTCGCAAGCCGGTTGGCCTTGGTCTCGGCGTTGGTCAGGCGGAAGGGCGGGGCATCGGGGGCGAAGAACTCACGCGGATGCGGCTCGAAGGTGATGACGCCAAGCGGCGCACCAGCGCGCACCGCCGCGTCCCGGGCGAGGTCCAGCACCTTGATATGGCCGCGATGCACGCCGTCGAAATTGCCGATGGCCACAGCCGCGCCCTTGGCGCCTAGGTCCAGACCCGTCCAGGTGGTGTAGCTTCGCATCGTCCCCCGAGCGCGGGGGACACCCGCTGCTGTCAGTCGAATTTGCGGCTTGGCGCCAGGACCAGCGCCTCGCCTTTCAGGACGACCGTATCGCCCACGGCGCAGTGACAATCAAGTGTCACCCGGCGGCGGGAATGATCGATCTCGCGCACCACGACCTCGGCATGGACCATGTCGCCGGGCCGGACGGGGGCCATGAACTTCAACGTCTGCCCAAGATAGACCGAGCCGTGGCCCGGAAGCTGCTCGCCGATCACCGCCGAGATCAGACCCGCGGTCAGCATCCCGTGGGCGATGCGCCCCTCGAAGATCGTGTCCTGCGCATAGGCATCGTCCAGGTGCACGGGGTTCCGGTCGGTGGAAACCTCGGCGAACATCTCGATGTCGCGGTCGGTGATTTCCTTCTGGAGATAGCGGCGCATGCCGATCTCGAGATCCTCGATGCAGATCGTGCCGCGCGGTTGATTGTCGAGCATATGCGCCTCCAGAGCCATGTTGCAGTGCAGCATAGCCGAAACCGAGGGGCGTCGCAATCGGTAAGGTAATTTTCTGGCGTATAGCGTAAAAAGTCAGAAATTATGTTGCGCAGCAATTCACCGAAGGAAGCCGACCGTGTAGGCAGGATCCAGCCCCTGCACCGCGAGGTAGTCCGCCAGCGCCTCGGGTTCCGGCTGGTCGGTCGTCCTGGTTTCCTTGGCGGCCAGCCCGCCCGACACGAAGAGAACGTCCAGATCCTCGCCCATTGCGCCCTTCACGTCGGTACCGATCCCGTCCCCGATCGCAAGGATGCGGGAGTCCGGAATATCCTTCCCCAGTTGCACCAACCGCCGCCGCGCGAGGTCGTAGACGGGCGGGTGGGGTTTGCCGAAATAGAGGCTTTCGCCGCCCATTTCGGTATAAAGCGCGGCCAGGGCGCCGGCGCAGTATTCGCGGGTCTCGCCCCGGTCCACCACGAGATCGGGGTTGGCGCAGAGCAGTTTCATCCCCTTCTGCTTGGCATAAAGGAACTGTGGGCGCATCACCTCGGGCTCTTTCAAAGGTTCGAATGGGCCGCAGCAGACGATGCCCTCGGCCTCTTCCAGCGGCACCCGTTCGATCTGGACTGCATCGGACACAAGCTGCATCGGTTCGAAGAAGGGCAGGTCGTGTTCAAGCCCGATGAAATAGACCTTCTGCCCCACAACCCCTTGAAACATGGCGACCCTTGCGCTGTCGCCCGAGGTCGCGATCACGTCCCAGCAATCACGCGGGACACCGAACCGTTCGATCTGTTTCGCCACTTCCGCCCTCGGTCGCGGCGCGTTGGTCAGCAGAACCACGGTGCCGCCGCCGCGCCGATACTCCTGCAGCGCCCCCACCGCCTCGGGGAAGGCGGTCACGCCGTTGTGTAGGCAACCCCAGAGGTCACAGAACACCGCGTCGTAGCGGTCGGAGATCTCGGAAAGCGAGCGGACGATCTGGGTCATGGGGGCTCCAAATGGGCTATCGGAATTCCATCGGACTTTTATCGGACTTCCATCGGACTTCCACCCCGATCGTTGGTCGCGTCAGCCGATGCCAAGCTTCGCCGCCCGCGCCTCGGCGGCGGCCAGAAGGCGCGCGACCTCGACGTCCTCGATTCGCATCTCGGCGAAATGAGTGGCAATTCCTCGGATATAATCGAGGCTGGTGCCCAGGAACCCTTCGCCGGTGGCGCTGTATTCCACCTGCTCTTCGAAGGTGAGCGCGGCGTCGATCAATTCCGAGCCGTGGTCGGCGATGAAGGTGGCCGCCTGGAACGCGCCCTGCGCGGTTTCGGCGGGCACCATCGCCTCGGTATAGGCGGGGCCGATGCGTTCGCGCTGCCAGATGTGAAAGGTTTCCTCGTCCACCTTTTCGGCAGCGATCCGGAAGGCAAGCCCGTGGCAGCCGGGCCCGTCCGGGTCGTGGTCGAGGGCAACCATCAGTCCCGGTCGCTGCCGGTCGCCGCGCCCGCCGTGGATGTCCTTGAGGATGAAGCCCCGGGCATATCCTGAAACCGTGGCGCGGCGGACCTCCTCGAAGTGAAACCCCGGGTCCCACATGAGAGAGCCGTAACCAAAGACCCAGAGGTCGCCAACGTGCTGGTCCAGGAACGCGCGGCGCCCGGCCTCGCGATCAGCCTCGGATGTCCACCAATCCGTGGGGATGCCCTTGGCCTCGAGGTCACGGGCGAGGGCTGCCGGGTCGAAGTTCCGGAAGAAAGAGGTCCCGGGCTCCTTGATCAGGTCACGGAGCCCGGGGCAATGAATGAAGGGGTCGCCTTGCGGGACCACCGGATCAGACCTTCAGGTTCGGAATGATCTGCTTTTTCCGGCTCATGATGCCGGGCAGAACCACCGTGTCGCCCGAAACGCTGGCGCCGAAGCTTTTCTCGGCCACGGTCTTCACCAGGTCATTGGGGACCAAAAGGGTGGCTTCCTCGTTCAGAATGTCCACGACGAAGAGCAGCACCTGGTCGGCGCCGTCCTCGGTGGCCACGCCGGGCATGGCGGCCATGAGGCTGTCCTTGCGGTCCAGCACCTGCCCGGGCGAGGTAGTTTCCAGAACCGAGACGCGGAACTGCTTGCCGCCGACCTCGTATTCCTTGCTGTCCATCCGCAGAAGCTCGGCTTCCGAGAAGGCCGAAACATCGGATTTCGCGGCGAACATCTCGGCGGCATAGTCGGGGATCGAAAGGCCAAGCTCACCGGCCAGTTCCTCGGCCAGTTTCTTGTCCTGCTCGGTGGTGGTGGGCGAGCGGAACTCCAGCGTGTCGCTGAGAATACAGCTCAGCATCGCGCCCTTGATGTTCTCGGGCATCTTCGCTGCATTCGGGCCCATCAGGTTGTGCATGATGGTAGCGGTGCAGGCCAGCGGCTTGATCGTGATGTCGATCGGCCCCTTGGTTTCGAGACCACCGGTCAGCTTGTGGTGGTCGATGATCTGGATGATGTCCGCGTCATTGATCGCGGCGGGCAGTTCGGCTGGGTTGTTGGTGTCGACGATCACCACCTGCTGACCTGCCTCAACGCCCGAGATGATCTCGGGCTTGTCGAAGCCCCAGCGCTCGAGCATGAAGGCGGCTTCGGTGTTCGGCTCGCCCAGCAGCTTGGGCTCGGCGGCCTGGCCGCGAATCTCGGACAGATACCAGGCCCAGATGATCGGGGAACCGGTGGAATCGGTGTCGGGAGATTTGTGGCCGAAAACTTGAATCGTCATGACGTCTGTCCCTTCTGGGTGCAAATTTCGCGCGTCTTATAGGAGCGGCGAAGGGCGGAGTCACCCCTGTGCCGAAGGGTTCCGAATATTGCCGCCGCGGCGTCAAACTTTAGTCTGAGGCCCGAAGCAGGCTGCGCGCGTTCGGAACGGGGGCAGACATGAAATTTGCAGCACTGGAATCCGCGCGCGGCATTGCCGCGCTTGCGGTAGTCTGGTTCCACACGCCCTTTTTGTCGGGCCAGCCCACCGTGCTGCGGATGAATGCGGAACTGTTCGTGGACTTCTTCTTCATCCTGTCCGGTTTCGTGATGGCGCACGCCTATCGCGATCGGATCCTGGGGGGGATGACGCTGCGCGACTATGCAATGCGCCGCTTCGGACGACTCTATCCGCTGCATGGTGTTCTCATGGGGGCCTGGGGGGTCATGGCTCTTGGTTTCCTCGCCTGGGGAGGTGCGACGTGGTTTTTCGATATCAATAGCCTGCGCGGGTTTTTCCTCAATGTTATCCTGCTCAACAGTGTCGGGCTTCAGGACCATCTGAACTGGAATTTCCCTGCCTGGAGTATCGGAGCAGAAATGATCGCCTACCTCGCATTTTTTGCGGTGCTGCGCGTACTTGGGCGCAGGCCGACTTGGCTGGTAGCGTTGGCGCTTTCGCTCTTTGCCTATGCGGCGATTGCCAGCCTGACTGACACCACGTTTCGACGTAGCTCGGATCTGGGCTTTCTGCGCTGCTTGGGGGGCTTCTTCCTTGGAGTGGCCGTGCACGCATTGCATGAGCGGAACCCGCGGCCCCAGCGCGCGGCGACCGAAATCGCGGTTTTGGCGATGGTTTTGTCGGCCCTACTGATTCCACCGGGGCGGATGCTCAGCGAAGCGGCCACCTTCGCTGGCTTCGCTGCAACCGTCTTTGTTCTCGCTTCCTCGACAGGACCATTCGCGCGGCTTCTCGACGGTGCTGTCCCGAGGTTTCTGGGACGCATTTCGTATTCTGTCTACATGGTACATGCCTTGGTCGTGACGCTGGTCGTCGTCTGGGGGCGTCATTGGGAGGCGTTTCCGACGATTGTGTTCGCCACGCCCACAGCCAAAGGAACGACTTTCATAACGGATTGGGCCATTCTGGCCAACCTGGGGATCGTCGCCGTAACAGTAGCCATTTCGGCTGTGACCTACCGCTTCGTCGAGGCTCCGGCCCGTGATTATTTCAAGCGGAGGACCGGTGCGAACCGTGCTTTGCCGGTCAGAGCGGCTTGAGCTTGTAGCCCGCTTCTTCCAGAAGACGCAGCACGCCAGTTTCTCCCGAGAGATGCGCTGCGCCGACGGCCAGCACCACGTCGCGTCCTTCGAGATGTTGCAGGATCATCGGCGCCCAGCGCAGGTTGCGGGCGATCAGGATTTCCTGCTCCATCTCGTCGAAAAGCGCGTCGATTTCCTCGATGGCGAGGCCCGAGGCGAAGAGGCGCGAGAATTCCCACAGTTCCCGGTGGTGGCCCGCGAAATAGCTGTCGAGCATGGTGGCGAACATGGCCGCCTCGTCGGTCTCGATCGAGAGGCTGAGCTGCAGCATCTCGATTTGCTCGTCCATCGGGTCATGGGCGAAGAGGTCGAAGATCGTGTCGGCTGTGTCGAGGCTGACCAGCGGCACCCCGGCCATCCCGGCCTCTTCGTCGATCATCGCGTCCAGACCGGCGCCGCCGGAGGCGAGCTCATCCATCGCGCAAGGCGGGATCGCCAGCACGAGGCCCGCGTACCAGGGCTGGAACTTCGCGGCCATGAAGCCGGGGATGCCACGTTCCTGAAGTCGGTCGCGCAGCTTGATCCAGTCCTCTTCCGGCAGGCGGTCGATCAGCGTCGGGCCTTCCACGATGTAGACCAGCCCCGGCTCCTGCGTCATGCGGCGCTGGGTTTCAGTCTGCAGTTCCGCCGTGGATTCGAGGATGACCAGGTCCGCCTCGGCGATGGGCTTGGCGATCTTCGTCAGCACCCTTTCCAGCCGAGGATCGGGGATATGGATCGTGCCCACCACATGCACGGTCGTCCCGTCTTTTTCGGCCCGCCAGAGGTTGCCTTCCGGATAGGGCGCGGATGCAACCAGGGCATCAAGGGTAGAGCGATCCGCCTCGCTCAATTCCGCGATCAGGTTCGGCCCCTCGCAGGCCGCCTGTAGCGGGCTGGAGGCGAGTAGAGCGATGAGTGAAAGCGCCTGTCTGAGCATCTGGTTTCCTGCCGTTTTGCCGGGAGACTGCCCCAGCTTCGGGGCGGGGCCAAGTATGCAATGTATTTTTTCGGGCGTCGCGGAGTTGACACGACTCGCCCCGCTGCATAAATCCGCTGGACGTTAGCACTCCATGCCAGTGAGTGCTAACAGGGAGCAACATGAACCAAGGAGCGTTCAGAAATGGCATTCACTCCGCTGCATGACCGAGTGCTGGTCCGCCGCGTCGAAAGCGACGAAAAAACCAAGGGCGGTCTGATCATCCCTGACAGCGCCAAGGAAAAGCCTGCCGAGGGCGAAGTCGTCGCCGTAGGCGCTGGCGCCAAGGACGACGATGGCGATCGCATCGCGATGGACGTCAAGGCCGGCGACAAGATCCTGTTCGGCAAGTGGTCGGGCACCGAGATCACGATCGATGGCGAAGAGCTGCTGATCATGAAGGAAAGCGACATTCTCGGCATCATCGCCTGAGACGTCACGCCGACCTGAGACTGAATTTCAAGACAACCAGGAGCAAGCAAAATGGCTGCTAAGGACGTCAAGTTCGACACAGAAGCCCGCAACAAGATGCTGAAAGGCGTCAATACCCTTGCGGACGCCGTGAAAGTCACCCTGGGCCCCAAGGGCCGCAACGTGGTGATCGAGAAGTCGTTTGGCGCGCCGCGCATCACCAAGGACGGTGTGTCGGTCGCCAAGGAAATCGAGCTCGAAGACAAGTTCGAGAACATGGGCGCGCAGATGGTGAAAGAAGTCGCCTCGCGCACCAATGACGAGGCCGGCGACGGCACCACCACCGCCACCGTTCTGGCCCAGGGCATTATCCGCGAAGGCATGAAGGCCGTGGCCGCGGGCATGAACCCGATGGATCTGAAGCGCGGCATCGACCTCGCAACCCAGAAGGTCGTGGCCCACATCAAGAGCGCCGCGCGCCCCGTGAACGACTCGGCCGAAGTGGCCCAGGTCGGCACCATCTCGGCCAACGGCGAAGCCGAAATCGGCCAGCAGATTGCTGACGCGATGCAGAAGGTCGGCAACGAGGGTGTCATCACCGTCGAAGAGAACAAGGGCCTGGAGACCGAGACCGAGGTCGTCGAAGGCATGCAGTTCGACCGCGGCTACCTGTCGCCCTACTTCGTCACCAATCCCGACAAGATGATCGCGGAACTCGACGACTGCCTCATCCTGCTGCACGAGAAGAAGCTCTCGTCGCTGCAGCCGATGGTGCCGCTGCTCGAGTCGGTCATCCAGTCGCAGAAGCCGCTCCTCATCATCGCCGAGGACGTGGAAGGCGAAGCGCTCGCCACCCTCGTGGTCAACAAGCTGCGCGGTGGCCTGAAAATCGCCGCCGTCAAGGCTCCGGGCTTCGGTGACCGCCGCAAGGCCATGCTGCAGGACATCGCGATCCTGACCGGCGGCCAGGTGATCTCGGACGATCTCGGCATGAAGCTCGAGAGCGTGACCATGGACATGCTCGGTACCGCCAAGAAGATCGCGATCACCAAGGACGAGACCACTGTCGTCGACGGTGCTGGCGAGAAGGCCGAGATCGAAGCCCGCGTGGCCCAGATCCGCAACCAGATCGAGGAAACCTCCAGCGACTACGATCGCGAGAAGCTGCAGGAGCGTGTTGCCAAGCTCGCCGGTGGCGTCGCTGTCATCCGCGTTGGCGGCATGACCGAAGTCGAAGTGAAAGAGCGCAAGGACCGTGTCGATGACGCGCTGAACGCGACCCGTGCGGCCGTTCAGGAAGGCATCGTTGTCGGTGGCGGCGTGGCTCTCGTCCAGGGCGCCAAGTCGCTCGACGGCCTGACCGGCGCGAACCCCGACCAGGATGCTGGTATCACCATCGTCCGCAAGGCGCTGGAAGCTCCGCTGCGTCAGATCGCCGAGAACTCCGGCGTCGACGGTTCGGTCGTCGCAGGCAAGATCCGCGAATCCGACGACCTGAAGTTCGGCTTCAACGCCCAGACCGAAGAATATGGCGACATGTTCAAGTTCGGCGTGATCGACCCGGCCAAGGTCGTGCGCACCGCTCTGGAAGACGCCGCTTCGGTTGCCGGCCTGCTGATCACCACCGAAGCGATGGTGGCCGACAAGCCCGCCAAGGAAGGCGCTGGCGCCGGTGGCGGCATGCCCGACATGGGCGGCATGGGCGGCATGATGTAAGCCGCGCATCTGCGCAGAGTTACGGAAGGGGCGTCCCACGGGGCGCCCCTTTCTTTTTGACGGCTCCCGGCGAAGTGATGGGCAGGTGATGCTTTCCGCTTGGGCGAGGCCGCGTTTGCGGGCACCATCTCCCCATGCGCCTGTTCCTGCTCACCGCCCTCACCATGATCGCATTCGCTGCCAATTCGGTGCTGAACCGGATGGCCCTGGCCGAGGCCGGGATGGGGCCTGCGAGTTTCGCCTTGGTGCGCCTGGCGGCGGGGGCTGTGATGCTGGTGGTCTTGGCGCGGATCGGATCGCGGCCCCTGGTGCTGAGCGGTCGGGCGCGGCTGGTGGGGATGGCCTCGCTGTCACTTTACATGCTGGGGTTTTCCTTCGCCTATGTGACGCTTGATGCAGGCGTCGGGGCGCTGATCCTGTTCGGGGGGGTGCAACTGACGATGTTTGCGGGCGCCGTGTTGGCGGGCGAGCGGGTGCCGCTTCTGCGCTGGATTGGTGCGGGCGTGGCCTTCGCCGGGCTGGTCTGGCTGTTCTGGCCCGTCGGTGGCGCTGCACCGCATCCGGGCGGTTCGGTCCTGATGGCGGCAGCGGCCTTTGGATGGGGGATTTATTCGCTGGCCGGTCGCAAGGGCGGCGATCCGCTCGCGGGGACGGCGGCGAATTTCCTGCTCGCGGTGCCGGTGGCGGCTCTGGCCTTTGCCCTTCTGCCCGATGGCTGGACCGGGCCGGGGCTGGCGCTGGCCGTTCTGTCAGGGGCGGTGACCTCGGGCCTTGGCTATGCGCTGTGGTATTCGGTGCTGCCGCAACTGGCCTCGACCGTCGCTGCCGTCGCGCAGCTGACCGTGCCGGTCATCGCAGTGGCGGGGGGTATCCTGCTGCTGGGTGAGGAGTTGAGCCTGCGCGTGGTCATCTCGGCAGCACTGGTTCTGGGCGGGATCGGCCTCTCGCTGCTGCCACGCAAGGGTTAGAGAACGATCGGCTCCAGCGCGTCATAGCGTGCGGGGCCAGGGGCTGCGAAGGCCACGTCCAGAAGGCTGTCGGGTTTGAAGCGCAGGCGCCGTGCCTCGGCCTCGGTCATGAAGCGGCGATCGGTCACCACGTTGGCCGGATCGCGCCAGGCCGGGTCGATGCGTCCGGCGGTGATCATGCAGCGGAAGAACAGGTCGACCTGGTGGAAGCCGCTTTTCGGATCATGGAACTCGTTGACCAGCGCCAGTTCACCCACGTTGATCGACAGGCCGGTTTCCTCGTGCACCTCGCGGGCCAGGTTGTCGGGCAGGGACTGGCCCGGCTCGACCCCGCCGCCCGGGGCGCACCACAGGTCGGAGCGGCCATCGGGATAGGCGTTGACCATAAGCAGCCGACCCTCGTCGAGGATCAGCGCCCGAACAGCCAGCCTGGGGGAGCGCACTTTCATGTCTGTTAAATAGTATCCGCCGATCCGGCGACAAGACGACCTAGCCCAGAAGCCGCCGTGCGATGACCTGGGCCTGGATCTCGGCCGCGCCTTCGAAGATGTTGAGGATGCGCGCATCGCAGAGCACGCGGCTTACCTGATATTCAAGCGCGAAGCCGTTGCCGCCGTGGATCTGAAGGGCGTTGTCCGCCGCCGCCCAGGCCACGCGGGCGCCAAGCAGCTTCGCCATCCCGGCCTCGAGGTCGCAGCGCAGGTCGTTGTCCTTCTGCCGGGCCGAGAAATAGGTGAGCTGGCGCGCCACCATGATCTCGGCCGCCATCATCGCCAGCTTGCCCGCCACGCGCGGGAAGGCAATGAGCGGCTTGCCGAATTGCTTGCGGTCAAGCGCGTATTGCATCCCCAGTTCCAGCGCGTTCTGCGCCACGCCGATGGCGCGGGCGGCGGTCTGGATCCGGGCGGATTCGAAGGTCTGCATGAGTTGCTTGAAGCCCTGCCCCTCGACCCCGCCAAGCAGGTTGTCGGCCTTCACCTCGAACCCGTCGAAGCCAAGCTCGTATTCCTTCATGCCGCGGTAGCCCAGCACCTCGATCTCGCCGCCGGTCATACCGGGGGTGGGGAAAGGGGTTTCGTCCGTTCCGGGGGTCTTTTCCGCCAGGAACATCGATAGGCCGCGGTAGTCAGTCGTGTCGGGGTCGGTCCGGGCGAGCAGGGTCATCACATGGGCGCGGGCGGCGTGGGTGATCCAGGTCTTGTTGCCTGTGACCGTATAGCTCTCGCCTTCCTTCACCGCGCGGGTGCGCAGGGAGCCCAGATCCGAGCCCGTGTTGGGTTCGGTGAAGACGGCGGTGGGAAGGATCTCGCCGCTGGCGATCTTCGGCAGCCAGTGGGATTTCTGTTCGTCCGTGCCGCCGCAGAGGATCAGTTCGGCGGCGATCTCGGAGCGGGTGCCAAGGGAGCCGACGCCGATATAGCCGCGGCTGAGTTCTTCCGACACCACGCACATGGAGGCTTTCGACAGGCCGAAACCGCCGAGGTTTTCCGGGATGGTCAGGCCGAAGACGCCAAGCTCGGCCATCTCGTCGATGATCTCGATCGGGATCAACTCGTCCTTCAGGTGCCACTCATGCGCATGGGGCACAACGCGATCATCCGCGAAACGGCGGAACTGGTCGCGGATCATCTCGAGCTCTTCATCCAGACCGGTGGCCCCGAAGGTGGCATGGCCATGGTTGTCCTGCATGAGTTCGACAAGCCGCATCCGCGCGGCCTGGCTGTTGCCGGACACGGTCAGCGGCGCCGCCGCCTCGGCCAGTGGCGCCATGTCCTCGGGCGAGAGACCCATGTCGCGGGGGCGCACGATCTCGCCCTGGCTCATGGGGATGCCGCCCTGGATCTGGGCGAGGTATTCGCCGCAGGCGATCTGGTGCAGAAGTTGCTCCATCTCGCCGAAGCGACCCTCGGCCTGGAGCCGCTCCGCCCAACCCTGCATCTGGCGCAGAGATTCGACGTAGGTCGCCAGCCAGGCCAGCGCATGGGCGTTGGATTGATGTGCTTCGACCAGCGACGAGGAAACGCGGCTCCCGTCGGTGACCCGGGCGCGCAGACGCTCGGTCGCCAATGCCAGCACCACCTCGGCCGCGGGCAGGACGGCAGAGCTATGGGACAGGAGGTCGGGCAAGATCACGGATTCTACGGGCATGTCCTGACCATCATGGGGCATCTGGCAACTCCTTTCCATCGGTTCAGGTCGGAATAAGCATTTTGCAAGTGCAGCGCAATAATAATTCTTTTGAATTATTAAAAACGACCAAAAATGTCGCGCTGGTATTTTGGCGGAGGACAGTGCAAGACTCCGCCCTCGACCCGGACCGGACCCGCGAGGCAAGCGTTTTGGACATACTCTTCAACATGTTGAGCCCGCAAATGCTGGTCTTTGCCTGCGTGGTGGGCGTCGTGGCCGGATTCGTGAAGGGCGCGGTGGGCTTTGCCATGCCGATGATCATGATCTCGGGGCTTGGGTCCTTCCTCGCGCCCGATGTCGCACTCGCGGCATTGATCGTGCCGACGGTGGTGTCGAACCTCTGGCAGGCGTCGCGCGGCGGACTCGCCGCGACGGTGCTGGCGATGCGGCAGTTTGGTCTCTACCTGGCGATCGTGCTGGTCTTCATCGGCTTCAGCGCGCAGCTCGTGACGCTGCTGCCGGGGCAGGTGTTGCTGCTGTTCCTCGGGGTCCCGGTGACACTGTTCGCGGCTTCGCAGCTACTGGGCTGGCAGCTTCGGTTTCGGCCCGAGAATCGGCGCCGGGTCGAGGTGATCACCGCCTCGGTCGCGGGGTTCATCGGCGGGGTGTCCGGGGTCTGGGGGCCGCCGACCGTGGCCTTCCTGACCGCGCTGGAGACGCCCAAGGCCGACCAGATGCGCATTCAGGGCGTGGTCTATGGTCTTGGCGCGGTGGTTCTGTTCGGTGCGCATCTGCGGTCGGGCATATTGAATGCCGAGACGATGCCGCTTTCGATCGCCATGGTGCTGCCGGCCCTGGCGGGAATGGCCGTGGGATTCCGGGCGGGGGACCGGATGGACCAGCAGAAATTCCGCCGCGCGACGCTGGCGGTTCTGGTGGTTGCGGGTCTGAACCTGGTGCGGCGCGGGCTGATGGGCTGAGCCTCAGGTCAGAAAACCGCGAAGTGCGAAGGCCACCACTCCCAAGACAAGGCAGATGTTCATCGCCCAGAACAGGCGGGTCCGGCGTTCGCGGTTGGTGAGTCGTCTGCGGTCAGTCATAGGCGAAGCGCTCCGACAGGATGTTTCCGGGCGGGATGCCCAGATCGATCAGCGCGGGTTCCACCGCGTCCAGCATCGGCGGCGGGCCGCAGAGCACATAGAGCCAGTCGCGCCGCTCCGCCGTGCCGAACTCCTTGGCGAGCAGGTCGCGGTCGATCATGCCGGTGAGACCGCTCCAGCGCCCCCCGGGTTCCGAAAGCACCAGGGACACCGACAGTGGCCTGCGGGTCGCTAGGTCGTGCAACTCGTCGCGATGGGCGATTTGGTCCTCGGTCCGGTTCCCGTATATCAGCACTGCGGGGCGTTCGTCCCCGGTGGCGCGCATCTCGCGCAGGATACCGATGAGCGGGGCAAGCCCCACGCCACCCGCGATCAGCGCAATGCCCGGCGCCGGGTGCCCGGTGACCGAGAGGTTGCCATGCGGCCCGTCGAGATAGGCGCGGGTGCCGGAGTGGGTCTGCCCGATCTGGTGGGTGAAATCGCCCAGTTCCTTGATCAGGAAACTGACCTCGGGTCCGGCGCCGGGGGCCGAACTGATCGAGAAGGGATGCTCGCACAGGGAAAACGGGCTGTGGCCGATATTGAGCCAGGCGAATTGCCCGGCCTCGTAGCTCAGGCCCGCGTGGCCTTCGGGGCGCAGGCGCACCTCCCACGTGGCGCGGGCGGCGGGCTTGACCGAGGTCACGACCCAGGGGCGACGGGTCTGAGCGAGGGGCTTCAGAACATAGACCACCGCAAGCGACAGAACCGCCAACCCGAAGAGCCCGGCCCAGAGCCAGAACATCGCCGGGTCGGCGCTGTAGCGTCCGGCGCGGATCGCGTGCAGCACCGCCGCGCCCGCGACCAGAACCGCGCCCAGCCCATGCATCAGCCGCCAGGTCTCGTACCTGTAGCCCAGCGTCGAACGCGCAAGGGCCGAGGCCACCAGCGCGGCGAGCAGTACCCAGGCGATGATGCCGGGGATCAGGCCGTGGGGGTCATAGTTGAGCGTCAGTTGCCGGGTCGTGTCCCAAGGGTAGGGCGGGTTCATCTCGGCCCGGTAGAGGAACGGATGGATCAATGCGAAGACCAGCGCGCTGCGGGCAAAAAGCTGGTGAAACCGCATGGTCACGTCCATGCCGATGCGGCGAGAGACCACTCGGAACCGGCCGGAGAGGACGAATTCCACCAGCATCGCCACCAGCGCCAGAAGCCCAGCGCCCGAGGCCAGTTCATCCCAGATTGATCGGGGTGGCAGACCCTGCAAGGCAGCCAGCGCGAGGGGCGTCAGGGCAATGGCAAGATAGGCCAGGATCAGGATCGGGGCAGGCAACTGCAACCTCGTGACAACCGGCGGCCCGCTGCCGCCGGGGAGAGCCTAGCAGCACGGGCGGCACCCGAGGAACCCCGCGGCAAAAGAAAAGGCCGCGGGGCTGCCGCGGCCTTTTCGAAGATCTTTCGTATCCGTGTCAGCCGATGGCCACGGCACGCACGTCGTCGTCGATATGCGGGGCGTATTGGGCGAAGTTGTTGGCGAACATCTGCACCAGCTTCGCGGCCTGGGCATCATAGGCGGCCTGATCGGCCCAGGTCTGGCGCGGGTCGAGCAGCTTGGCGTCAACGCCTTGCATCGAAACCGGAACCTCGAAGCCGAAGTTCGGGTCCTTGCGGAACTCGGCATCGGCCAGCGAGCCGTCGAGCGCCGCGGTCAGCAGGGCGCGGGTCGCCTTGATCGGCATCCGCGAACCGGTGCCGTAGGCGCCACCGGTCCAGCCGGTGTTAACCAGCCAGCAGGTCGCGCCGTAGGTGGCGATCTTTTCCTGCAGTAGCTTGCCGTACACCTCGGGACGGCGCGGCATGAAGGGCGCGCCGAAGCAGGTCGAGAAGGTCGGCTCAGGTTCGGTTACGCCGCGCTCGGTCCCGGCGACCTTGGAGGTGAAGCCCGAGAGGAAGTGGTACATGGCCTGCGCCGGGGTGAGCCGCGCGATCGGGGGCAGAACCCCGAAGGCATCGCAGGTCAGCATGATCACGTTCTTCGGATGGCCACCCAGCGCGGTGTCCGACGCGTTGGAAATGAATTCCAGCGGGTAGGCGCAGCGCATGTTGGCGGTGAGGGTGTCGTCGTCGAAATCCAGGTCCAGCGTCTCGGGGTCGAAGACCATGTTCTCGATCACGGTGCCGAATTTCTGCGTGGTGGCGTAAATCTCGGGCTCGGCCTCGGCGCTGAGGTTGATGGTCTTGGCGTAGCAGCCGCCCTCGAAGTTGAAGCTGCCGCGATCCGACCAGCCGTGTTCGTCGTCGCCGATGAGGGTGCGGCCCGGATCGGCCGAAAGGGTGGTCTTGCCGGTGCCCGACAGGCCGAAGAACACGGCAGTGTCCACCGGGTTGCCGATGGCGTGGTTGGCCGAGCAATGCATCGGCATCACGCCCTTCTCGGGCAGCAGGTAGTTCAGCAGGGTGAACACGGACTTCTTGTTCTCGCCCGCGTATTCGGTGCCGCCGATCAGGATCATCTTGCGGTCGAAGTTCATCGCGATGACGGTGTCGCTGCGGCAGTCGTGCTTCTCGGGGTCGGCCTTGAAGCTGGGGCAGTTGATGATCGTGAAGCCCGGCGCGAAGCCGTCAAGTTCAGAGCGATCGGGGCGGCGCAGCAGGTGCCGGATGAAAAGGCCGTGCCAGGCCAGTTCGGTCACCACCCGCACGTCGAGGCGATATTCGGGGTCGGCGCCGGCATAGAGGTCCTGCACGAAATAGTCGCGGCCCTCCATGTGCGCGACCATGTCCTGGTAGAGGCGGTCGAAGCCCTCGGGCGACATCTCGGCGTTGTTTTCCCACCAGATGCTGTCTTTCGTGGTGTCGCTTTTCACCACGTGCTTGTCCTTCGGCGAACGGCCCGTGTACTTGCCGGTGGTCACCAGTATTGTGCCGCCCTTGCCGAGCGTTCCCTCTCCGCGCTTCAGCGCCTGCTCGATCAGAGCGGGCTCAACGAGGTTGTAATAGACGTTACCGAGACCGGTGATGCCTTGATCTTCCAACCGCTGCGAGGGGTTGACGCGTCCGGTGGTCATGTCCTGCAATCTCCCTGCGCCCTTTTGGCGCTACCAGGTTAGTCCGAGATCGCGTGGCCTCAGCGCCACGCTTCGGCGCATCGGAAGGCGCCGATGAGGGTGCCTATAACACGGGGATTTTATCGGGGAACAGGCGTCAATCTGGCAGTTAGCGCAATCACTTCCGAGTTAGCGCAACCAACCGGTGTGACAAAGGGGCTGCACAAAAAAACGGCACTGTGGAAATCTGGTCGAATACTGTAGCGAAGCTATAGTTTCGATTTCAGTTGTTATTGCCGATTCGCACTTAGCGGTTGATCCTAACGCATGAAAACAAGAGAATGTTTTCACGCTGGACGGCATGTAATTCAGGGGCGGGCTTATGTCGCGTATCGCATTGGTCGATGATGACCGTAATATTTTGACCTCGGTGGCCATGACGCTGGAGGCGGAAGGCTTCGAGGTGGAAACCTATAATGACGGTCAGTCCGCTCTGGAGGCGTTCAACAAGCGGATGCCCGACATGGCGGTGCTCGACATCAAGATGCCCCGGATGGACGGGATGGATCTGCTGCAACGGATGCGGCAGAAGACCTCGATCCCGGTAATCTTCCTCACCTCCAAGGATGACGAGATCGACGAGGTTCTGGGCCTGCGCATGGGCGCCGACGACTACGTGAAGAAGCCGTTCTCTCAGCGTCTTCTGGTGGAGCGTATCCGCGCCCTGCTGCGTCGCCAGGAAGCCATCGCCACCGGCGAGGTCGGCGAGACCGAGGACAGCAAGATCATGGTGCGCGGCCAGCTTTCCATGGACCCGCTGCGCCACTTCGTCACGTGGAAGGGTCGCGAGGTTTCCCTCACGGTGACCGAGTTCCTGTTGCTTCAGGCACTTGCACAGCGTCCGGGCTTCGTGAAGAGCCGGGATCAATTGATGGACGTGGCCTATGACGATCAGGTCTACGTGGACGACCGGACGATCGACAGCCACATCAAGCGCCTGCGCAAGAAGATGCGGTCCGTAGATGACGATTTCTCGGCGATCGAAACGCTTTACGGCATCGGTTATCGCTACAACGAAGAATAGATGTCCGAGAATAGATGCCATTGACCTTCGGAATACGTCGGCAGCGCGCCCTGAGACAGCGTGATGCCGAAGTGGTCCTGGGCGATGACTGGGTCGCCCCGGAGCGCAGTTCCGCGCAGGAAATTACCCAGCGAAACCAGCGCCGTCGCCTGGTTGCGATCAACCGGTCTCCGCTGGCGCGCAAGATCATCGCCTTCAATCTCATGGCGCTGGTGGTCCTGGTGTCCGGGGTTCTCTATCTCAACGCTTCCAGCAACAGCCTCGTCTCGCAGCACGAGGCTGCCTTGGCCGCTCAGGCCGAACTGGTGGCGGATGTCTTTGAGGCCAAGCTTCCCAGCAGTGGTCCGGTCAACCTGGTTACCGGAGAGGGACTCAATGCGCCCGAGGTTCTTGCGAAGATCGACCTGCCTGATGGCGTGGACATCCTTGTCTTTGATCGCGCCGAAACCTTGATCGCCACCACCGAGAACATGCCGCGATTCTCCGTGCCACCGGTGGGCGGGATCGAGGATGATCGCTCCACGCTGATCACGGACATGTTGATCAGCCTGTGGGAGGCTATAAGCCTGCTGATCGAGCCCCTGAGCCCGGAGTTCGAGGGAACAACGACCGAGGAACTCGCACGTAGCCTGCTGCCCAGCACGCTTCTGGGAATCACCAACGTTGGAAACGGCGTCACGGCAGAGGGCAACGCGATCTATTCTGTGGCGACGCCGATCGTCCACAATGGCCAGACCATCGCCATCGTCGCCCTGACCAGCGCCGCGGGTGAGATTGATCTGCTTGTCAGAAGCGAACGCGAGCAGGTTCTTCAGGTCTTCGTGGTTGCCATCGTCGTATCTCTTGGTCTGAGCCTGGTGCTGGCCTCGACCATCGCCAACCCGATCGCCGACCTTGCGGCGGCTGCTGAATCGGGGCGTGATCGAAACGATCGGCAGGTGAACCTCGGCCGCATCCGGATTCCGGACCTCAGCGCCAGGCCGGACGAGATCGGCCGGTTGTCCGGCGCGCTGCGAGGCATGGTCTCGGCGCTCTATGACCGGATCGACGCGAACGAACAATTCGCCGCCGACGTGGCGCATGAAATCAAGAACCCGCTCGCCTCGCTGCGCTCTGCTGTCGGGACCTTGCGGGTGGCCAAGCGCGACGACCAGCGCGACAAGCTGCTCGATGTGATTGATCATGACGTGCGCCGCCTCGACCGCCTGGTGAGCGATATTTCCAACGCGTCCCGCCTCGACAGTGAGCTTGTGCGCGAGGAGGAGGAGAATTTCGACCTCCTGACGATGTTGCGCAACCTGACCGATTTTCTTGGCCGCGAGGCAACGGAAAAGGGCATCGAGTTCATCGCCGACTATCCGGATGAACCGGTGATGCTGCACGGGCTCGAGGCGCGGCTGGCGCAGGTCTTCGTGAACCTGATAACCAACGCAATATCCTTCTGCGGCGAGGGTGACGCGATCCGGGTCTGGACCAGGCGGCGCGAGAACCGCGTTCTGGTCGTGGTGGAAGACACCGGGCCCGGCATTCCAGAGGGCGCGCTGGGCAAGATCTTCAACCGCTTCTACACCGAGCGCCCCGAGGACCATTTCGGCAACAACTCGGGCCTCGGCCTCGCGATCTCGAAGCAGATCATCGAAGCCCATGGCGGCGTGATCTGGGCCGAGAACATCCGCCCGACGGGGGCCGATTCCTCCTCGACACCGCTTGGCGCGCGCTTCGTGGTCGGGCTGCCCTTGTGAGCCGGGCGGCGGACGCCCCCGGCGCGGGCCGCCAAACCGATAGAACCATCATGCACGCGACCTCGGTGGCGCTTGGAAATTCGGGGCTGCTGATCCGCGGTGCCTCGGGTAGCGGCAAGTCGGGGCTCGCTCTGCAGCTCATGGCTTTCGGGGCTCGATTGATCTCGGACGATGGCACGGTGATCACCGTGCACGAGGGCGGGCTGATGATGACCGCCCCGGAAAAGATTTCGGGCCTGATCGAGGCGCGGGGAATCGGATTGCTGCAGGCGGATGTCCAACCTTCCGCATGGCTCCGGCTCGTAGTCGATCTCGACGAGGTCGAGGCAGAGCGCCTGCCGCCGCACCGGACCTGCGATTTGCTGGGCCAGAAGGTCGCTTTGCTACACAAGGTCGAGAGCCCCCATTTTCCCGCGGCGGTTCTGCAATATCTGAAGGGAGGTCGACACGCATGATGGCAACGGATCTCCCGATGCAAAAGCAAGACAGGGCGCACAGGGTCCTCTTCGTCACCGGCCCGTCCGGAGCCGGGCGGTCGACCGCGATCAACGCGCTGGAGGACCTGGGATTCGAGACGATCGACAACATGCCGCTCAGCCTGTTGCCACGCCTTCTGGGTGGTCCGCCGCTGGAACCGCCGCTGGCCTTCGGTCTCGATGTGCGAAACCGGGATTTCTCATCCGATATCGTGGCTAACCTGTTCGACAAGCTGGAAGCGGACCCAACCGTAGCGGCCGAGCTTCTCTATCTGGACGCCTCGCCGGACACGCTTCTTCGGCGTTACTCGGAAACCCGGCGTCGCCACCCGCTCGCCTCTGATGACCCGCCGGAAACGGGTATCGCCCGGGAGCTGGATCTTCTGGTTCCGCTGCGCCATCGCGCGGGCATCCTGATCGACACCAGCGAACTGACGCCGCACGATCTGCGGGCCGAGATCGAGCGCCATTTCGCACCCGATGCCGACATCGGGCTGGCAGTGACGGTGCAGTCCTTCTCGTTCAAGCGGGGCGTGCCCCGGGGCATCGACCTGCTTTTTGATGTGCGCTTCCTCAGAAACCCCTATTGGGAGCCGGCGCTGCGCGGTCTCGATGGGCGGGACCCGGCTGTTGCATCGCATATCGAAGAAGACCCGCGCTACGCGGAATTTTTCGACCGGGTGCTTGGTCTGACCCGGTTCCTGCTTCCGGCCTACAAGCAGGAAGGCAAGGCGCATCTGACCATTGGCCTTGGGTGCACCGGGGGGCAACACAGGTCGGTTGCCCTGGCGGAAAGACTGGCGAAGGGCCTTGCAGAGGCCGGATGGCGGGTGTCTATAAGGCACAGAGAACTTGAGCGCCGGGTCGAGGCCCGGCCCGCCAACTGATCGGGGACGGGCGTGATCGGGATCGTGATCGTCGCACATGGGGGATTGGCCAGGGAATATCTGGCTGCTGTCGAACATGTCGTCGGCAAACAGAGCGGTATCCGCGCCATCTCGATCGAGGCCGACCACGACCGAGGCGACAAGCAGAACGAGATCTGTGTCGCGGCGGATGACGTCGATGCCGGCGATGGGGTTGTGGTCGTCACCGACATGTTCGGCGGATCGCCATCGAACCTGTCGCTCAGGGCCTGCGTCCCAGAAAACCGGAAGATCATTTACGGGGCCAATTTGCCGATGCTGATCAAACTGGCGAAATCCCGCCACAAATCCCTGGACGTCGCAGTGGAACAGGCGCTTCTGGCCGGACGGAAGTATATTGACAGCTTCAACGGCGCCGTGGAGACATAGTGGGCCATGACCGAAACGATCGTGACCCGAACGCATGAAATCGTGAACGTGAAGGGGCTGCACGCCCGCGCGTCGGCCAAGCTGGTCGAGGTGGTCGAAGCCCATGATGCCGAGGCAGAAGTCTCGCGCGATGGGATGAGCGCATCGGGCGACAGCATCATGGGGCTTTTGATGTTGGCAGCCTCGAATGGAACCACTATTGACGTGCGGACCAGCGGTCCCGAGGCCGAGAAACTGGCCGATGCGCTTGAGGCGCTGGTGGCGGACCGCTTCGGCGAAGAGATGTAGTTGGGTATCCAGGGAAGAGCGAGAAACGTGTTGGAAAGTCCGAAATCGGCACCCGCGTTCCAGCATACGGACCGACGGGACATGGTGGGGCAGGGGGACGGGCAGAACCTGGCCGACCAACCCTATGACCGCCGTCGCCTTTCCTATGCCAACACCTTCACCAACCCGGCCCAGGTCAAGATCATCCAGACGATGGAATTGCTGACCGGCAAGATCCGCCTCCTGCGCCGGATCCGCAAGTTCGAGGCCATGGGCGTGCCCTATGGACAGCCGTTCTGGAAACAGGCGCTGGATGTCATGGGGATCGAACTTCAGACGCCAGAGGAACAGATCCAAAGGATCCCGAAAGAGGGGCCCTTGGTGATCGTCGCGAACCACCCTCATGGGCTGGTGGACGGGATGGTCCTAGCCGAACTCATCGGTCGGGTGCGGACGGATTACAAGATCCTGACCCGGTCGCTTCTGACAGGTGTCGGCGAGATCGACGAGTTCATGATCCCGGTCCCGTTCGCCCATGAAGAGGATGCTCTTCAGCAGAACCTCGAGATGCGAAAGCGCGCGATGGAGCATCTGAAGGCCGGCGGAGTGGTTGTCCTGTTTCCCTCGGGCGTGGTGGCATCCTCCGACACCATGTTCGGCCCGGTGGTCGAACGCGAGTGGAACCCGTTCACCGCGAAGATGATTCAGCGCTCGGGCGCGCGGGTGCAGCCGATCTATTTCCCGGGGCAGAACTCGCGCTGGTACCAGATGGCGAACCAGGTGTCGGCGACGATCCGGCAGGGGTTGTTGCTCTACGAGGTGGCCCATGCGCTGAACAAGCCGCAGGCACCCGTGGTCGGCCCGATCATCGAGCGCGAAGAAATCGCCGAATGGACCTCGAACCCGAGGGGGTTCATGGCCTGGCTTCGGCAACGGACATTGTCCCTGGGCCAGTAGACAATTTTTCTACGAAAAATTGCCCCCGATCTTTCGGCGAAAGATCGGAGTCAGCGGGTGGGAACTGGCTCGTCGCCGCGGTAGTCGTAGAAGCCGCGTTGGGTTTTGCGCCCCAGCCATCCTGCCTCGACATATTTCGTCAGCAGCGGGCAGGGGCGGTACTTGGTATCCGCCAGCCCATCGTGCAGAACGTTCATGATCGCCAGGCAGGTGTCGAGACCGATGAAATCGGCCAGTTCCAACGGGCCCATCGGGTGGTTCGCGCCCAGCCGCATCGACTGATCGATCGAGCGCACGGAGCCAACGCCTTCGTAGAGCGTGTAGACCGCCTCGTTGATCATCGGCATCAGGATCCGGTTGACGATGAAGCCGGGAAAATCCTCGGCGCTGGCCGCAGTCTTTCCGAGCCGTTCAACAACTTCGAGGCACGCCTTGTAGGTCGGCTCATCGGTGGCGATGCCGCGGATCAGTTCGACGAGCTGCATCACCGGAACCGGGTTCATGAAGTGGAAGCCCATGAATTTCTCGGGCCGGTCGGTACGGCTTGCCAGTCGCGTGATCGAGATCGACGAGGTATTCGACGTCAGTATCGTATGCGGCTGCAGATGCGGCAGCAGGTCCTCGAAGATCGCCTGTTTCACGGTTTCCCGCTCGGTGGCGGCTTCGATCACCAGGTCGGTCTTGCCAAGATCGGCCAGCGCCAGCGTCGTCTTGATCCGCGCCATGGCGGCGTCGCGCTCTTCCGCTGTGATCTTTTCGCGGCTCACCTGGCGCTCGGTGTTCTTCGAGATAAGCGACACGGCCGCGTCCAGCGCAGACTGGCTGACATCGGTCAGCAGCACGTCATACCCGGCAAGGGCGAGGACATGGGCGATCCCATTTCCCATCTGGCCTGCGCCGACGACTCCGACCGATTTCACTTCCATGATCACGTCCCCTCGGTTTTCGCGCAGACCTTATGCACTCCCCCGAACCGGGTGCAAGGGCGGTGCGGAGATTCGTGACAATCAAAAAGGCCCGCCGGAGGTATCGGGCGGGCCTTTCGGTTTTTCTTGCAATGATCCGGCTCAGAGCTTTTCGGTCAGCTCCGGCACCACGTCGAAGAGGTCGCCCACGAGGCCGAAGTCGGCCACCTGGAAGATCGGCGCTTCCTCGTCCTTGTTGATCGCGACGATGACCTTGGAGTCCTTCATCCCGGCCAGGTGCTGGATCGCACCAGAGATACCCACGGCCACGTAGAGATCGGGCGCGACCACCTTGCCGGTCTGACCCACCTGCCAGTCGTTCGGGGCGAAGCCCGAGTCGACCGCGGCGCGCGAGGCACCGACGGCGGCGCCGAGCTTATCGGCCAGTTTCTCGATCAGGGCGAAGTTCTCTTCCGAGCCCACGCCACGACCGCCGGAGACGACGATGCCCGCCGAAGTGAGTTCCGGACGGTCGCTTGCCGCGACCTTGTCCTCGACCCATTCCGACAGGCCCGGATTGTCGGCCGCGCTTACAGTCTCGACCGAAGCCGATCCGCCGTCACCGGCGGCATCGAAGGTCGAGGTGCGGAAGGTGATGACCTTCTTGGCATCCGACGACTTCACCGTCTGGATCGCGTTGCCCGCGTAGATCGGGCGCTCGAACGTGTCGGCATCCACGACGGCGGACGCGTCCGAGATCACCATCACATCCAGCAGGGCCGCGACGCGCGGCATCACGTTCTTGGCGTCCGTGGTGGCCGGGGCCACGATGTGGGAATAATCGCCCGCAAGGCTGACGATCAGCGCCGCGGTCGATTCCGCTAGGCGATGACCCAGCGAGGCATCTTCGGCCACAAGCACTTTCGCGACACCGTCGATCTTCGCGGCGGCCTCGCCCGCGGCGGCGGCAGAGCCCCCGGCGCAAAGCACGGTCACATCACCCAGCGCCTTCGCGGCGGTCACGGCCTTGGCGGTGGCGTCCATCGCCAGTTCGCCGTTATTGACTTCGGCAAGAAGAAGTACAGCCATCACACAGCCCCCGCTTCCTTGAGTTTCGCAACAAGCTCGTCCACCGAACCAACCTTGATCCCGGCCGAGCGCGCTGCGGGTTCGGTGGTCTTGACCACCTCAAGCCGCGGCGTGACGTCGACGCCGTAATCGGCGGCGGTCTTCTCATCCAGCGGCTTTTTCTTAGCCTTCATGATGTTCGGCAGCGAGGCATAGCGCGGCTCGTTCAGGCGCAGGTCCACGGTGACGATGGCGGGCATCTTCACCGAGATCGTCTGCAGGCCGCCGTCCACCTCGCGGGTGACCTTGGCGCTGTCGTCCTCGATCTCGACCTTCGAGGCGAAGGTGGCCTGGCTCCAGCCCAGCAGTGCCGAGAGCATCTGGCCGGTGGCGTTCATGTCGTTGTCGATCGCCTGCTTGCCTGCCAGCACGAGGCCGGGCTGCTCTTCCTCGACGACCTTGGCGAGGATCTTTGCAACCGCCAGCGGTTCGATATCCTGATGCACGTCATCGGCGGCCACCACGAGGATCGCCCGGTCGGCGCCCATTGCCAGCGCGGTGCGCAGGGTTTCCTGGGCCTGCTTCACGCCGATCGAGACCGCGACGATCTCCTCGGCCTTGCCGGCCTCTTTCAGGCGGATCGCCTCTTCGACGGCAATCTCGTCAAACGGGTTCATCGACATCTTGACGTTGGCAAGGTCGACACCCGTTCCGTCCGCCTTCACGCGAACCTTCACGTTGTAGTCGATCACCCGCTTCACGGGTACAAGGACCTTCATCCGAGATACTCCTCTCCTGTCCCATCCTGAAACTCTCGGGCAGTTGTTACCGGGTCGCTCACCGGGAAAACAGTGCAAAATCGACCCGGCACCGGGCAGGGACGCCACGTTTTGTCAAAATTCGCTGCTTTGCGGCAGCAAGGTGTAGCGTGGCACGGTATCGCGTCTAGCGATTCGCTCCCGGGACCCACAGCACGTCCTTCTTGCCAGCCTCGTTGGCCATCCGTGCCGCGACGAAGAACCAATCCGAGAGGCGGTTGAGATAGCTCACCGCATGTTCGTTCAGTGGTTCGACCCCGGCAAGCTCGACCGCAAGGCGCTCTGCCCGGCGGCTGACGGTGCGGCAGAGGTGCAGATGGGCGGCAAGGGCCGAGCCACCGGGCAGGATGAAGCTGCGCAGCGGTTCGAGCTGGGCGACCATGGCGTCGATTTCGCCCTCGAGCCGTTTCACTTGGGCCCCGGTCATCCGCAGCGGCGGGTACTCGGCCTCGGCATCTTTCTCGATGTCGGGGCGGCACAGGTCCGCGCCCAGGTCGAAGAGGTCGTTCTGGATGCGCGCCAGCTGCGCGTCGATCTCGCCTGTTGCATGGAGCCGCGCCATGCCCACCGTGGCATTCGTCTCGTCCACGGTGCCATAGGCTTCGACCCGGGGCGCGTGCTTGGGCACGCGGGTTCCGTTGCCCAGCGCGGTTTCGCCCTTGTCGCCTGTCCGCGTGTAGATCTTGTTCAGAACGACCATCGGTTACCCTCCGGAGCGACGGATGAGAACAAAAATCAGGATCAGGACCACCGCGACAGCCTGTGCGATGATCCGGTAGCGCATGATCCGGTTGGCGTGCTTGCGGTTGAAATCGCCACCCTTGGCGAAACCGCCGATGCCGACCATGAGAATCCCAAGGACCACCAGAACGGCGATCACGACGATGATGAAAAGCGGGTCTTGAAGCATGATAGATCCTTCCTTTCCCCCGCACTTAATCGCACTGCGGGAAAAAGCGAACAGTCATTTCGTCTCAGCTTCGGGCGAGGATCCGGTCCGCGGCGCGTGTCGACAGGATACGCTGCAGGATGCCCGAGATATAGGTGGGCGTCGTGACGTAATACCGCGGGTTCGGGCGGGAGGATTCCAGCGCGTGGATCAGCTTCTTCGTCACCGCCGAGGCAGGCAGTTCGAACCGGTCCGGCCCGCGCGATTCGTAGAGCCGCTGCAGCAGAGAGGTTTCGTACTCCTCGGCCCGGGCGGAATTCTTCCAGTCCACATGTTTCTCGAAATGCGGGATCGAGTTCTGGCGGATTTTCGAGGTGATCGGACCGGGTTCGATCAGGATCACCTTGATCGGCGTCTCGCGCATCTCGAGGCGCAGCACGTCGGTCAGCCCTTCCAGCGCGAACTTGGTCGAGACATAGGCCCCGCGCCAGCGGATCGCAGTGAAGCCCAGCACCGAGGAGTTGTTGACGATCCGCCCGTGGCCCTGCTTGCGCATCACGGGAATTACCCGGCGCGTCAGGTCGTGGTAGCCGAAAAAGTTGGTCTCGAATATCTCGCGCAGAGCATCGCGCGGCAGGTCCTCGACCGCGCCGGGCAGGCCGAAGGCGCCGTTGTTGAACAGCGCGTCCAGCGTGCCGCCGGTGCGCGACAGAACCTCGTCCAGACCCTTCTGGATGCTGTCCTCGTCAGCGTAATCCAGCGGAAAGCTTTCCAGCCCCTCGTCCCGCAGCCGCGCGCAATCCTCTTCCTTGCGGCAGGTGGCAAAGACCCGCCAGCCGCGCTTGGCCATGCCATGGGCCGCGTCATAGCCGATGCCGGAGGAACAACCGGTAATCAGAAGGGTTTTCGCGCTCATCTGCCTGTCCTTTCGACGCACCGGACATGGGTTAGGCGATCGGGAAAGCGATCACAATCCTTCGGGGGTGCTCTCGGCGCTTGTCGGCGCATTTCGGGAAGGGTATCACAACATACATGACGGATCAGACCGACACCCCCAATATCGGCCCGATGGAACTGGCCGAACCGCTGCGCCGCGCGATCGGCGAGCGCTACCTGACCTATGCGCTTTCGACCATCATGCACCGGGCGCTGCCCGATGCGCGCGACGGTCTGAAGCCTGTGCACCGGCGTATCCTTTATGCGATGCGGCGGCTGCGGCTGTCTCCGACCGGGGGATTCCTGAAATCGGCCAAGATCAGCGGTGACACGATGGGGGACTTCCACCCCCACGGTGACATGGCGATCTATGACGCGATGGCCCGCCTCGCGCAGGATTTCAACGTGCGCTACCCGCTGGTCGACGGGCAAGGGAACTTCGGCAATATCGACGGCGACAACCCGGCAGCGTCGCGCTACACCGAAGCGCGGATGACCATCTTTGCCGAGGCGCTGCTGGAAGGGCTTGATGAAAACGCGGTCGACTTCCGCCCGAATTATGATGGCCGTCTGGAAGAGCCGGAGGTTCTGCCCGCCGCCTTCCCGAACCTGCTGGCCAACGGGTCGAGCGGCATCGCGGTGGGCATGGCCACCAACATCCCGCCGCATAACGTCGCCGAACTGATCGACGCCTGCCTGCACCTGATCAAGACGCCCGATGCCCGCGACGAGACACTTCTGAATTACGTGCCCGGCCCCGACTTCCCCACCGGCGGGGTGATCGTCGAGCCGCGCGAAAACATCGCCGAAGCCTATCGCACCGGGCGCGGCGCCTTCCGCCTGCGCGCGAAATGGGAGGTCGAGGATCTTGGCCGCGGCACCTGGCAGATCGTGGTGACCGAGATCCCCTACCAGGTTCAGAAGTCCAAGCTTATCGAGCGTATCGCCGAACTGATCCAGACCAAGAAGGTTCCGATCCTGGCGGATGTGCGCGACGAATCCGCCGATGACATCCGCGTCATCCTCGAGCCGCGCTCCAAGAACGTGGACCCCGAGATGCTGATGGGCATGCTGTTCCGCAACTCCGACCTCGAGCTGCGGTTCTCGCTCAACATGAACGTGCTGATCGACGGGCGCACGCCCAGGGTCTGTTCGCTGAAAGAGGTGCTGCGCGCCTTCCTCGATCATCGGCGCGAGGTGCTGATCCGGCGCACGGGGCACCGGCTGGAAAAGATCGACCACAGGCTCGAGGTGCTGGAAGGCTTTATCCTGGCCTTCCTGAATCTCGACCGGGTGATCGACATCATCCGCTATGACGATGATCCGAAAGCGGCGCTGATGTACGAGGACTGGTCACGCGACCACCAGTCCGGCATTCCCCGCGCCACGTCCGAAGGTGACTACCGCTCGCCGCTGGCTGGAGTGGCCCTGCCCGATCTGGGCGAGGGGGAGGGGCCGAAACGCTTCCCCGACCGGGAACTGTCCGATGTTCAGGCCGATGCGATTCTGAACATGCGCCTGCGCTCTTTGCGGCGGCTCGAGGAGATGGAACTGGTCCGCGAACGGGACGAGTTGCAAGCCGAACGGGCCGGGCTGAAGGAATTGCTGGGCGACGAATCCCTGCAATGGGCGCGGATTTCCGAGCAGTTGAAAGAGACGAAGAAGCAGTTCGGCAAGGATTACCCGCGCGGCCACCGGCTCAGCCAGTTCTCGGAGGCGACCGAGATCGAGGACGTGCCGCTGGAAGCGATGATCGAGCGTGAGCCCGTCACCGTGGTCTGCTCCAAGATGGGCTGGATCCGGGCGATGAAGGGACACATCCCGCTGGACCAGGAACTGAAGTTCAAGGACGGCGACGAGGGCCGCTTCGTCTTCCACGCCGAAACCACCGACCGGCTGCTTCTGTTCGGAACCAACGGGCGGTTCTACACGATCACCGCGGCCAACCTGCCCGGCGGGCGTGGCATGGGTGAGCCGGTGCGCCTGATGGTGGACCTGCCGAACGAGGCCGATATCGTGGCGCTCTTCGTGCATCGCCCGGGCCAGAAGCTGATCGTCGCCTCCACCGCGGGCGACGGCTTCGTGGTGCCCGAGGATGAAATCGTCGCACAGACCCGCGCGGGCAAGCAGGCGCTGAACCTCAAGGAGGGCATCAGCGCCAAGGTCTGCAAACCGGTCGCAGGCGATCACATCGCCGTGGTCAGCGAGAACGGCAAGTTCCTGGTGTTCCCGGTTGGCGAACTGCCCGAGATGACCCGGGGCAAGGGCGTGCGGATCCAGAAATACAAGCAGGCCACGGGGCGGCAGGGGATGCTGGAGCTCGACGGTGGGCTCGCGGACATCACCACCTTCGAGTGGGACAAGGGCCTGAGCTGGACAATGGGCGGCGGCAAGACCCGGACCGAGACCGACCTCGGCGAATGGCTGGGGGCGCGGGCCGGTGTCGGCAAACGCCCGCCCCACGGCTTCCCGCGGACCAACAAGTTCACCTGAGGCGGCGGTGGAGATGGACCTCTCCACCGAATTCGCCGGGCGCCGTTCCGGGCTTTTCTGGCTGGCGCTGCGTACCAGCATCCTGACGGTTCTGACCCTGGGCTTTTACCGGTTCTGGATGAAGACACGGCTGCGCCGCTACTACTGGTCGGCGATCCGCCCCGGGGGCCACCCACTGGAATATACCGGCCGCCCGATGGAGAAGTTCCTGGGCTTCCTCATCGCGGTGGTGGTGCTGGCTTTCTACATCGGGGTGGTGAACCTGATCCTGATGTTCCTGAGCTTCTCGTTTTTCCGGGACAATACCGTCGCCTATTCCACGTCCTTTCTGGGCGTGCTGCCGCTCATCTTCTTCGCCCAGTACCGGGCGCGGCGCTACGTTCTGGCGCGGACCCGCTGGCGGGGCATCCGATTCGGGATGGAGGCCGGCGCTTGGGGCTATGCCTGGCGCGCGGCGCTGCACTGGATGGTGACGCTGCTGACCTTCGGGCTGCTTCTGCCGCGCATGACCTTCTGGCTGGAGAAATACCGCACCGACCGGACATTCTTCGGCACGGCCCGGCTGAACCAGGGCGGCACCTGGACGATGCTGCGCCCGGCGATGCGCTACCTCTATATCGGGCTGGGCATGGTCGCGCTGACGGTCTACCTGACCTACGCAAACGACAGTCCGCCCGGCGGCCTGATCGCGGCGACGCTGGCCCTGCTGCCCGCGGCATATGTCTATTACCGCGCCATGAGCCTGCGGCTGCTGGCCGAGGCCAAGACGCTGGGCGACGTAGGGCTTGGCTCCGCGATCCGCCCCTGGCGCGTCGTCAGGATTCATGTCTTCGGTTATCTTCTGACCGGTCTAAGCCTGCTGATCCTCGTCTTCGCCGCGGCCTTCACACTGGCCTTCACGGCCGGAGTCCTGCGGGGCATGGGTGCCGGGTTCGACATCGAATACCTCGCGCGAAACCTGCCGCAATGGGCGCTGATCACACTGGGCGCGATGCTCTATTTCTCGGTCTTCGTGCTGTGGGAGGTGCTGGGCCATGTCTTCATCACCCTGCCGCTTCTGCGCCACTATGCCGAAACGCTGACCGTCACCCGCGCCCACGCCCTCGCCGAGGTCGTACAACGAGATCGCGACGAGTTTGCCGAGGCCGAGGGCTTTGCCGATGCACTCGACGTGGGGGCGGCGCTGTGATGGATTTCCTCGAGCCGCAGGACGAGCATTTCGGCTATGCCGGTTTCGCCGATTTCCTCGATGGGAAGAAACCGCTGGTGCGCCGGGCCGAGATCCTCTTCGACGAGGAGATCGGCGCCCTGCGGATCATCGCCCCGCAACAGCGTGAGCGGCGCTGGCCATTCCAGGCGATCCGCGAAATCCCCGACCAGGCCGGGCGCGACATGCTGGTGCTGGGCTGTCTGGATGAGCCGCTGGCCCGGCTGATGGTCGACGAGGCCGACGCGATCCGCCACATCCTGCGCCGCTGTCCCGAGCTGCACCGCCGTCCGCCCGCGCAAGGGCAGCGACGCCTGGTCGGCTGGGCCGCGGCGGCGCTGGCCTCGGTGGCGCTCATCATTTTCGGGCTGGTGCCGATCCTGGCGAACCAGCTTGCGGGCTTCATCCCGCCCGAGGGCGAGCGCGCGCTGGGCGACGCCACCTACGAGCAGATCCGCGAGGCGCTGTCCGAGTCCGGATTCCAGCCGCTGCCTGTCTGCTCCGGGGCGAAGGGCCGTGAGGCGCTCGGGCAGATGCAGGCCGGGCTGACCGAAGGCGTGGACCTGCCCTATCCGCTGACCGTCACCGTTCTGGACCACCCGATGGTCAACGCCTTCGCCCTGCCCGGCGGGCGCGTCGTCTTCTTCCGCGGCCTGATCGAAGAGGCCGGGGCCGCCGAGGAGGTCGCCGCGGTTTTGGCGCATGAGATCGGCCATGTGGCTGCGCGGGATCCGACCCGGATCGCCCTGCGCTCGGCCGGGTCCGTGGGGGTGCTGGGCCTGGTCCTGGGCGATTTCGCCGGGGGCGCGGTGGTCCTGTTCCTGGCAGAGCGGTTGATCGAGGCGAGCTATAGCCAGGAGGCCGAGGCCACCGCTGACGCCTTCGCCGCCGAGCGTCTTGCGGCGGCCGGGGTGCGGCCGGATGCGCTGGCCCGGTTCTTCCGCAGGCTGCAGAAGAAACATGGCGACGCCGACGGGATCGTCGCGCATTTCCTCTCGCATCCGCGGCTCGCCGAGCGGATCGCCTCGGCCGAAGGCACCGCGGCACCGGGCGAAACCCGGCCCATCCTGGGCAAGGCCGAATGGGCCGCCCTGCGCCAGATCTGCGATTGACCGGCGTTTCGTCCCGTTTCGGGCGGCAAAAGCCATCTGCGGCTTGATTTTCCCCACGCAAGCCAGTAACGAGCGGCCCGTGTTGAATCGGGCCGCTGTGGCCCCCCAAATCGACGAGGCGCGAGGCCCATGGCAAAGGCAAAGTTTGAGAGAACGAAACCGCACGTTAACGTTGGCACGATT
>JABURR010000074.1 GCA_014762635.1 Paracoccaceae bacterium
CGGGGGCGCGGCCGGGCGCGGCGTGGCCAGGTCCGGCGGGGTCAGCGCGGCGAGCACGTCTTCGGTCCCGCGCACCAGTGTCGCCCCGTCGCGCAGGAGCGCGTTGCAGCCCGAGGCGCGCGCATCGAACGGGTGGCCGGGCACGGCCAGCACCTCGCGCCCCTGGTCGAGCGCGTTGAGCGCGGTGATGAGGCTGCCGGATTTCGCCGCCGCCTCCACCACCACCACGGCTTGGGCAAGCCCCGAGACGATGCGGTTGCGGCGCGGAAAGTGCCGTGCCTGTGGCACAAGGCCCATGGGTTGTTCCGAAAGCCGCAGACCCTTTTCAGCGATCTCTTGCGCCAGAACCGCGTTTTCCAGCGGGTACACCACGTCGACCCCGCCTGCCATCACGGCGAGGGTGCCGCCGTCGATCGCGGCCAGGTGCGCTGCGGTGTCGATGCCGCGCGCGAGGCCCGAGACGACGACATATCCCGCCTCCGACAGCTCTGCCGCCAGCCTCCGTGCCATGCGGGTGCCGAGGCTCGAGGCGTTGCGCGCGCCGACCAGGGCGATCATCGGGCGTTGCAGGATTGCCGTATCGCCGATGGCCCAGAGCAGCGGCGGCGCGTCGGAGAGTTCCGTCAAGGATGCAGGGTAGTCCGCTGCGCCCCATGCCAGCAGCTTTGCACCTGCAAGGCGCGCGGCTTCGATCTCGGCCTCGGCGCGGTCGGGGCTGCACGGCGCATAGTCCTTCACCCCGGCGGCGCGGGCGACCTCGGGCAGGGCCTCCAGCGCGGCGGCGGCGGAGCCGTGTTCGCCCATCAGCCGGTAGAATGTCGCCGGCCCCACCCGGCGCGAACGCAAGAGACGAAGCCAGTCGCGGCGATCCGCATCGTCCCGTGGAGCGCAGAGTTGGGGTGGGGGGAGGTCTGACCCGTCGGACATGGCTGGCTCCGTCTCTTGCCGGGGGAGCATGGCCGAGGGATGGTTAAACTGGGTTTAATCGTCTGCGGGCGGGCCCAGTTGCTTGGTGTAGACCACCAGCGGCATCTTGAAGCTGCCTTCGGAGGTGTCCACGGCCACCGATTCCAGCCCGCGTTCCTGCCAGCCCTCGCGTTCGTAAAAGGCGCGGGCGCGGGCGTTTTCGGGGACGGTATCGAGCCAGGCCTCGGTCACGCCACCCGCCGCCAGCCGGGCCTCGCCGTCGCGGATGAGGGTGCTGGCGATGCCGGTGCCGCGGGCTTCGGGGGCGACGAAGAGTTGATAAAGCTCGTCCTCGCGGATCGCGCAGAACCCCGTGGGTCCGCCCAGCGGGCCGGTCACGCGGATGTCGTCGAAGAAGGTCTCCAGGCGGCGCTCGAAATCCTCGAGCGTGCGCAGGTTCAGCAGCGCCTCGGGCACGTTCGGCCCGTGGGTTTCCATCCAGCCGTCATGCCAGAGCTGCGCCAGTGCGGGCAGTTCGGACGGGGCGAGCTTGCGCAGGGCGTCTTCGGCGACGCCTTCGATTTCAACGATGTCTTCTTCGGTCATGCGGCGGATCCTCCCACGGTCAGGCCGCCGATCAGGAGTGTCGGCTGGCCGACCCCAACGGGTACCCATTGTCCGGCCTTTCCGCAATTGCCCATCCCGGGATCAAGCTGCATGTCGTTGCCGATGGCGCGGATCTGTTGCAGCGCGGTGGCGCCGTCGCCGATGAGGGTCGCGCCTTTGACCGGGGCGCCGACCTTGCCGTTCTTCACGCGGTAGGCCTCGGTGCAGGAGAACACGAACTTGCCGCTGGTGATGTCCACCTGGCCGCCGCCGAATCCAACGGCGTAGATGCCGTCCTTGAGGTCCGCCACGATATCTTCGGGCCTGGCCTCGCCGCCCAGCATGTAGGTGTTGGTCATGCGCGGCATGGGCGGGTGGGCATAGCTTTCGCGCCGCCCGTTGCCGGTGGGCGCCACGCCCATCAGCCGCGCGTTCTGCCGGTCCTGCATGTAGCCCACGAGGATGCCGTCCTCGATCAGCACGTTCTTGCCCGAGGGCGTGCCCTCGTCATCCACGGTGATCGAGCCGCGGCGGTCGGGAATCGTTCCGTCATCCAGCACCGTCACGCCGGGCGCGGCGACGCGCTGGCCCATGAGCCCGGCGAAGGCCGATGTCTGTTTGCGGTTGAAGTCGCCCTCCAGCCCGTGGCCCACGGCCTCGTGCAGCAGGATGCCTGGCCATCCAGAGCCGAGGACCACGTCCATGACGCCTGCGGGCGCCGGTTCGGCCTCGAGGTTCACCAGCGCCACTCTCAGCGCCTCGCGCGCCCTGGCTTCCCAGTGGTCGCGCGCGATCAGCCCGTCGAGCCCCACGCGCCCGCCGCCGCCCGTGCCACCCGATTCCCGGCGGCCGTTTTCTTCGACGATGACCGAGATGTTGAGCCGGGTCATCGGCCTGACGTCCGTGACCATCGTGCCCTCGGGGCGCAGGATGTACACCTCCTGTAGCGAGGCCGACAGCGAGGCTGAAACCTGCACCACGCGCGGGTCGAGGCCACGGGCGAAGGCGTCGATTTCACGCATCGTGTCAATTTTCACGGGGAATCCCGCGTCTGCCATCGGGTCGGCACCGGTATAGAGCCGCCGGTTCGTGGGGTGCGGATCATCGGCCAGCGTGCCGCCGCCATCGCCCACCGCAAGCCGCGCGGTTTCCACGGCCCTTTTCAGTGCCGCTTCGCTGATTTCCGAGGAATGGGCATAGCCGGTGGTCGCTCCGCGCACGGCGCGCAGGCCGAATCCCTCGGAGGCATCGTAGCTGGCGTTGCGCAACCGCCCGTCATCGAAGATCAGGGCCTCGGAGCGACAGCGTTCGAGGAAGAGTTCGCCGTCTTCCGCGCCCGCAACCGCCTGTCGCAGAAGGGCTTGCGCCGCGTCGCGGTCGATCAATGTTTCAAAGGGGCGGAAGCTTTCGCTGGCCATGATTTTCTCCGTCAGACTGGTTACGCCCATCCAAAAAGCGGCTGAATGCCGCAATGGAATGACTTGTTCCTTTCGTCTTAATATGGTTTCACACCGGCAGGACACAACGGCCTGTGCCCCGATCCGGGGCGAAGGGTCGGAACGGCGGCTCTCAGGCCGCAGCCGAACGGGAAATGAACATGAGCTTTATGACCTCTCTCAAGGGCCTTGGGGCCGCCTTCACCGCCAGCATCGTCGCCGGGGCCGCCGCTGCTCAGGATGGCATCGGCAATCTCGAGATCGTCGGGGCGCCGAAAGATGGCCTCATGGGCTTCCAGCCCGCCGCGACCGAACTGGCCCGCGACCTGCAGTGGCTCGACGGGATGGTGCTCTACATCATCACCGCGATCGTTCTGTTCGTCGTGGCATTGCTGGTCTATGTGATCGTGCGCTTCAACCGTCGCGCCAACACCGAGCCGGCACGCTTCACCCACAACACCCCGATCGAGGTCACCTGGACCGTGGTGCCGATCCTCATCTTGGTGTTCATCGGGTCGTTCTCGCTTCCGACCCTGTTCAAGCAGCAGATCATCCCCGAGGCCGACGTGACCATCAAGGTGACCGGCTACCAGTGGTACTGGGGTTACGAATACCCCGATCACGAGTTCGGCTTCGACAGCTACATGCTGGCCCGGGACGAGCTGGAAGACTACGGCTACTCGCAGTCGGAATACCTTCTGGCCACCGACACCGCCGTCGTGGTTCCGGTCAACAAGACCGTCGTGATGCAGGTCACCGCCGGTGACGTGATCCACAGCTGGACCATCCCCGCCTTCGGCGTGAAGCAGGATGGCGTACCGGGCCGCCTCGCGCAGCTCTGGTTCAAGGCCGAGAAGGAAGGCGTCTACTTCGGCCAGTGTTCGGAACTTTGCGGCCAGGCCCATGCCTATATGCCGATCACCGTGAAAGTGGTGAGCGAAGCCGAATACGAAGCCTGGCTGGACCGCGCAATCGACGAGTACGCGGGCAAGCCGCGCGCCCTCGAAGTGGCCTCGGCCGAGTAAGTGATGCAGGGCCGGGCCGCGTTCCCAGCGGCCCGGTGCAATGGATCTGAGCCATGACCGACATCAGTGCCTTTGAACATGAAAAGGAAGCGGGCTTCGGCGATTACTTCGCCCTGCTGAAGCCGCGCGTGATGTCGCTTGTCGTGTTCACGGCGCTGGTCGGGCTTCTGGTCGCGCCGGTGGGCGTGCATCCGATCGTCGGTTTCGCCTCTGTCCTGTTCATCGCCGTGGGGGCAGGTGCCTCGGGCGCGCTGAACATGTGGTGGGACGCCGATATCGACCGTGTCATGCGGCGCACCGCCAAGCGCCCGGTGCCCGCCGGCAAGGTCACCGCCGACGAGGCGCTGGCCGTGGGGCTGACGCTGTCGGTCTTTGCCGTGATCATGCTGGCGCTGGCCGCGAACCTGCTGGCCGCCGGTCTGCTGGCCTTCACCATCTTCTTCTATGCCGTCGTCTATTCCATGTGGCTCAAGCGTTCGACGCCGCAGAACATCGTGATCGGCGGCGCCGCCGGGGCCTTCCCCCCGATGATCGGCTGGGCCGTCGCCACCGGCGGCGTCTCGATCGAAAGCGTGCTGATGTTCGCGCTGATCTTCATGTGGACGCCGCCGCATTTCTGGGC